>NZ_JBYSWB010000044.1:0-24610 GCF_058986725.1 Pseudomonas sp. GW821-FHT01A09
GATAGCCGGCATGGATGCCGGCTAAGCCCCGCTGGGCCATGGAAGGCCCATCGGGGCGTGCCCTGCGCAAGCGTGCCGGAACGCGGGAACCCCTCGCCCCAGCGAGGGGCCAATGGTGGGGGCGGCGCCCCCAAGGCCGGCTCGAAAGCAGAACCACCCCGCCCCCAATAGCCTAATAGCCCAATAGCCCAATAGCCAGCAAACATCACATCTCGACTTGGGTCCCCAACTCGATCACCCGATTAAGCGGCAAATTAAAGAAGCGCAAATTGCCATTGGCATTCTTCAACATGAACGCGAACAGCGCCTCTCGCCAACGGGCCATCCCAACGATCTTGGAAGCGATCACCGTCTCGCGGCTGAGGAAGTAGGTCGTGCGCATCGGGCTGAAATCCAGCTCGTCAAGATGACACAGCGCCAGCGCGGCAGGCACATCGGTCTCGTCCATGAAACCGAAATGCAGGATCACCCGGAAAAAGCCTTCGCCGTAGCTTTCGACCTCGACTCGGCGATCTCCATTGACCCGTGGAGTGTCTTCGTTGAGCACGGTCAACAGCACCACCTGCTCGTGCAGAACCTGGTTGTGCAGCAGGTTATGCAGCAACGCGTGGGGCACGGCGTCGGAGCGCGCGGTGAGGAATACCGCCGTGCCTTGCACCCGATGGGGCGGCTGCACGCGGATACTGCCAATGAAGATCGGCAAAGGCAGCGCGCCTTCATCCAGACGATCAACCAGCAGTTGCTTGCCGCGCTTCCAGGTGGTCATGAGGATGAACAGCACGGTGCCCGCCAATACCGGAAAGGCGCCGCCCTGAACGATCTTCGGCACGTTGGCGGCGAAGAACAGGCCGTCCACCAGCAAAAAACCGATCAACACCGGCACGGCCAGCACCGGTGGCCATTTCCACAGCAGCAGCATGACCGCCGATACCAGAATCGTGGTCATCAGCATCGTCCCCGTCACCGCTACGCCGTAAGCCGAGGCCAGCGCACCGGAGGACTCGAAGCCCACTACCAACAGGATCACCCCGACCATTAACGACCAGTTGACCGCACCGATGTAGATCTGCCCCTCTTCGGCACTCGAGGTATGCTGAATGTACATCCGCGGGATATAGCCGAGTTGGATAGCCTGACGCGTAAGCGAGAAAGCCCCGGAAATCACCGCCTGGGAAGCGATCACCGTGGCCAGGGTCGACAGCGCCACCAACGGAATCAACGCCCAGCTCGGGGCCAGCAGGTAGAATGGGTTGCGTGCCGTCTCTGGATCGGCGAGCAACAGGCCGCCCTGGCCAAAATAATTGAGCACCAATGCCGGCAGCACCAGGATGAACCAGGCGCGAGCGATCGGCTTGCGACCGAAGTGGCCCATGTCGGCGTACAGCGCTTCCGCACCGGTCAGCGCCAGCACTACCGCGCCGAGAATGGCCACACCCATGCCGGGGTGGACCACGAAAAAGCGCACCGCCCACAACGGATTGAACGCATGGATCACCTCCGGGTTTTGCACGATGCCATACAGGCCCAGTGCCCCTAGCACTAGAAACCACAGCACCATCACCGGACCGAACAGCTTGCCGATACGGGCGGTGCCACGGCTCTGGATCAGGAACAGCGCCACCAGCACCACCAGTGACAAGGGCACGACCCAATGCTCGATGCCATCGAATGCCAGCTCCAGCCCCTCGATCGCCGAGAGCACCGACACTGCCGGAGTGATCATGCTGTCGCCGTAGAACAGCGCGGCGCCCACCAGCCCGCACACCACCAGCAGCGCACGCAGGCGCCGATGATTGGCGGCGGCACGGGTCGCCAGTGCGGTCAGCGCCATGATCCCGCCCTCGCCCTGGTTGTCGGCGCGCAGCACGAACAGCATGTATTTGATCGAGACTACCCAGATCAGCGACCAGAAGATCAGCGACAGAATGCCCAACACACCATCATGGTTGACGGGCACCCCGTAACCTCCGGAAAACACCTCACGCAGGGTGTACAACGGGCTGGTACCAATGTCGCCATAGACCACGCCCACGGCCGCCACCAACATACCCACCGCACCGGGACGAGAATGCCCGGTGCCCGCCTGACTGTTTGCCTGAACCATCAACCACTCCTGAAACCTGTACCTGGGCCCGCGAAAACTTTGAGGATCGGCGCACTTGTGTGCGCATCGGGTCCCGACTCTTTGCTGCTCAGCAGCCTGTGACCGAGCGCAACGCCGCGAAGCATAGCGCAGCACTCGTCGCATTTCCCTCTATAAAGCTGGTCAAGCGCCTTGGCCATGGATAGAATTGCGCACTTTTTGATCAAGAGGCGTCTGTAGCGCCCGCCTGGCCGCTTGCGCGCGGCCGTTCAGATATCAAGATTCAATACCGAGGTTAGCCATGTCCACCGTCCCTTCGTCAGCCGCCCCCAAGGTCGGCTTCGTTTCCCTGGGTTGCCCCAAGGCCCTGGTAGATTCCGAACGCATCCTGACTCAGCTGCGCATGGAAGGCTACGAAGTGGTGCCGACCTATCAGGACGCCGATGTGGTGGTGGTCAACACCTGCGGTTTCATTGACAGCGCCAAGGCGGAATCGTTGGAAGTGATCGGCGAAGCTCTGGCGGAAAACGGCCGGGTGATCGTCACCGGCTGCATGGGCGTGGAAGAAAGCGCCATTCGCAACGTGCACCCCAGCGTGCTGTCGGTCACTGGCCCGCAGCAGTACGAGCAGGTGGTCAATGCAGTGCACGACGTGGTGCCGCCGCGTCAGGACCACAACCCGCTGATCGATCTGGTGCCGCCGCAGGGCATCAAGCTGACCCCGCGCCACTACGCCTACCTGAAGATTTCCGAAGGCTGCAACCACAGCTGCAGCTTCTGCATCATCCCGTCGATGCGCGGCAAGCTGGTCAGTCGTCCGGTGGGTGACGTCCTGAGCGAGGCCGAGCGCCTGGTCAAGGCCGGCGTCAAGGAGCTGCTGGTGATCTCCCAGGACACCAGCGCCTATGGCGTCGACGTCAAGTACAAGACCGACTTCTGGAATGGCCAGCCGGTCAAGACGCGCATGCTCGAGCTGTGCCAGGCCCTCAGCAGCCTGGGCGTGTGGGTACGCCTGCACTATGTGTATCCGTACCCGAACGTCGACGACGTGATCCCGCTGATGGCCGCTGGCAAGATCCTGCCGTACCTCGACATCCCGTTCCAGCACGCCAGCCCGAAAGTGCTCAAGCTGATGAAACGCCCAGCCTTCGAAGACAAGACCCTGGCGCGCATCAAGAACTGGCGCGAACAGTGCCCGGACCTGGTCATCCGCTCGACCTTCATCGTCGGCTTCCCGGGCGAGACCGAAGAAGACTTCCAGTACCTGCTCGACTGGCTCACCGAGGCCCAGCTGGACCGCGTCGGTTGCTTCCAGTACTCGCCGGTCGAAGGCGCGCCCGCCAATCTGCTCGACGCCGCCGTCGTGCCGGATGACGTCAAGCAGGATCGCTGGGACCGCTTCATGGCTCACCAGCAAGCCATCAGCGCCGCACGCCTGCAGATGAAGATCGGCAAGGAGATCGAAGTCCTGATCGATGAAGTCGACGAGCAAGGCGCGGTCGGCCGCTGCTTCTTCGACGCCCCGGAAATCGACGGCAACGTGTTCATCGAAAGCGATGGCAGCATCAAGCCTGGCGACAAGATCTGGTGCCGGGTGACCGATGCCGATGAATACGATCTGTGGGCCACTCGGCTGTAAGCCCGCACAATCTGCCTGCACGGACACCTGTAGCGAGGGGGCTTGCCCCCGATAGAGCGCACCAGGCTGCACAAGCGCTGCCTGACTCACCTTTCGGGGGCAAGCCCCCTCGCTACAGCTATAGTTAGCCATGGACTGCCCCGTCATGGAGACTGCCGCAATGCCTTATGTGCCCACCATCGTCACGCCACACCAGAGCGACTACCCCGAACTGACGCGGGTGTGGGAGTCGTCGGTGCGGGCGACGCACAAATTCCTCCCCGACGACTACATCCGCGAACTCCGGGCCCTGGTCCTGGAGCACTACCTCGACGCCGTCATGCTGATCTGCATCCGCGATCCGCAGCAGCGCATCATGGGGTTTGCCGGGGTCGCCGGCGGCAAGGTGGAGATGCTCTTCGTCGGTCCGCGCCATCGCGGTCAGGGCGTGGGCAAGCAGTTGCTCACTTACGCCATCGAACACCTGAATGCCGAGCTGATCGACGTCAACGAGCAGAACGCTCAGGCCGTGGGCTTCTATTTCAAACAGGGTTTCGAGGTGATCGGCCGTTGCGAGCAGGACGGCCTGGGCCATCCCTACCCTTTGCTGCACCTGCGCCTGGCCGCGCGGCAGAGCGTACGCAGCGCCTGAGCGAAGATTTAACGGCGAATATCACGCGCTACGCGGGTACAATACCGGCCTTATCTTGCCACGGTCGCTGTCATGTCTGAACCCACTCGCCTTTCCAAACGCCTGATCGAACTGGTCGGGTGCTCGCGCCGTGAGGCAGAGCTGTTCATCGAGGGCGGCTGGGTCCGGGTCGACGGCGAAATCGTCGACGAGCCGCAGTTCAAGGTCGACGCCCAGCGCGTCGAGCTCGATCCAGACGCCAAGGCCGTGGCGCCAGACCCGATCACCTTGCTGGCGCACCAGCCTTCCGAGCAGAGCCGCGAGCAACTGCAGCGTGCACTGGCCCCGGAAACCCTGTCCGAAGCCCATCGTTTTGGCAAACGGCCACTGCGCGGGCACTTCGTGCGCCTGAGCTGCGCCGCCGAACTGCCCGAGCACTGCGCCGGATTGCAAGTGTTCACTCAGGACTGGCGCATCGCTCGCAAGCTCACTGATGACATCGCCAAGCTGGAGCAGGAGTTCGTCGTCGAAATCAGTGGCGACATGAGCGAACACGGCCTCAACCGCCTGCAACATGGCGTCACCTACAAGGGCAAGGCGCTGCCACCTGTGAAAGTCAGCTGGCAGAACGAAACCCGTCTGCGCATCGTGCTGAAGAACCCGCTGCCGGGGGTTTTGGTGCAACTGTGCAACAGCGTCGGGCTGAACGTGGTGTCGATCCGCCGCATCCGTATCGGCGGCGTATCCATGGGCAAACTGCCCGTCGGCGAATGGCGCTATATGGCGACCAGCGAGAAGTTCTAAGCCGTTTTCAGGCGTCGCCGAGTTGGCGATGTCGTTTATCCAGGATTCGATTTCATGATTCAAAACGATGTACTGCGCAGCGTGCGCTACATGATCGACATCGGCGACGCCAAAGTCGTCGAGCTGATCAAACTCGCCGGTGGCGAAGCGACCAAGGCCGAGATCTCCGGCTATCTGACCAAGGAAGAGGAAGAAGGCTTCGTGCACTGCCCTGATACGGTGCTGGCGTATTTTCTCGACGGCCTGGTGATCTTCAAGCGCGGCAAGGATGACAGCCGCCCGGCCCAGCCCATCGAACTGCCGGTGACCAACAACACCGTGCTGAAAAAGCTGCGCGTGGCCTTCGAGCTCAAGGAAGACGACATGCACGCCATCCTCAAGTCGGTGGATTTTCCGGTGTCCAAGCCAGAACTCAGCGCCCTGTTCCGCAAGGCCGGGCACAACAACTATCGTCCGTGCGGCGACCAGCTGCTGCGCAACTTCCTCAAGGGCTTGACCCTGCGCGTGCGCGGCTGAAGGCAGCTAGCCCTACCGGCCTCTTCGCGAGCAGGCTTTGCTCCTACGGTAAAAACCGCGTTATCGTCGTACATCTGTAGGAGCCGGGCTTGCCCGCGAAAGCGATCGGCAAGCCACCTCTGGATTCGAGCCCCATGGAGGTTACCGTGTCGCTACGCATCGTTGTCGCTACGGTAAAAACCGCGCTATCGTCGCACATCTGTAGGAGCAAGGCTTGCCCGCGAAAGTGATAGGCAAGCCACCCCTGGATTCGAGCCCCATGGAGGTTACCGTGTCGCTACGCATCGTTGTCGCCTCCTTGTTGCTATCGAGTCTGAGCGCCCTGTGCGAGGCCAAGCCGGCCTACTGGTACCGGTGGCAAAGCAAGACCCAGGAAGGCGTCTACGTCTGCTCGCAAACCTACCCGGGTGATGGCTGGATACGCATCGCCGGCCCCTTCAAGGTCGCTGGCTGCAAGTCATTCTGATCGCCCCACCCTGCGCCCCCGCTGTCTGGAGCCCCATGAGTCATAGTGTTTCCCCGGTCGGCTTCGTCCGCTCCTGCTTCAAGGAAAAATTCGCCATTCCCCGGCAACCCCAGCTCGCCCCGGCTGCCCGCGGTGTGGTGGAGCTGGTGGCACCGTTCAATACCGGCGAGGCGGTGCAAGGCCTGGAGCAGGTCAGCCATGTGTGGCTGCTGTTCCTGTTTCACCAGGCTCTGGAAGACAAGCCGCGCCTGAAGGTACGCCCACCACGCCTGGGCGGGAATACCTCGATGGGGGTCTTCGCGACCCGCGCGACCCACCGCCCCAATGGAATCGGGCAGTCCGTGGTCCGGCTGGACAAGGTCGAAGCAGGCAAACTCTGGGTGTCCGGCATCGATCTGCTCGATGGCACGCCGGTGCTGGATATCAAACCGTACGTGCCCTATGCCGACAGCCTCGCCGGCGCGAGCAATCAGATAGCCAGTGCCGCGCCGCCACTGATCGCCGTGCAATGGCCTGACGACGCGCTGCACAGCGCTCGCGAACATGGCCAGCGCCTGGGTGAGCCACTGGTCGAGCTGATCGAGCAGTGCCTGGCCCAGGACCCTCGCCCGGCCTATCAGGTGCCCGCAGCGGAGCGTCAATATGGCGTGCGGCTGTGGGATGTGGACGTGCGTTGGCACTATCCGCAACCCGGGCTGATCCGCGTCCTGGAAGTGACGCAGTAGCGCGCAGGCACAAAAAAGCCGCTCGACCTGAGAAGGTGGAGCGGCTGTTTCGATCGGCGCTTACTTCTCGACGAAGGCGCGCTCGATCAGATAGTCGCCTGGCTCGCGCATACGCGGCGAAACGGTCAGGCCGAAGCTGTTGAGCACTTCGCTGGTCTCGTCGAGCATGCTCGGGCTGCCGCACAGCATGGCACGGTCGTCCTGAGGATTGATCGGCGGAAGACCGATGTCGCTGAACAGCTTGCCGCTGCGCATCAGATCGGTCAGGCGGCCTTCGTTCTCGAACGGCTCGCGGGTCACGGTGGGGTAGTAGATCAGCTTGTCGCGCAGCGCTTCGCCGAAGAACTCGTTCTGCGGCAGATGCTCGGTGATGAACTCGCGGTAAGCGACTTCGTTCACGTAACGCACGCCGTGGCAGAGGATGACCTTTTCGAAACGCTCGTAGGTTTCCGGATCCTGAATGACGCTCATGAACGGCGCCAGACCAGTGCCGGTGCTCAGCAGGTACAGGTGCTTGCCGGGCTTGAGGTCATCGAGCACCAGGGTACCGGTGGGCTTCTTGCTGATGATGATCTCGTCGCCTTCCTTGAGATGCTGCAACTGCGAGGTCAGCGGGCCGTCGGGCACCTTGATGCTGAAGAACTCCAAATGCTCTTCCCAGTTCGGGCTGGCGATGGAATAGGCGCGCATCAACGGACGGCCGTTGGGCTGCTGCAGGCCGATCATCACGAACTGCCCGTTCTCGAAGCGCAGGCCTGGATCGCGCGTGCACTTGAAGCTGAACAGGGTGTCGTTCCAGTGGTGCACACTGAGAACGCGTTCGTGGTTCATGTTGCTCATTGAAGAAGGCTCCTGAAAGAACGGTGCGCTGACCATAGAGCGCAATTGCGCAATAGTTTAAAGCCAGCAACAATATCTGTTAACTGAATTATCAAGATATAGGTTATCGGTTATATCGATATGCGATTCACTCTCAGACAACTCCAGGTATTCGTGGCCGTGGCTCAGCAGGAAAGTGTCTCGCGCGCCGCCGTGCAACTGGCATTGTCGCAGTCGGCCGCCAGCACCTCGATCACCGAACTCGAACGCCAATCCAGCTGCCAGCTGTTCGACCGCGCCGGCAAGCGCCTGAGCCTCAATGCCCTCGGCCACCAGTTGCTGCCCCAGGCCGTGGCCCTGCTCGACCAGGCCAAAGAGATCGAAGACCTGCTCAACGGCAAATCCGGCTTCGGCTCGCTGGCCGTGGGCGCGACGCTGACCATCGGTAATTATCTGGCGACCTTGCTGATTGGCCACTTCATGCAGATTCACCCCGAAAGCCAGGTGAAGCTGCACGTGCAGAATACCGCCAACATCGTCCAGCAAGTGGCGCACTACGAGATCGACCTGGGCCTGATCGAAGGCGACTGTAGCCATCCTGATATCGAGGTGCAACCCTGGGTCGAGGACGAACTGGTAGTGTTCTGCTCACCCAAGCACCCCTTGGCCCGCAGTGGCCCGGCCAGTATGCAGGCACTGACCGAGGAGGCGTGGATACTGCGCGAACAGGGGTCCGGCACCCGGCTGACGTTCGATCAAGCCATGCGCCATCACCGCTCCAGCCTCAATGTGCGGCTGGAACTGGAACACACTGAAGCCATCAAGCGCGCCGTGGAGTCGGGCCTCGGCATCGGCTGCATCTCGCGGCTGGCCCTGCGCGATGCCTTTCGCCGCGGCAGCCTGGTGGCTGTGCAGACGCCAGAGCTGGATCTGGCGCGGCAGTTCTTCTTTATCTGGCACAAGCAGAAGTATCAGACCTCGGCCATGCGCGAATTCCTCGACCTGTGCCGCTCGTTCACCAGCGGCGTACGGCGCAGCGACGAGATCGTGCTGCCAGACATCGCCTGACGCTTTAAAGCAGGATCACCGCCCAGACGATACCGATCATGGTCATGGCCACCAGTTGCGCGGCGCTGCCCATGTCCTTGGCGTTTTTCGACAGCGGATGGCGATCGAGGGAAATCCGGTCGATGGCGGCTTCGATCGCCGAGTTGATCAGTTCGACGATCAAGGCCAGCAGGCACACAGCGATCAGCAGCGCCCGCTCCACACGGCTGACGTCGAGCAACAAGGCCACCGGGATCAATATCACATTGGCCAGCACCAACTGGCGGAAGGCCGCTTCGCCGGTGAACGCCGCGTGCAGGCCGGCCAGGGAATAGCCACCGGCATTGAAGATGCGCTTGAGGCCTTTTTGGCCTTTGAAAGGAGACATGAATAAAGTAATGCCTGGAGTGTCAGAAAATGGCCATCGGCGCTCAATGGTTGCCGATGGATTCGAGTTGCTGCAAAAGCAAGGCAGCCTGGGTGCGGGTGCGTACGTTCAGCTTGCGGAAAATGGCGGTGACATGGGCCTTGATGGTGGCTTCGGAGACGCTCAGCTCAAAGGCGATCTGCTTGTTCAGCAAGCCCTCGCAGACCATGGTCAACACGCGAAACTGCTGCGGTGTCAGGCTGGCCAGCCCGGCGCTGGCCGCCTTGGCCTCGGCCGACACGCTGACGGCCTCGAACGCTTGCGGCGGCCAGCTGACATCACCCTCCAACACCGTGCGCACCGCCTCCTGAATGGCTTCCAGGCTGCTGGACTTGGGAATGAATCCGCTGGCGCCGAATTCGCGGGACTTGACCATCACTGCGGCTTCTTCCTGGGCTGAGACCATCACCACCGGAATCTGCGGATACTGCCCACGCAGCAGGACCAGGCCGGAAAAACCGTAGGCGCCTGGCATGTTGAGGTCCAGCAGCACCAGGTCCCAATCGGACTTTTCCGTCAGCCGGGCTTCGAGCTCGGCGATACTGGCGGCTTCCACCAGTCGCGCGTCCGGCCCCAGGCCCAAGGCTACCGCCTGATGCAAGGCGCTGCGAAACAGCGGGTGATCATCGGCAATCAGGATGTCGTAGTGGGCCATGGGTCAGTGGATCCTGTGGGTCGGTCGCAGGGCAATCGCGCCTGAATCGGCGCCAAGCATGCCGAGCCGGGTCGGGGTGGTCAAGTCGAGGGGCTCAAGCCGGCCATCATGCCGGGCTGAAGGCTTGCAAACGCTGGTGCAATTCGTCTCCCAGATCTACGGGGAGCTGATACTTGGCGCCCAGATAATGAGCACTGAACGCATCCAGCCAGGTGTCCAGTGCGCTGGCAGCGCGCTGATCGCCGGCCAACTCCAGACACAATGCCGCCACTTCCGCGGTGCAGAAGTGATCGTCACGCTTGGAGCGACGCAGCTTGTAGCGCGACAGTTGATCCGAGGTCAGGCTCAACACCGGGAAGCGATCAAGATAGGGGCTTTTGCGAAACATCTTGCGGGCTTCGTTCCAGGTGGCGTCCAGCAGAATGAACAGCGGGCGCTTGCCCGGCTGCGGCTCGACCCGCTGGGTTACGCGTTCGGGTTCGACGAACTCGCCCGGAAAGACGATATATGGCTGCCACTGCGCATCGTCGAGCAGTGCCAGCAACGCCGGATCGACCTCTACCCGCGACCAGCTGAAGGCCTGGGTATCGCTCAACACATCGGCGATCAGCCAGCCGGTATTGCTCGGTTTGAGCGGCTCGACGTCATGCATCAACAGGCACACCGACGAGTGCGCCGCCACCTGCGGACGCCATGGGCACAGGCAATAACTGGCGATGACTCGACATCCGGGGCAACGCGGCGCTCGGGAACCGCGGGCCACGAAAGGTTTGATGCAGCGAGCCAGACGCTGGGTGCGCAGGCGGGAAACGGCGTGGGTCATTGCGGATCACAGCGGCGAAGAGTGCTCCGAGTTTATCAGGTCGGCTGGCGCTTTAGCGGCATTTGCGATGGTCGCGGCCTGGGCTGCCAGCCTATACTTGCCCTTCGGGTTCACAACAAGGGACATGTGAACGCAAGGAAAGGACTTAGGTCCAACCCCCAGTCCCTTTATCCGGTCCCACCGATCAGGAGTGTTTCATGTTGCGCTTTATCGTTCCGTCCTTGACCCTGCTGCTGGCCCTGCCTTTCACCGCACAAGCCGCCTCGTTGAAAGACACGGAACTCAATCAGATGCTTCAACAAGTGGCCAAGCAGAGCAGCGAGGGCACCCCACGCGCCATCAACGAAGACATCCTCGACCAAGGCTTTACCGTTGAAGGCAAGGAATTGATCGACCACCTGAGCGTGCGTTCGGAACAAGCTGAAAAAATGCGTGCCGACAAGAACACCGTGCGCTATCAGTTGGGCGTCAGCGTCTGCCAGAACCAGGGCTTCCGCAATCTGCTGGCCCATGGCGCGGTCATGCGCTACGACTTCACCGAGTACAAGACCAACAAGTTCATCGGCACCCAGCGCTACACGGCTGCCGACTGCGATATCAAGGTCGACAAGGCACCTATCGCCAAGAAGAAGTAACGGCGCTATCCATGATGTCCGTTGATGAGGCGCTGCGCCTCGTCAGCGCGTAGATCGGCGATTGTCGCCTGTAGAAACACCGAGCGTCGCCCTCCCTCCTCAAGCCGCCGTATGCATTCCTCTTCGACACTGCAGTTGTCCGCCTGCGCGGCCCGTTCGAGCAGCACGTAAAGGCGCGCATCGACCTCGATATACAAGCGCTGCGTCTGCTGCATCCTTGCCTCCATGCCTGCTGCCGCGATCATTTTCAGGGCTTCCATTTCGCCACTTGTTCTTTGAGTAAATCAGACGTGGGGGACGTTTGGGAGCAACTGACCGGCGGTAGCGCATGGCCACTAGCGCAGCAAGGCATTGCCAGCGGTTACCTGTTGGGCACATCATCGAACTATCGTCACCCCATGGCACGCCGTGTTGTCGCCCTTGTCCGCCCACCGCGTGATGGGGCCAAGTGCAGAAGGAGATGTTGAATGCCGTACCAACCCGACGACTTTCTATCCGCCCATTTCAATAGCAATGGTCTGAACCTGACCGACCGCATCGACGCCCAACTGCGTCAGATTGCCCCTGAGAGCCCCAACCTCTCGCTGTACCGCGACATGATGCTGACTGTGATGCGCATGGCCGAGGACGACAGCAACCGCTGGAACGCCAAGATCACCCTGCAGGCGCTGCGCGAACTCACCCATGCCTTCCGCGTGCTCGAACAGTACAAGGGACGACGCAAGGTCACGGTGTTTGGCTCGGCGCGCACACCGCAGGAACATCCGCTCTACGCCCAGGCGACCGAACTCGGTGCCGCGCTGGCCGATGCCGGGATGATGGTCATCACCGGTGGCGGTGGCGGCATCATGGCGGCGGCGCACAAAGGTGCCGGCCGCGAGCACAGCCTGGGTTTCAATATCACCCTGCCCTTCGAGCAACATGCCAACGCCACCATCGACGGCACGGAGCAACTGCTGCCGTTTCATTTCTTCTTTATTCGCAAGCTGTTCTTCCTCAAGGAAGCCGACGCGCTGGTGCTGTGCCCAGGCGGTTTCGGTACTCTTGATGAGGCCATGGAAGTGTTGACCCTGATTCAGACCGGCAAGAGCCCGCTGGTGCCCGTGGTGCTGCTGGACACGCCGGGCGGCGGCTTCTGGCAGGGCGCGCTGGACTTCATCGAGCAGCAACTGCAAGCCAACCGCTACATTCTGCCTAGCGACATGAAGCTGCTGCGTCTGGTCCACAGCGCGGAAGCGGCGGTGCAGGAGATTGACCGGTTCTACAGCAACTTCCATTCGACCCGCTGGTTGCAGAAGCTATTCGTGATTCGCATGCGCCACGCATTGAGCGATGCCGCGCTGGAACTCGTCCGCAAGGAGTTTGCAGCGCTATGCCTGAGCGATACATTCGTGCAGCAGGCCTATGACGGCGAGCAGCACAACGAGCCGGAGTTCAGCCATCTGTCTAGGTTGGGCTTCAACTTCAACGGTCGGGATCAAGGGCGCTTGCGGGAGCTGGTGGACTTTATCAACCAGAGGGAGAACTGGGCCGAAGCGCCTGTATCGGCGCATGACGCTACGCACAAGTTGCGCGAGCACAGTTAGAACGCGTCAGTCGTCGAAACTACGGCCGCTGAGCAGGCGGCCGACCAACTCCAGCGGATAGCCGCGGTACACCAGGAAGCGGGTCTGCTGCGCTCGCTCCTTCATGTCCCGTGGCAAATGTCCAGAGAACTTGCGCTGCCAGGTATCAGCCAACTGCGCTGACCAGTCGAATTCCGCTTCACGCAGTGCCTGCTCGATATCCAAGCGCGGCAGCCCTCGCTGGCTCAGTTCTTCGCGAATGCGCAGCGGACCGTAACCCGAGTGAGCACGGTAGCGGATAAAACTCTCGAGATAACGGGCTTCGGACAACAGACCCTCTTCCGTGAGCCGGTCGAGTGCCTGGTCGATCAATTCGGGGGGAGCGCCGCGCTGACGCAGCTTGCGCGTCAGCTCGACACGACCGTGCTCGCGGCGCGCGAGCAGGTCCATTGCAGTCCGTCGCACAGCGACGGGTGTATCAAGAACGACAGTGGACATGGATGGGATCAGAAGTCCGCGTCAGCATCGACCACTTCGTCAGCTTCAGCAGGAGCGGCTGCTTCGGCCTTCTTGGCATCGACACCACCGGTCAGCAGTTTTTCACGGATCTGCTTCTCGAGGACGGCCTTGATATCCGGATTGTCCTGCAGGAACTTGGCCGAGTTGGCCTTGCCCTGACCGATCTTGCTGCCTTGGTAGCTGTACCAGGCGCCGGATTTTTCCAGGAAACCGTGCAGCACACCCAAGTCGACGATCTCGCCGTTCAAGTAGATACCCTTGCCGTACAGGATCTGGAATTCAGCCTGACGGAATGGCGGTGCGACCTTGTTCTTGACGACCTTGACGCGGGTTTCACTGCCGACCACTTCGTCGCCTTCCTTCACCGCGCCAGTACGGCGGATGTCCAGACGGACGGAAGCGTAGAACTTGAGCGCGTTACCACCGGTGGTGGTTTCCGGGCTGCCGAACATGACGCCGATCTTCATCCGGATCTGGTTGATGAAGATGACCAGGCAGTTGGCGTTCTTGATGTTACCGGTGATCTTGCGCAGCGCCTGGGACATCAGACGGGCTTGCAGACCCACATGCATGTCGCCCATTTCGCCTTCGATTTCGGCCTTGGGTACCAGGGCCGCCACGGAGTCGACGATGATCACGTCAACCGCGTTGGAGCGCACCAGCATGTCGGTGATTTCCAAGGCTTGCTCGCCGGTGTCAGGCTGCGAAACCAGCAGGTCGTCGACGTTGACGCCCAGCTTGCCGGCGTATTCAGGGTCCAGCGCGTGCTCGGCGTCGACGAAGGCGCAGGTAGCACCGGCGCGTTGAGCCTGAGCGATGACCGACAGGGTCAGCGTGGTTTTACCCGAAGACTCCGGGCCGTAGATCTCGACAATTCGGCCCTTTGGCAGGCCGCCGATGCCCAGTGCGATGTCCAGGCCCAGCGAACCGGTAGAGATGGCCGGGATGGCCTGGCGATCGTGATCGCCCATGCGCATGACCGCACCTTTACCGAACTGACGTTCGATCTGACCCAAGGCCGCAGCCAAGGCTTTCTTCTTGTTGTCGTCCATTGAAGTCCTCTCGTAATCAATTAGGCCTGAAGGCCGGAATAACTGTATAAGTAGCCAGTATTATTCCACACGATTGATCGCGCGCCTACCCCTCCAAGGGACTTTCTCCTGATGCAAGCTGTGTCAGCCCAGTCAGGGCGGCCTTTACCGTTTGTCGGCGGACCTCGTCCCGGTCCCCGGAGAACAGCCGGCGCTCGGCAAACAGCTGCTGGCCATCAGCCCAGGCGAGCCAGACGGTCCCCACCGGCTTGTCCACCGAGCCGCCGTCCGGCCCGGCGACGCCACTGACCGCAACGCCAAAACGCGCACCACTGCGAGCACAGGCACCCCGTACCATGGCCTCGACCACTTCACGACTGACCGCGCCAACGCGGCCAAACAGTTCGGGGCTTACACCGAGTTGTGCGGTTTTCTGGGTATTTGAATAAGTGACGTATCCGGCCTCGAACCAGGCGGAGGAACCGGGGATGCGCGTGATGGCTTCGGCGATGCCGCCACCGGTGCAGGATTCGGCGGTGGTGGCCTGGGCGGCGACGACACGCAAGGACTCGCCGAGGGTGGCGGCTAGTTGGGTGGTAGGGTCCATGGGCCAGGTACCGTAGCGATTGAGAGAATCGCTACGGTACCGCAACCCGATCATAGGGGAAAAGAAAGATCGGACTCGCTTGTGGTCGGCCAGCGCGCGCTGGTGAACAAGCGCTGGCTGCTGATGTGACCGCCCCGCGAACCTCACTCATCAGTACTCTCGAAACGTTGTTAAAAAATCAGAAATACACCTTGAAGCTTGGACAAATCAGACCGGCCATTTAGCCTTCCGCCAATAGAACAATGAACAACAAAAAGCGACAAACCCCAACCCCCAAAAATAGGCAATCGAATAATAGAGAGAGTTATTCATCACCCTCCGAACATCGCGCCCTAGACCGTCGTCATAGACTAAACACTTATCAAGCGTTGAAGCCTGTCGCATTTTGAAACCAGAATCCACTTCTTGAATCGACAGCATCAATGTTTGACCGACAACCAAGTCTTTATCGTGACACCCATCCTTCCTCGCATACACCCGTAAAGAAACAGCCTGCCCAAGTGGTGCTACCGCAACTTTATAGGACACTATCGATCGATCTTCCTCCAGTCTTACCGGACTAGATCTGATTACGCCCGTTGTCGAAATAATCCGGCCAGAGGACGAAGACTCTTCATCAACGTACAGGTACGTGAGCCCGAAGCCTATAAAGACGAAAGCAAGCGATATGCATCCGCACACTTTCATCCTTTGCCGTGTAGATAACCGGTGAAAAGCTTCCATCGCAGACCGTGGGGGATTCATGATCTCTTCGAGACTCGATTGCTTGGACAAATATTCCGCCTCGTATTAATTATTATTGAACAGATCTACAAGCCCCGCCTTAAACTCTAACGTCACCCTGAACCGATCACAACTCAATGGGACGGCCGAGTACCATACGGAACTAGCCGTTAAAAAATTGCACGACGCCAGCATCTATCAAGGAATAACACCCAGCAAGTAAAACCAGATACCTCTCATGCACCACCACCGATCGTCTGCTGCCTTAATCAGAGCAATTGTTATCTGGGACCTGACTGCAAAACCAGAAGAAAACGAGTCCCAAACACGTTGATGCTAAAAAACTCACATTGTCAATCGTGAATCTTTACGCAAACCAAAGATAATTACCCATTTTCAGTGGTATGAAATTTAGCTAGTTATAGGAGTCTTGACGATTCGTACAGCAGCCATATTGATCCTGAGGTTCATCTGGCCGGAGCGGGGGATGGCCAAGTGCGGGGTTTCCCCCAATCGATTCAATAGATATTTCAATTTCATCTCTTCGTCCCGAGATGCCCCCGCCTACCGTACCTCCACCGGGTGAACTTCCCCCTCCCTCCCCTAAAAATGCAGCTGTATCCCCACCGCCAACTGGGGCAGTTGGTTCCTGGACTGGCCCAGGATCGGGCGCAGGAACTGGCTCCGGACTTGGCGCTGGACCCGGTGCAAGGACTGGCTCCAAACCCGGCGCTGGACCCGGTGCAGGGGCTGGCTCCGAACCTGGCGCTGGACCCGGTGCAGGGAATGATTCAGGAATAATAAATGAAGGATTTCCGCCCAATGGGGCGTCGATGCCCCCGTCGCTGTCACCTACACCATCACTTGGAAGCGTATCGGGATCATCCGGTTCCTTCTCTGTGCGCTCAATAGAGATACTGTCATTGCTCGGATCCCAAACTATCTTGGCAATCTTGCCCTCATAATCGGTTTCAATTCGATGCTGCGGTAAAACCGTCAAATCAGGCGATATGAAATGATTTTCATAGTTAGCATCTGGCCGGCCCTTGAAGTTTTTATCCCAGAGAGGCTGGACGACGACTTTCAAAATATTTTTAACCACATCCGTACTGAGGATGCCCATTACTCCAGTACCAATGGCAACCCCAGCGACCCAGGGGGCTGCAGCGGTAAAGCCCGCTAGCAATGTGATACCTGCTACAACACCGGCGACGTTTCCTACTAAACTCCATACGTCAGCTCTCTCAACAACGCCTTCAGATTTGAAATCGACGACTATTTTCAAAAAGGTCATTGTAGCCGCTAAAGTATGCGCCGTGACGCTTACAAACGGGAGCAACCCAAGCGTAACGGTAGTAATTGAAGCAACACTGACGACACTGGCCACCATCTGCGCCGTTTGGTTGACAAGAGAAAAGCCATCTTTATTAGAGTTAAATTGATCCACAAGAGCTGCTGCAGAGCTTGTCTTGCCCACTCCCTTATCCACATACGCAACAATAATTTCAAACCTTCCAGACATAACTCCCCCTAGATTAAAATGGATTCGCGACCCACCAATCAAAATTTATATTTAAATACCAACTGAGAGCTCCCAGAATCGATCAACACCTAGGAACTATAGGATATAGAAACCACGTCAGGAACCAGGCGTTCTTTTCCGCGACAGATAGAGGGCCCGCGAAAAGCCTATAAAGGACAACCCGTACATTGTATAAATAAGTGAGTATTCCATCCACTCGCTTTTCTTCTCCATATGCTGCCGAATTTTTTTATCATAGAGTACACATCCATTCGTGGTCGAAGCCTGCCTCACCACTTGTGATTTTTCTCGTTGTTCCACGAGTAGCTTAACTGCATCTCCGGCAGTCATTTTATTTTTCCCGCAAGCATTTTCAAATGCATAGAAGTAGCGATTAGCCGGATAACCCCGCGGCCCGGGAATTCTCGCTACATATTTAATTATGAAACGATCTGCTTTGAAACCGTTGTACCCTGACGTAATTACGCCATCAACTATGGAAAAAGTACCCTCAGGGACAGGCTCTGGATCTCTGTAGAGGTAGCTAAATCCCAGACCTGCAAACAGTAGTAACGACCCGAACAGGAAGCTAACTTTTATTTCTACACTATAGTTAAAAGTTAGGTTCTGAACCGGAGGTTCATCTAACGGTTTTGACTTCAGGACCATGCTGTCTCACAATGCCGTAATTTAAATTGGTTGCACGCAGTGAAAAGTTTGTCCACTCCATTTTCGACGAGCCACAAAAACTCATACACTCAAAACATCGTCTTGAACGCGATCGTCACCCGCAACTGATCACAATTCACCGCTGGTGACCGAGCACTATGCGGCACATGACCATTGAAAATAACTGCCCGCCTAGGCTTCGGTAGGATTGATTTGATAATATGTTGTTTCTGATGATCATAAAACACCAACTCTCCCCCCCAGCAAGTCGCCCAATGCTCATTACAAAACAACACCACTGTCTTACCCGTCTCGGAAGGCCAGTTATCTCTGTGGATAGGAGAATCCTGCCCAAAAGTCTGACCATTCGCATATACACCAAGCAACGTCGCCTGCGGCATATGGATCGCCTTCACCCTCATCCATATATCGTAAAGCACGTTCCATTCGGGATGACTACGAAGCTCTTCTTCCGAGGACTGACGCTCGACTCCTCGGCTACCTGCGATGAACGAATGCCAGCAAGGTCTGGAAAAATAAGCATCATTGATAGGCCAACCATATCGCCAGATTGAACGCTTCAACAAGCAACCAATTTTTGCTGCTCTTCCATTGTCAAAACTTCGTCTACCACACAGATATCGTCTTCGGAAAACTCAAACACAGTCACTATCCCTCACAAACTAAAAAGCTGATGCGCTATCAGCCGGACATATAAACACCCCGATTATTTAGCTAATGTCTCGCTTCCGCTCGCTGAAGGTGAACCCACAGTAGGAAAATCCCCCAAGCAGATCAACTACAAAATTGTAAACAGGACCCGCCCGCCAGCAATACAACCTCAACTGCCAGAATTCAATTAAACCGATTTATATGAACGCAAACTGTCTACGTCGCCATCATCAAAATTGCGCCACCCAGCATCTACCAGGGAAATAATCCCCAATAAGAAAAATCAGATATTTCCCATGTGCCACTACCGATCATCCGCTGCCTCGATTCCCCTCCCCCTCGGCATCTCCACCCAATCCCTGTACCATTCCCCGCCAACCCTTGACCTACCCACGCCGAGAGCCCGATTCCCGCAATGAGTGACCTATCCGCACACACACCCATGATGCAGCAGTACTGGAAGCTGAAAAACCAGCACCCGGACCAGCTGATGTTCTATCGCATGGGCGACTTCTACGAGATTTTCTACGAAGACGCGAAGAAGGCCGCCAAGCTACTCGACATTACCCTCACCGCGCGTGGGCAGTCGGCCGGGCAATCGATCCCCATGTGCGGCATCCCTTACCACGCCGCCGAGGGTTACCTGGGCAAGCTGGTCAAGCTCGGGGAGTCGGTGGTGATCTGCGAGCAGATCGGCGATCCGGCGACCAGCAAGGGGCCGGTGGATCGGCAAGTGGTACGCATCATTACTCCGGGTACGGTGAGCGACGAAGCGCTGCTGGACGAACGCCGCGACAACCTGATCGCGGCGGTGCTGGGCGACGAACGTCTGTTCGGCCTGGCGGTGCTGGACATCACCAGTGGCAATTTCACCGTGCAGGAATTCAAGGGCTGGGAAAACCTCCTGGCCGAGCTCGAGCGCATCAATCCGGTCGAGTTGCTGATCCCCGACGACTGGCCTCAAGGCCTACCGGCGGAAAAGCGCCGTGGCTCGCGCCGCCGTGCCCCGTGGGATTTCGAACGCGACAGCGCCCACAAAAGCCTGTGCCAGCAGTTCGCGACCCAGGACCTGAAAGGCTTCGGCTGCGAGAAGCTGACGTTGGCCATCGGCGCCGCCGGCTGCCTGTTGGGCTACGCCAAGGAAACCCAGCGCACCGCCCTGCCGCACCTGCGCAGCCTCAAGCATGAACGCCTGGATGACACCGTGGTGCTGGACGCCGCCACCCGGCGCAACCTGGAACTCGATATCAACCTCGCCGGCGGCCGCGAAAACACCCTGCAATCGGTGATCGATCGTTGCCAGACCGCCATGGGCAGCCGCCTGCTGACCCGCTGGCTGAATCGCCCGCTGCGCGACCTGAAGATTCTCCAGGCGCGCCAGGCGTCGATCCGCTGCCTGCTCGATGGTTATCGTTTCGAAGCCCTGCAACCTCGACTCAAGGACATCGGCGATATCGAGCGTATCCTCGCCCGAATCGGCCTGCGCAACGCCCGCCCTCGTGACCTGGCCCGCCTGCGCGATGCCTTGGCCGCGCTGCCGGACCTGCAGATCGCCATGGCTGACCTCGAGACACCGCACCTGGCACGCCTGGCGACGATCGCCGGCACCTACCCGGAACTCTCCGAGCTGCTGGCCAAGGCCATCATCGACAACCCGCCCGCCGTAATTCGTGACGGCGGCGTGCTCAAGACCGGCTATGACAGTGAGCTGGACGAATTGCTGTCTTTGAGCGAGAACGCCGGGCAGTTCCTGATCGATCTCGAAGCGCGGGAAAAAGCCCGTACCGGCCTGTCGCACCTCAAGGTCGGCTACAACCGCGTGCACGGCTACTTCATCGAACTGCCGAGCAAGCAGGCCGAATCAGCGCCGGCGGACTATATCCGCCGCCAGACCCTTAAGGGCGCCGAGCGCTTCATCACCCCTGAGCTCAAGGCGTTCGAAGACAAGGCGCTGTCGGCCAAGAGCCGCGCCCTGGCCCGCGAGAAGATGCTCTACGAGGCGCTGCTGGAACGCCTGATCGGTCATCTGCCGCCGCTGCAGGACACCGCTGCGGCGCTGGCCGAGCTCGACGTGTTGAGCAACCTCGCCGAGCGCTCGCTGAATCTGGACCTCAACTGCCCGAGTTTCGTCGACGAGCCTTGCCTGCGCATCAGCCAGGGGCGTCACCCTGTGGTCGAGCAAGTGCTGACCACGCCGTTCGTCGCCAACGATCTGCGGCTGGATGACGACACGCGCATGCTGGTGATCACCGGTCCGAACATGGGCGGTAAATCCACCTACATGCGCCAGACCGCACTGATCGTGCTGCTGGCCCATATCGGCAGCTTCGTGCCGGCGGCCAGCTGCGAACTGTCGCTGGTGGATCGCATCTTCACCCGTATCGGCTCCAGCGATGACTTGGCCGGTGGCCGCTCGACCTTCATGGTGGAGATGAGTGAAACTGCCAACATCTTGCATAACGCCAGTGATCGCAGCCTAGTGCTGATGGACGAAGTCGGCCGCGGCACCAGCACCTTCGACGGCCTGTCGCTGGCCTGGGCCGCCGCCGAGCGCCTGGCACAGCTGCGGGCCTATACACTGTTCGCCACGCACTACTTCGAGCTGACGGTACTGCCCGAGAGCGAACCGCTGGTCGCCAACGTGCATCTCAACGCCACCGAGCACAACGAGCGCATCGTCTTTTTGCACCACGTATTGCCGGGCCCCGCCAGCCAGAGTTACGGCTTGGCGGTGGCGCAATTGGCCGGTGTGCCGGAAGCGGTCATTCGTCGCGCCAAGGAGCACCTGGGCCGCCTCGAAACCACCAGTCTGCCGGTCGAACCCGTGCTCGCCAAGCCCGGCAAACCGGCGGCGCCGCACCAGAGCGACCTGTTCGCCAGCCTGCCGCACCCGGTATTGGACGAGATCGCTCGTACTGATATCGACAGCCTGACGCCACGGCAAGCGATGGAATTGCTCTATACATTGAAGAACCGGATCTAACGCTGACAGTCACAAGCTGATAGAATCCCGCGCGGTTTGGGAATGCCGAGAACTATTAGCCTGGTTCGCAGGCTGCCTATCCCAGACCCAGCGGCCCCGAATACAGGGGTTTGGCTGTAGCCGCCTGAGGAGAGAACCTGAAATGACCTTCGTCGTCACCGACAACTGCATCAAGTGCAAGTACACCGACTGCGTAGAAGTGTGTCCGGTGGACTGCTTTTACGAAGGCCCGAACTTCCTGGTCATTCACCCGGACGAGTGCATCGACTGCGCCCTGTGCGAGCCTGAATGCCCGGCCTTGGCGATTTTCTCGGAAGACGAGGTGCCTGCCGGCATGGAAAACTTCATCGCCCTGAACGGCAAGCTGGCGAATATCTGGCCGAACATTAGAGAGAAGAAAGACTCACTGCCTGATGCTGCTGAGTGGGATGGCAAAAAGGGCAAGATCGCCGACCTCGAACGCTGAGGCTAGGCGCGATACTCGGAAGGCCCCGTTTTTTGCGGGGCTTTTTTGCGTCTGCTGGTGGGGATTGGGGTGTGGCCCTGCTTGCGCTCCAGCCTGGGCGGCGCCCCACATTGGCCCCTCGCTGACGCTCGGGGTACCCGCGTTCCGGCTTCTGAATCGGTGGCACGCCGCGAATCGCCGTCCATGGCTCAGCGCGGCTTCCCCGGCATCCATGCCGGGGAGCCACCGATTCGGAAGCCTCCACGCGGCCTGCTGGAGGGGCGCCGCCCAGGCTGGAGCGCAAGCAGGGCCAGCCGGAAGTTGAAGTGCAACCAAGGGCTTTGATTTGCGTGAGCCTGAAATCTGAAAGAGTAAATCCTGCTCACATTAGTCGATGGCTACTCATCGTCCGCAGGGTCAGGTGACGAGCGCGTCGAGTAATTTAAAAGTCGAGCCATTTTTTTCCAATGTTTACACTGCTCAGCATTATGGATAAATGCTTTTCTAACGCAGATTTGTCATTGCAGAAGATTTTTTGGTCTTCGTAGTCAAGACGGCATGGATACCCGGTGCTTGCACGTTCGAATTGCGCAAGTTCTTCTTCTTTTTCGGCAGCGTTATTAATAGCTACGATATATGTCTTGAACTTTATCGGGCTATCGAACCCATTCGCCACCAAACTGCTCAGTGCTGAGATACTATCCCTTTTGCGTCGTAGCTCGAATTTGATTCTCCCTTCGCTAGCAGAGTGAATCTGGTTGTTCAATTCCTCGAATACTGAATCAATTTCCAAGTTTACTTGGGAGGCAGCCTCCGCTGCTTCTAAGCCTTTCTTGAATGAATTTTCAAAATTAGCGGCCATCACGCTACCTCTTTTTCGATTGTTGCATAGACCGGGATATGGTCGAAGTCCGATTTTGAGTCGACCACAAGTGCTGTAAGATCAGCGATATTCGCAAAATGCTCCCCATCTTCCAGTAAATTCCAGTCATCACCTCGGACGAGAGAGGATGAAAACATTATTTGATCGAACGTATACCATTTTGAAATTGTGCCGTCCTTCCAATAATGACTTCCAAGGGGCCTGTCTATATTGGTGTTTCGTTGCCCAAGAAAACCCCAGAACGGATTGTACAGCAGATGCTCCTTGCGGCTCACGAATTCACGATGTCTACTCGCCTTCAGCTGTGCGCTGAGGGCTTTACTGAAAGGCTCTTCGTTATAGTCGCCAAGCAGGATGATGTGGGGGCTCGCTCCGTCGGGGGACTCGATCCCTCTGATGGTGTCACGCAAGCGGATTCCAAATTCGTCGCGAATTGGATCATGCTCGCCGACGTGCCATCTGCTAGGCCAGTGAGAAGCAAGAATAAAAATGGATTTTCCCGACAGCTTCTCAATAAAGGTCAGTTGCTGAGCCAGTTTTAGCGTTCTACCCCCATCGGCGGAGGAGATGTCTTCAATGTCGACTAATTCGAATATAGAGGTGTTGAAGATATAACAGTTATCATATTTGGCTCTTCCGGCAGATGTCAGGCCTGACTCGAAGTGGAGGTTGGTTTTGTTTATTGATTGTTTTAAATGAGTCATGTCTTCCAAAGACATTTCTCCGAGCGCCAAAAAAGATACATTGTTTTTTATGAGAAGAAATTGGATTACGCTTGCGGCGGCATCTCTGAGTTGCTCACTGGCGCGAGTCCGGCCGCGCGGCGCCAGGCTGGTATTCCACCAGGCTACAGTGATTTGATACTTCTCCTTGAGGACTCGATCTGCCATAAATGCCCTGTGGTATGTAGATTGATATGATGATTGTTCAAGTGCGCCGCGATAGCTGTCGTCGAGCTTCGATATTATGCGTTTTAAAGTCTTCATGGAAGGCGAGAAGCTGAATGACCGATCTGGAAATTGATTCTTTCACTTTCGCTCTTGGCGATCACTGCTCTATAAGGCGCGGTGGCAATTTGCCAGAGTTTGCATGTTGCCAGACTCGCTTCTAGCTAATATGAATTAGCGATAGGGAACGTCTGTTCAGGAGGTTTTTGCAGCAATCAGTGGCTGCGTCGGCGCCGAGACTAACTGGCCCTCGACGTCGAGCTCAGGGATGCTACCCCGTGTGCCGCTCGCCTAGGCAATTGCACTCATCGCTAGGGTTACGTCATCCATCGGCGCCTTGGCCATTTCGTTCAGATAGACCGCAGACAGAGCGGCATCACCAGTCGGGTCACCAAACGCAACTTCGGTCATCAGCTTGTTAGCGCGGTATTGCAGAATGGAGGCATGTTCCAAGGCGTCGATCGCGGGGATATCAGCGTTGACCGTGAACAGCTTATGGCCGCCAAGGGAGCGACCGCAGGGGGTGGTGCCGGCACCGGTACGTGCCTGGGTGAAGGGAGCTTTGCACCGGCAATTTGAGTATCGGCGTCGATGGCTGTCTGTTCGGTAGCGCACATAGTGGGTTATGCCTGCGCATTGGGCCTGTCAGCGCTGTTCTGGACTCGCCCGCTTCAGCCGCGTGGCTGGAGAATGGGGCACTTGGGGGGGTGAGATTGAGGTGTGGCCCTGCTTGCGCTCCAGCCTGGGCGGCGCCCCACATTGGCCCCTCGCTGGCGCTCGGGGTACCCGCGTTCC
>NZ_JBYSWB010000045.1:0-24223 GCF_058986725.1 Pseudomonas sp. GW821-FHT01A09
CGGAACGCGGGTACCCTGAGCCTAGGCGAAGGGCCAATGGGCAGGGCGCGCCGCACAGGCCCGCAGCAAAGGACCACACGCCTATCTAAAGGCCCCAACGGCTTTACGCTCTTCGCAACCCACTAGGACTTACCCCGAGCCGCTGCCTGAACACCGTCGCCATATGCGCCTGCGAAGCGAACCCGCACGCCAGCGCTATATCCGTCAAACCCTGCCTCGAATCCCGCAACAACACTCGGGCACGGGCCACCCGGCGGTCGATCACATAGCTGTGCGGGCTCTTCCCCACGGCGGCCTTGAAGGCACGCATGAAAAAACCTTCGGACAACCCCAGCAGTGCGGCCATGGCCTGCACGGTCAGCGCGCCCTGCAGTTGCGCATCGATGAATTCGTCAAGCCGTTGCAAGCGCTGGCGCGTCATCGATCCGCGAGGCGCCATTGGCTGCCGCACGCCCCCAGCGCGCTCCGACAGTGCCAGCGCCCAGGCCTCCCAGTCATCCTCGGGCGAGCCACGCAGCAAGGCCGCGCGCATGCGTTGCGCCAGGGCAATCGCTGGTGGGTCGATCACATCGTTGAACGCCTGCTCACCGAGCCACAGCGCGCCGTCGATGCGGATTACCCGCAGGTATTCGCCACCCTGTTGCGAAGCGGAAAACACATCGCACCCCGCGGGCACCAGGGCCAGGCCGTTGGGGATGGCGTGGAAGGGACACACCCGGTCGCTGGCGATGGCATGCACGCCGCGCTGGCTGTCGAAGGCAAAGCCGATGGCCGCCTCGGTTGCCACGTAGCGGGCTTCGTAGGGCGCGCCAGGCAGCAATTCGATTGCCCACGGCCCTGCTTCGGCGCGGCGCACCTGTGGGTAAAAGGGCAGTAAAGGGATGGCAGTCATGCTCGGCATCTTACTCGCGGCCGGCGTAAAAAATCAGGTCAGTTTTTTGAAAACCCCATACAGCCAGTCGCTCTAGAGTGGGCAAAATCCTAGAGAGAACTGCCATGCACGGACTGACCCGCACCAATATCGAAGACGCCGCCCGCCAGGTCTATCAGGTGATGCCCGCCACCGCGCAATATGCCTGGCCATTATTGGCCGAGCGACTGGGCTGCACGGTCTGGGTCAAGCACGAGAACCATACGCCGACCGGGGCTTTCAAGGTACGCGGCGGCATTACCTTCCTGCATTGGCTGCAGCGCACGCATCCGCAAGTGCGCGGCGTGGTCAGTTCCACCCGCGGCAACCACGGCCAGAGCCTGGCACTGGCGGCAAAAGCCCTGGGCCTGCGGGCACTGATCGTGGTGCCCCAGGGCAACTCGGTGGAGAAGAACAACGCCATGCGCGGCTTCGGTGCCGAGCTGGTGGAGTGCGGGCGAGACTTCGATGACGCACGCGAAGAGGCGGCGCGGCTGGCAACGGCACAGGATCTGTACCTGGTACCGCCCTACCATCGCGAACTGGTGCGAGGCGTGGCTACCTATGGGCTGGAGCTGTTCAACGCGGTGCCCGCTCTGGATACCGTTTACGTGCCTATCGGTTGTGGTTCAGGGGTGTGTGCGATGATTGCCGCCCGTGATGCGTTGGGGCTGAAGACCGAGGTGGTGGGAGTGGTGTCCAGCGAAGCGGCAGCGGCCAAGCTGTCGTTCGAGTCAGGCCGGTTGCAGGAAACCGCGACCGCCGACACCTTCGCCGACGGCATGGCCGTGCGCAAGCCGATCCCCGAAGCGTTGGCGATCTACAGCGCGGGGGCGGCGCGCATCGTGGCCGTGAGCGAGGAGGAAGTCGCCCAGGCCATGCGGGTGTATTACACCGACACCCATAACCTGGCGGAAGGCGCCGGCGCGGCGGCGCTGGCAGCGTTGATGCAGGAGCGGGATCGGCAGGCGGGGAAGCAGGTCGCGGTGATCTTGTCGGGCGGGAATGTCGATCAAACGGTGTATGCGCGGGTGCTTGGTGCTAACTAGCCACCTATCAGCACGGATGTACGCCCTGTGTTGAGGGGCCTTGCTCCCGGGAGGCTATTGCTGGCACTACGCGCGAGGCAGGTCCGGCCAATCGGGGGCAAGCCCCCTCGCTACAGGGAAACGCCGGTTATTGCGTAGCGTTCCGGTGATCTGGCAGCGCTTGTCTTAAGTTACCGGCTGCTCATCGATCCAAGTCTGATGCACTAATCAATCCGCCAGCCCCAGATGCTCGCGCAGGGTGGAAAACCGTATGGACATAAGCTTATTCCATAAATACCTGGAATTTTATGTTTTAGCTTACATGCATTTTTTTCATTATATTTTTATGCTCAAACGGCCTTGGACGCCTGCCGAGCATCAACTATAGGATCGCCTTCACTCACGCCCTGAGGTGATGACTGAAAGGAAGATCTATGTGGCAAAGCGTAATCACCCGGCTGTTCAGCAGCGTCCTGGTGCTGTGGCTCAGCGTAACGGCGGCCTTCACCGCCCTGCACTCGCTGCCGGGCAACATCGCTGACATCCTCGCCGGCGATAACGAATACCCGGGCCTGCGCGAAGCCATCGCCGCCGAATGGGGCCTGGACAAATCCCTCCCTGAACAATACCTCGACTTCCTCGGCCGCCTGGTGCATGGCGACCTCGGTACCTCCTATGTGATGCGCCAATCGGTGGGGGCCATTCTTGGCTCGCAACTGTGGCCGACGGTGCAATTGGCGCTGACGGCGGGCGCACTGGCGGCGATTCTGGCGATCACGGTGGCGTTGCTGACGGCCGGACGCAGTGCCCTGGGTCGCAAGATCGCCTCGTCGCTGGAGCTGGTCATGACCTCCATGCCGGTGTTCTGGATCGGCATCCTGCTGTTGATGCTGTTCTCCTTCCACTGGCGCTGGTTCCCGGTGTCGGGTGCCAACGGCTGGCAATCGCTGGTATTGCCAGCGGTGACCCTGGCGCTGCCCACCGCCGGGATCCTCGCGCAAGTGCTGCGCGAGGCCATGGAAAAAGCCCTCGAACAGCCCTTCGTGACCACGCTGCGCGCTCGCGGCCTGAGTGAAACCCGCCTGCGCTTCAGCCATGTGCTGCGCCACGCCCTGCTGCCCATCGTGACCTTGGGCGGCTGGCTGGTGGGCGGCCTGCTCGGCGGTGCAGTGATCACTGAAAAAGTCTTCGGCCGACCCGGCCTCGGCACCGTCACCCTCAACGCCATCACCAGTCAGGATGTGCCTGTAGTGCTGGCCGTCGTGCTGGTGGCGGCCTTTATCTACGTAGCGATCTCGACGCTGCTGGATGTGCTCTATCTGCTCATCGATCCGAGGCTCAGAAGCCAATGAACCAGACCGTCTCCACCCTCGCGCCGGATGAAATCAGCGCCACGACCGCCGCAACGGCCACTCGCCGCAGGCTCCCCCTAGGCGTCGTGCTGAGCTCGGCGTTTCTGCTGGCGCTGGCCATTGC
The DNA here is from genome assembly GCF_058986725.1 of Pseudomonas sp. GW821-FHT01A09. NCBI lineage: Bacteria > Pseudomonadati > Pseudomonadota > Gammaproteobacteria > Pseudomonadales > Pseudomonadaceae > Pseudomonas > Pseudomonas sp. GW821-FHT01A09. The sequence continues at coordinate 3,415 of NZ_JBYSWB010000045.1, forward strand.
CCTGGTGGTGCCGTTCTGGCTGACCGCCTACGACCCGTTGTCGGGGGACGTGACCATCGGCCTGCAGGCCCCGAGCCTGGCGCACTGGTTCGGCACCGATCGGCTGGGCCGCGACGTGTTCGCCCGGGTCGTGTACGGCACGCGCTATTCCCTGCTGATCGGCATCGCCGGCATGCTCCTGAGCCTGGTGGTCGGCACCTTGCTGGGGCTGCTCGCCGGCATGAAGAACCGCTGGCTGGACGAAGTCGCCTCGCGCCTGTTCGACATGCTCTCGGCCTTCCCCAACGTGCTGTTGGCGCTGCTGGTCATCGCCCTGATCGGCCCCGGTCTGATGAACGTCGCGGTGGCCATCGGCATCGCCGGAATTCCCAAGTTCGGGCGCCTGATCCGCAGCCAGACCCAGCTGGTACGCAATGCCGACTACGTGCGTCACGCCGTACTCTACGGCCAGTCGCGGGGCAAGGTATTCCTGCGCCACCTGCTGCCTAACGTGCTGGTGGCCATTCCTATCGTCGCGACCATCGATATTGGCAGCTCGATCATCGCCGTCTCCGGCCTCAGCTTTCTCGGCCTCGGCCCGCAACCCCCTACTCCGGAATGGGGCGTGATGCTCGCCGAAGGCCGTGACGTGTTGCGCGTAGCCTGGTGGCCAAGCGTATTCCCCGGCGTCGCCATCACCCTGACCGTGATCTCTTTTACCGTGGTCGGCAGCTACCTGCAGCGCCGCTTTGAAGGGAGGCTGGCACCATGACCCAGGCCTTGGTCGAAATCGACAACCTGAGCATCAGCTTCCCGGCGCTGCACGGCGATACGTCGCTGGTACGCAACTTGAGCTTGAGCATCCAGCCCGGCGAGTGCGTGGCCCTGGTAGGCGAATCCGGCTCAGGCAAGAGCCTGACGGCGCGCAGCCTGCTGGGCCTTGCCGGCGACGGCGCAGTGGTCAAGGCCCGGACCTTGCAGATCGCCGGTCGCGATGCCCTGACCTTCACCGAGCAGGACTGGCGCCAGATTCGTGGCCGCTGGGCCGGGCTGGTGATGCAGGATGCGCTGGTGTCGCTGGACCCTTTGCGCACCATCGGCCAGGAAGCGGGCGAAGTACTCACCGTGCACGACTTGCTCAAAAGCAGTCGCGAGGTAGAACAACGGGTGGTCGAGGTATTCGAGCAGGTCGGCATTCCCGAAGCCCGGGAGCGCGCCGACCAATACGCCCACCAGTTATCAGGTGGCCTGCGCCAACGCGCGCTGATCGGCGCCGCCATTGCGGGCGAGCCCAGCCTGATCATCGCAGATGAACCGACCACGGCCCTCGACGTGACGGTGCAACAGCAAGTGATCGCAGTACTGGCCGATCGCGTGGCCCGGGGCGCCGGGCTGTTGATCATCAGCCATGACCTGGCACTGGTGGCGCAGATTGCCGATCGCGTTTACGTGATGCAGTCTGGCGTGGTGGTCGATTCCGGACCGGTCGCACAAGTACTGACCCGCCCGCGCCACGACTACACCCGGCAGCTGCTGGCGGCGACGCCGAGCGAACACTCCCGGGGCACGCGCCTGAGCTCGGCACGAGTACTACCTGCCGTCGATGAAACCCAGCCGCTGCGCATCGAGCGCAGCGCCTTGCCGAGTCGGCACATCGACCGGCAACAGGTGGTGCTGCACGTCGACAACATCAGCAAGCACTATCGGCGCGGCGGCTTGGGGCGACGCAAAGAGAGTTTCACCGCCTTGCACAGCGCCTCGTTCAGCGTGCACAAGGGCGAAGTGCTGGGCATCGTCGGCGAGTCCGGTTCGGGCAAGACCACCTGCGCCAACATCGTCCTCGGTTTGCTCGAACCCGACAGCGGCGGCGTGCATCTGCTCGGCCAGCCCTGGAGCCAGGTGCCCGAAGTGCAACGCCGGCCCTGGCGGCGGCAGATGCAGTACATCCCGCAGGACCCACTGAGTTCCTTCGACCCGCGCTACAGCGTGCTGCAGATCATCGCCGAGAACCTCCAGGCCCAGGATCGCCAGCGCGAACGGGTGACCACCCTGCTCACCCAGGTCGGCCTCAACGGCGCCTACCTCGATCGCCATCCGCGCTCGCTGTCCGGCGGCCAGCGCCAACGCATCGCCATCGCCCGTGCGCTGGCGGCGGAACCGGCGCTGATCATCTGCGATGAACCGGTGTCGGCGCTGGACCTGTACGTGCAGGCCCAGGTGCTGGACCTGATCAGCGAGCTGCAAGCCGAGCGCGGCATCGCCCTGCTGTTCATTTCCCACGACCTGGAAGTGATCCGCCATGTCAGCGACCGCGTGCTGGTGTTCCATCAGGGCCAGGTGGTCGAACAAGGCGCGGTGCAGCAGGTTTTCGATACGCCCCAACATCCCTACACCCAACGTCTGTTGTCGGCCCAGCCGACCGTGGCCGCTTCACCTGCTTACGCTTAAGGACATCATGAGAGCACCACTTCCCCTGCTTTGCCTGGCCGTTGCCATCAGCCCCTTGCTGGCCAGTTGCGACAACACCGCAGCACCGCCCAAAGCTGTCGCGAAAACCGAAAACAGCAGCGTCAAACCCCGTGATGGCGGCGACATCACCTTCGGCGTGACCACCGAACCTGTGTGCTTCGACCCGCACAACTCGTCGCAGCAAAATGCTTTTTTGGTGATCCGCAACTATATCGATTCGCTGGTCGGCAAGCAGGCCGACGGCACTTTCGCGCCCTGGCTGGCAAAAAGCTGGAGCATCTCCGACGACGGCCTGAGCTACAGCTTCAAACTGCGTGACGACGTGACCTTCAGCGACGGCACGCCGTTCGATGGCGAGGCGGTCAAGGCCAACCTCGACTGGACCAAGGACCCCGCCCACACCGCTAACGCTGCGGCCTTTCTGGAGTACTACGACCACACCGAGGTGGTCTCGGCCCATGAAGTCAAGATCGTCCTGAGCAAGCCCGACTCGGCGTTCCTCGAGTCGCTGTCGAGCGTCAAGCTCGGCTTCCTCTCGCCCAGGACCCTGACCAAGGGCGGCGACCTGTGCCAAGGCGGCCCGAACCTGGTGGGCACCGGCCCGTTCGTGTTCGACCAGTACACCCGCGGCCAGTCGGCGCGCTTCGTCAAGAACCCCAATTACCACTGGGGCCCGGCCTATGCCGCGCACCAGGGCCCGGCCTACCTGAATTCGGTCACCTATCGCTTCCTGCCCGAATACGCGGTACGCGCCGGGGCCCTGAGCTCCGGTCAGGTGGATCTGATCGAAGGCGTGCAGCCCACCGACCGTGCGCTGTTCGAAAACGCTCAGGGCTTCCAGTTCCTCACCGGGCCATCGGCCGAGACGTCGTTCACCCTCAACCTCAACTACACTGCCGCGCCCACCGATGACGTGCGCGTGCGCCGGGCGCTGCGCGACGGCTTCGATCTGGAGGCGATCGTCAAGAACATCTACCTGGGCACCGTGCCGCGCGCCTGGTCGAACATCGGCCCGGACAACACCGCCTACAACAAGGCCCTGAAAGGCTCGTGGGGCAATGACGTGGCAGGCGCCAACAAACTGCTCGACGACGCCGGCTGGACCGGCCGCGACGCCGACGGCTACCGCACGCGCGACGGCCAGCGCCTGCGCATCGAAGTGGGCTACCCGCAGCCGTATGTGCGTGACAACCGCGACCTGCTGATCCAGCAGATCCAGGCGGCTGTGAAGAAGAACCTCAACCTGCAACTGGACCTGCGCATCATCAGTTCCGGCGAATGGGTCAAGTCCATCGCCGATGGCACCTGGCACGTGTACCCCAACACCCTCAACCCGTCCGATGCGGCGCTGTCGTTGCGCGACGTGCTGGGTGCCAGCGGCTTCCTGTATCGCGGCATCAAGGTTCCGGACGCGCAAATCACCGGGCTGATCGACCAGGCGCGGGCCACCACCGACCTCGGCAAACGCCAGCCGATTCTGGATCGGATTCAGCAGCTGGCGGTGGACAAGGCCTACGTCATCCCGTTGTTCGCCCCGAATTATCAGCTGGCGGCGCGCAGCACCTTGCACGGGCTGAATTTCGAGGTGCAGCTGGATGCGCCGTCGAATCTGTATGACGTGTGGAGTGAGGAAAAGGCTCGATAACGCCCGGGTTATGGGGTGAGCTGGAGGGCCTCTTCGCGGGCAAGCCCTGCTCCCACAGCTGTACGACTGTGTAGGAGCAGGGCTTGCCCGCGAAGGGGCCGGCCCTGCTCACGCCGAATCGGGGTCGCTGAACAGCTTGGTAACGCTCTTCACTTGGCAGTGATCACTGCCAGCTTGGTGATCCCGGCCTTCTCGATCACGGCCATGGCCTTGGCGACCACACCGTAGTTGACGCCATTGTCCGCTTGCAGCTGGATGCGTACGTCCGGATCCTTGGCCTTGGCGCCCTGCAGGCGGAACTGCAATTGGTCGAGGTCGATCTGTTCCTTGGCGATGAACACCTGGCCCTTGTCGTCGATGCTCACCACCACTGGGTCCTTCTGCTCGACCGGCGCCACGGCATCGGTCTTGGGCAGGTTGATGGGGATGGCGTTGGTCAACAAGGGCGCGGTGACGATGAACACCACCAGCAGCACCAGCATCACGTCCACCAGCGGGGTGACGTTGATTTCGCTCAGTACTTCATCACTGTCCTGGGTCGAAAAGGCCATCTCAGACAGCCTCCTTCACAGGGCGGCTGGCACCGGCTTTTGGGCCGGTCGGCAGGCTGATCAAGCGGAACGAGCTTTTCTGCGCCAGGCTATAGAAGTCGTGGGCGAAGTCATCGAGGTCGGCGGCGGTCAGCTTCAGGCGGCGCAAGAAGTAGTTGTAGACCAGCACCGCCGGAACGGCGACGGCGATACCGACCCCAGTGGCCACCAGGGCTGCACCGATCGGGCCAGCCACGGTTTCAAGGCTCGCCGAGCCGGCCGCGCTGATGCCCTTGAGTGCCGACATGATGCCCCACACGGTGCCGAACAGGCCGATGAAGGGCGAGGTGCTGCCGATACTGGCGAGAATCGCCAGGCCGGTTTCCAGTGAGCGACGCTCACGGACGATCTGCTGACGCAGGGCACGCTCGAGACGATCCTGATGATTGATGGCCTGGCTCAGATCTGCTGCCGCGCCTTCCGGTACCTGAATGGCGTTGTAGCCGGCCAAAGCCACCCGCGCCGCGGCGCCCGGTTGCTCGTGGGCCAGTACTGCGGCGGAGTCGAGGCTCGATGCCGCCCAGAACTGTTTGTGGAACTTGCGATCCTGGGCCTTGAGGCGGGTGAACTGCGAACCCTTGAGCAGGAACAGGCCCCAGGTGGCGACGGAGAACAGAATCAATAGCCAGATGACGGCGGATTCGATGGAGGCGAAAGGCGAAGCGATCAGGTTCATGGCAGTAAGTCCTTTGCGAAGTCATGGATTCGTTGGTTGGCGGCGCTCCTTTTGTAGTGGTGGCCCGCAATCTGTAGCGAGGAGGCTTGCCTCCGAAAATTGCTATCTGAGCTTGAAGTCGATCGGCACGCTGACCCAACCGGCCTGGGGCACGTTGCCCTGCTTGGCCGGCACGAAGCTCCAGCGCTTGACCGCCGCCAGCGCCGCTTCATCGAGCTGGGTACGGCCGCTGCTCTTCTGGATCTGGATGTCCCCAGGCTGACCGCTGGCCAGCACTTGCACACGCAGCAAGACCGTACCTTCCCAGCCGCGGCGCATGGCGAGGTCCGGGTATTGCGGCGCCGGGTTCTTCAAGTAGCCCGCAGTGGCCGACGGTGGCGTCACCGGGGCGGGTGCAGGCGGTGCGGGCGGCGCCGGGGCAGCTACGGGTGCCGGCGCAGGCACTGGCTCGGCAGGCTTGGGCAGTGGTTTTTCGACCGGTTTGGCGACGGGTTTAGGGACTGGCTTGACTACCGGTTTCGGTTTCGGTTTCGGCTTGGGCTTGGGCTCTGGCTTGGCGGCCATCTCGTCCACCACAGGCGGTGGCGGCGTCTCGGCCACTGGTGGTGCCGGTGCCGGGGGTGGCGGCTCGACCACGGGCGGGGCTGGCGGCGCGGGCTGGAAAAACTCGATGGTCATGGCTGGCACTTCTGGCGGCACCACCGGCAAGGTCGGTGTCGGCGTGCCGTTCAGCCAATAGATCACCGCGCCATGCAGCACCAGAGCGAACACCCCGAGCAATATGCCCTCGCGCTTGCTGAGGATCGGCCCTGGGGCGCGCTGCAGGCGCAAGGTCCACAGCGGCTCGCGAAATACATTGCCCAGCGCCAACAGTTCGGCATTGGCTGGCTCGCGCCAAAGCGTACGCGTCGCGCTGGCAGCGGTCGGGACATTGCCCATCGATTAGCTCCTGCTCAATGGAATAAAAGGAGCGGCGCCGATGCACGCCTCTTTGTCGGCGACCGCTCAAGGCCGCGATAATCAGCGGTATTGGATATCTCTTAAAGGAATATTTGGATATTTGCTTATGCGTTTCCAGATATAGCGGTCGTGCCATTGCGGCTATTGAAACTTTGATAACCGCGAATTGCTGACATGCAAGATTCACATGCTTAAAACCCCTGCGAACGATCGCCAGATCCCCAGCGAGCTGAGCAATCGGTAATAACCAAATGCAAACTCAGTATTTATGCTGCCAACCCCCGCACGGGTACTCTTCGGGCATGAATACCGACTCGAAGCGACACCATGACCCGCGCGACCAACATCGTTGACCTGGCACTGCATCGCAAGCGCAGAAACGCTCAGCAAATGGGTCGGGCCCTGTGGGCGCTCTACGAACAACGCGCCGGCCTCTGCACCCATGCCCTGCCTCAGTCCCTCAACACTGTCGAAGCGTCAAGGCTCGCCTGATCGTGACCGTACCTAGCGGCTTCATCGACACCAGCGCCCCTCGCCACAAAGCCGAACCTGAACTCGACCCCAGCAGCACAGAAAGCGCAGCCGACCCGATCGGCCAGCGGGTCGCCAACAACCTCCAGCGCTTGCGCAGCAAACGCTTGTTGTCCCTCGATGGCCTGGCCAGAACCAGCGGCGTCAGCCGCGCCATGCTCGCGCAGATCGAAACCGGCCGCAGCGTGCCGTCGATCAAGGTGCTGTGCAAGATCGCCGCTATAGGCCGCAGGGTTCTGGTTCTATGACTGGATGTTCGTGGCTCCCAGGATTTGCCCTTGGCGGTGCCTGATGGACACATGAATAATCCTTATGTATTCACCTGGCGAATTTATGTTTTGCGCCGTTATCGACACCCGTTCACGGGCACTCGCCCAGCACCTGGGCCAGCCAGGCAATCACCGGCCGAAAGCGCTCGGTATCGCGATATTCCACCGGATAGGCCAGCCAGATTTCCCGTTCCACCTGAGGGATGTGCTCGAGTAGCACCAGGCCGGGATCTGTCAGGTAATGAGGCAGCAGCGCCACCCCCAGCCCTGCCCGCACCGACTCGCGCACGGCCAGCAGGTCGTTGGCCGTAAAGGCGAAGCGGCGCCCCAACGTCTTGGGCCACTGCACTTCCGGCAGCGCCAGGTTGCTGTGTTCCGTCAGCCCGCAGAGCGGCGTATCGCCGCGGGTTGAGCCACTGGCGGCGGCATACAGGCCGAAGCGCACGACGCCGACCTTGAGGGCGACCATATCGGCCTCCTGAGGCCGCGCCAGACGCACGCCGATATGCGCTCGGCGCTTGGCCAGGCTGGTGATGCGATCACCCAGTTGCAGGCACACTTCTATGCTCGGATGGGCTTCATACAGCGTTGCCAGACGCGGCGTCAGGTAGTGGCTGCCCAGGGCGGCGGTGGCGGCGATCCGCACCTCGCCGGCGACGCCCTGGCTGCTGGCTTCGGTCTCACGCAGCAGACGATCGGCGGCCTGCTCCATCTGCAGCGCTGCGGCCAGTGCGCCATGGCCGTGGCTGGTCAAGCGAAAGGCGTTGTCCTCACGGGTGACTACCGGTTTGCCCAGCGCTTGCTCCAGCCGGCGGATACGGCGGATGACGGTGGCGTGGGTGAGGTCGAGCTCGCGGGCGCAGGCCGAATAGCTGCCGCTGCGCATGAGGGTCGAAAGGGTCAGCAGATCGTCCCAGGACATTGTGCTTTTTTGCACAGCGACTGTGCCTTTTCAGGGAATGGGCGTGCAGCTTAGCCTGACGCAGGATGGGCGCCTAGCTCACCCACTCTTGAAGGATTCAACCATGACCACGCCCTTTACCCTGCTCGATCTCGCTGGCGCCAGCCGCGCCCCTGCGGCCTGGAACGCCGCAGTGCTGATATTGATCGATCACCAGCGCGAGTACGTAGACGGCACCCTGGCGCTCGTCGGCATGCCCACGGCGATAGAGCACTGCGCTGAATTGCTGGCGCGCGCACGGGCCGAGGGTACCCCGGTCATCCACGTCGTGCACCGCGGCAGCGTCGGCGGCCCGTTCGATCCCCACGGCCCGTCGGGCGCCATCATCGACGGGCTGACGCCGTTGGCGGACGAGATCATCGTCAGCAAGACCTTCCCCAGCGCCTTCACCGACACCGAACTGGCCTCTGAACTGACCGCCCTGGGGCGCAAGGAGTTGATCGTCGCCGGCTTCCAGACCCACATGTGTGTCAGCACCACAGTGCGCGCGGCGCTGGATCATGGTTATAGGGTGACCCTGGTGGCCGACGCCTGCGCCACCCGCGACCTGCCCGACCCACTGGGCGGCGCTGTCCTGAGTGCCGAGCAGTTGCACCGCAGCACGCTGGCGGCGCTGCATGATCGTTTCGCCACGGTGGTAGCGGATGTGGCTGCCTGGAACTGAAATCGGCGTCGACCTGACGAGGCGCTTGCTCGCCCCATGCCTCGGCGGTCAACCGCGCATGGCCTCCAGCAGGCGTGCTCGTTGTACCGCCAGAGCCTGAGCCTCCTCAAGGTCGATTAAGGCGAACTGCACACTCTCCCCTGGCAAGCGCTGGGCCAGCAACGGCAGGTCGACGCTGGCGACGTGGGCGATCTTCGGGTAACCGCCAGTGGTCTGCCGGTCGGCCATCAGCACGATCGGCTGACCACTGGGGGGCACCTGCACGGTGCCGAAGGGCACCGCTTCGGACAGCAGTTCCAGCGCCGTGCGTAATTGCAGCGCCGCCCCGGCCAGGCGATAGCCCATGCGCTCCGAATCGTTGCCGATGCGATAGACGCTGGTGACCAGGGTACGCTGCGCCTCGTCGCTGAACGCCGACCATTCACGCCCCGGCAGGATGCGAATCGGCCGTTCGGCGGCACGTAAAGGATCGAGCTGCAGTGCAGGCGGAATCTGCACCCGTGACGCATTGCTGAAACTCGACGCCAGCGCCAGACGATCACCCGCCCGAAGCTCGCGCCCATGCACCCCGCCCAGCGCACCGCGGCGAAAGGTGCTGCGACTGCCCAGCACAGGCGGCACCTGAAAACCGCCATGCACGGCCAGATAGGCGCGGGCGCCGTGAACGCGCCTGCCGAAGTCCAGCAGTGTGCCCGCCCCGACCCGCACCGCCTGCCCCGGTGGCAACGGCACACCATCGAGCCGCGCGCCCAGGTCGGCTCCGGCGATCGCCAGCAGGCAAGCACTGTCGAAGCGCAAGCTCGGCCCTTGCAGGGTGATTTCCAGGGCGCTGGACTGCGGTGCGTTGCCCACCAGCAGGTTCGCCAGGCTATGGGCCAAGGCGTCCATTGGCCCGTTCACTGGCACACCCAGGTGTTGATAGCCGACCCGCCCGCCATCCTGAACCGTGCTGCACAACCCCGGGCGGATCACCAGAATGCTCATGCCTGTGCCTCGACCGTCATTGCTTCGAAGGTGGCGCTATCGATAGCGACGAAACGCACCTGATCACCGCTTTGCAACAGGCAGGGCGGCTGATTGTCGGCATTGAACATCGCCACCGGGGTACGGCCGATCAGGTGCCAGCCGCCCGGGGAGTCGACCGGATAGACGTTGGTCTGGCGATTGGCGAGGCCGATGCTGCCGCGGGGCACCAGGGTGCGCGGCACCGTGCGCCGAGGCGGATTGAGCGCCGGATCGAGGATGCCGATGTAGGGATGCCCCGGGGTGAAGCCGACCATCAACACATCCAGCCAGTCGCGGCTGTGCACTTCGATCAGGCGCTGGGCGGACAGTCCGCAGGCGCGCGCGGTGTCGTGCAGATCGGGCCCGTATTCGCCGCCGTAGCACACCGGGATTTCGATCCGCCGCGGCTCGATAACAGGGGCACTGGCTTGCTCGCTCAGCAGCCGTTCGATCTGCTTGAGCAGCGCGGCATAAGGCGTTACAGCACCTGCCGGCATCAGGATGCGCTCAGGCCGATAGTGCACGCCCACAGTGACCATGCCAGGCACGATGTCGCTCACGCCGATCAGGCCGCCGAGGTCACGCGCGTGGTTGAGGATCGCCGCCGCCGACGCGGCCCGGCGATTGGCGTGAAGGCTCAGCACGCTGGCGAATTCCAGCACCAGGCAGCTGTCGCCCGAGGGTGCTGCGTGCCAATTGTCAGGATCGCTCATCGAATACCCGTGGGCCGAAACACAGAGGGACGCGTCACTGCGCTTGCAGGATCTGCACAAAACGGTGGGGGTCGACATTGCCACCCGAGAGCACCACCGCGGCAGTGCGCCCGTGCAACGCGAGCTTGCCGGACAACAGCGCGGCCAAGGCCACCGCCCCGCCCGGCTCGACCACCAGTTTGAGGTGCTCGAAGGCGAACGCCATCGCCTGGCGGGCTTCGTCGTCGCTGACCCCCAGCCCGCCCGCGAGCTGGTGGCGGTTGACGCTGAAGGTCAATTCACCGGGCATGGGGCTCAGCAACGCATCGCAGATCGAGCGCGCCTCGCTCGGATTGCCGACGCGCTCGCCCTGGGCCAGCGAACGAGCGGTGTCATCGAAGTCACGAGGTTCGACCGCATAGACCTCGATATCGGGCTGGAGGGCTTTGAGTGCAGTCCCCAGGCCGGCGATCAGGCCCCCGCCGCCGCAGGGCGAGAGCACCACATCGATGCGCTGCTGACCGGCCTGCTGAGCGATCTCCAGGCCGACGGTGCCCTGCCCGGCCATGATCAACGGATCGTCGAACGGCTTGACCGTGACCGCCCCTGACTCGTTGGCCAATTGCGCGGCGATGGCTTCGCGGTCCTCGCTGTAGCGATCGAACAGCACCACCCGTGCACCGTACTCGCGGGTGCGCTGAATCTTGATCTGTGGGGCATCGGCGGGCATCAGGATGGTCGCCTGGAGGTTCAGCAAGCGCGCCGCGTAGGCGACCCCCTGGGCGTGATTGCCGGACGAGAACGCCAACACGCCGCGCTGGCGTTGTTCCGATGTCAGGCTGGAAAGTTTGTTGAACGCCCCGCGAAACTTGAACGAGCCGGTGAGCTGGAGTACCTCCGGCTTGATCAGCACGCGGCCATCGCAGCGCTCGTTGAGTACCACTGATTCCAGCAGTGGCGTGCGCACGGCATGGCCTTCAAGGCGCTGCGCGGCCAGTTCTATATCCGCTAGGGTGACGACAGGATCCATGGTCGAGCTCCGCTATGTGAGGACTATGTGGCAGGCGAAGGCGCAGGATAACCTGAAGCCGCCAGCGCCTGACAGGCACAGATTCCCCCCGCAAACCCCATACACATGACACCCACGGAGCGATCCCGGCGAGCGCTGCATCACGCCCCGTCATGATCCTCGGCAAAATCACTCAACAGATCATCGCGCAGCGCAATGAAGGCGCTGTCGCTGCGTTGCCGCGGGCGCGGCAGATCGATGTCGAGCACACGGCGGATGCGCCCGGGATGGGGCTGCATGACCACCACCCGATCACCGAGGAACACCGCTTCGTCGACATCGTGGGTGACCAGCACCATGGTGATGCGCTCCTGGGCCCAGATGCGCTGCAGTTCGTTCTGCAGGCGGTTGCGGGTCAGGGCGTCGAGGGCGCCGAAGGGTTCGTCGAGCAACAGCACCCGCGGGCGATTGACCAGGCCACGGGCGATCGCCACCCTCTGCGCCATGCCCCCCGACAACTGCCGCGGATAGGCTTGCGCGAAACTTTCGAGTCCCACCAGAGCGATGTGCTCACGCACGCTGTCGCGCTTGTGCCGGGCCGACAGCGGCGCGTTTTTCAGGCCCACCGCGACGTTCTGTTCGACGGTCAGCCAGGGGAACAAGCGGTGATCCTGGAACACGATACCGCGCTCCAGGCCGGTGCCGCTGATGGCCGCGCCATCGAGCAGGATGCGCCCCTGATAATCGCCGTCCAGGCCGAGAATCAGGCGCAGCAGAGTCGACTTACCGCAACCGCTGGCGCCGACGATGCTGATGAATTCGCCGGGCGCGATGTCCAGGTCGATATCGTCCAGCACCTGCAAGGCGGCATTGCCGCGCTGGGCGTTGAACTGCTTGCTGATGTGTTGCAGGGACAAGCCGTTGGCGGGCATGGCAAAACCTCGATTCGAAAGTATCAGTCGGCGCTGCCGTAGCGCCGTTGCAGGCGTCGTTCAAGGGCCCGGGCCAGAGCGTTGAGGGTCCAGCCCACCACGCCGATGACGACCATGCCGAACAACACCAGGTCCATGCGAAAGTGCTCGCTGCCATCGATCAGCAGGTTGCCCACACCCTCCCCCGACACGAGCAGGTATTCGGCGCCGATGGTGGCGAGCCAGGCGTACACCAACGCCAGGTAGATACCGGTGAAGATCGATGGCAAGGCGGCGGGCAGCAGCACGGCGAAGATGGTCTGCCAGCGGTTGAAGCCATACACCCGCGCCACTTCCAGCAGGCCCGGCGGGACATTGCGCAGGCCATCGCAGGTGTTGACCACCACCGGCACCAGCGCCGCCAGCGACAGGAACACCACTTTGGAAACATCGCCCAGGCCGAACCACACCGAGATCAGCGGAATCCAGGCGAACAGCGAGACTTGCTTGAAGGTATTGAAGCTGGGGCCCACGATCCGCTCGAACAATGGCGACAGGCCCAGCACGCAACCAAGGATCAAGCCCAGGGTGGTGCCGATGGCGAAGCCGCTGACATCCCGCGCCAGACTCGCCCCCAACCCGCGCCAGAACGGCAGCGAACTCAGTTGATCCCAGGCCGTATCCAGCACGGTGCCCGGCCCGACCAACAGACCCGACTGACTCCAGCCCTGCTGTACCGCCAGCCACCAGACCAGCACGGCCACCACTGGCAGGACCAGGCCGCGATAATCCCGCGTGCGCACCGCGCTCATGCCAGACGCCCCGGGATCGGTGCGGCGCCGTTGTGCAAACGCCGTTGCAGCAGATCGAAACTGCGGTCGATGATCCAGCCGATCACTCCGACGATCACCACGGCGGCCATCACCAGATCCAGCTGGAACAGTTGGCGGCCGTAGACGATCAGATAACCCAGGCCTTCACTGGAAGCCACCAGTTCGACCACCACCAGCGACAACCAGGCCTTGGTGAAGCCCAGACGCAAGCCGGTGAACAGCGTCGGCAGCGCGGCCGGCAACACCACTTGAGTGATGCTCTGGCGGCGGCTGAAGCCATAGACCTGGCCGACTTCCAGCAGCCCCGGCGGCGCCTGACGGAACGCCTGCAAGGTGCACAGGGTGACCGGCACCAGCGCCGCGTGGGCGATGAGTGCATATTTGAGCGGCTCACCGATCCCGAAGATCAGCAAGGCAAAGGGCAACCAGCCCAGAATAGGAATCTGCACCAAAGCGTTGAACGTGGGCAGCAGATAGGCCTCGACGGTACGGGACAGGCCCATGCCCACCCCGATCAAGGTCCCGAGGCTGGCACCGACGGCGAAGCCGATCAGCACCCGCTGCAGGCTGGCGCTGGTGTTGACCCACAGATCGCCACTGGTGGCCAGGTCGGTGAGCGTCTGCCAGACATAGGCCGGTGGCGGCAGCACTTGCGCCGACAACCAGCCGCGATCGGCGCCCAAGGCCCACAGGCCGAGCAGGGTCAGGGGCAGCAACCACGGCAGCGAGAAGTAGATCGGCCGCGCATGCCAGAACGGCCGACCTGCGCGAGCGTTACTGATACCAGGTTTGGCCGCAGCGACATCCAGCGCCTTCGCCGTTGCGCCGCGTGGCGGTACGGGCAGAGTCTGCACCTGCGCGGCACGTTCCCGAGGCGGCGCCGGCAAACGCCCGGCGGTCGCTGATTGAGCACTGCTGGCCATGGCGTTATTCCCCTTTCCTGGTGTCGACACTCGCTGCGGCCAGATTGGCGGCGGGTTGTTTGCCGTCAGCCGCGTAGGCGGTCCAGAATTTCTCCAGGCCCTTTTTCTTCAAGGCGTTGTCCAGGTAGCTGGTGTCGAACCAGCCATCGATGCTCACCGGCCTGCGGATCAGCTTTTCGTCCAGGGACTGCTGCGCCACCAGGGCATAACGACCGCGGACGAAATCATCCACCAGTGGCGAGGCACTGTCGCGCAAGGCCAGGCCCTGGAAGTCGGCCTTGATCGAAGCGACAGGCTCCTGGGTCTTGGCCCACTCGGTGATGACCGCATCACGGTTGCCTTCGTTGGAGACCCACTGCGCCGCGTCCACCAGGGTGTCGACGACCTTCTGCACCTGTTCCTTGTGGGTCTTCTCGTAGTCGCCGCGCACCAGCAGCGCCGTCTGCCGGGTATAACGCGGATCGTTCTCGGCGTTGTCGTAGATGATATCGACCAGGCCCTCGTCCCTGAGCTTGAACAGCTCGCGGCCACCGAATCCGGCGTCCACGCCTTTGGCCGCGAGGGCCGCCAGGTTGCTGCCGGAATCGAGGTTGATGATCTTCAGATCACGCTCCTTGAGACCATGGGCGGCCAGCAGGTTGTCGGCGACCAGTTGCAGGTTGGTGCCGCGGAACAACCCGACCTTCTTGTCCTTGAGGTCCTCGATGGTCTTGATCGGCGAACCCTTGGGCACCGCCAGGTACACCCTGGAGCGCACCCCGGCCGCCGCCAGCAGTTTGGTGTCCAGGCCATTGGCACGGGCCACCACCTGCGGCATGTCACCCTCGTAGGCGAAATCCAGTTGCTTGTTGGACAGTGCCTCGTTGACCGCCGGCCCTGCGCCTTTGAAGAAGAACCACTGCACTTCGGTATCGGTGCCGGCGAAGGCTTTTTCCAGCAGTTGCTGATTGCGCAGGATGCTCACGGACGAGCCACTGAAGGTCACCGGTTCACCACCGCCCGCCGAGGCCACGCCGATGCGCAGCACCTCGGCTTCGGCGTGGCCGGCTAGCAGAGCGATGGCCAGGCCCAGCAGCGCTGGTGTGTTTCGTTTATTGCCCAGGTTCAAGGAAGACTTGCGCACTGACATCTATAAGGCTCCATCCAGCGATCGGGAGTGTGGCGTTACGCAGCCAGGTGCTTTTTGTCGGCTTCGGTTTTTGGCGAACGGGTGTCTGGCGACGGCTTGAGGGCCTGGCTGGAGCGTCCGTCGACGCCCACCGGCACATCACCGTCGATGGTGGTGCGGCGCACGATGCGCTGCGCGTTGCCGTAATCGTTGATGGCGATATGTTGCGTGGCGCGGTTGTCCCAGATCACCACATCGCCCTCCTGCCAACGCCAGCGCACAGTGTTGTCGAGATGGGTAATACGCTCATGGAACAACCGCACCAGTTGTTTGGAATCGTGGGAACTGACCCCTTGAATATGTTTGACGAAGTGCCCGAGGATCAAACTTCTTTCACCGGTTTCCGGATGAACGCGAACCAGTGGATGTTCGGTTTCGTATACTTCAGCGGCAAACTCGCTACGGTAACGCTTGGCGCCATCTTCCTGGGTGTCACGGGGCACGGCGTAATCATAAATATTGCTGTGCACCGCACGCAGACTGTCGGCGAGCACTTTCAACGGAGTTGGCAAGTCGGCGTAAGCGGCGGCAGTGTTGGCCCAGACGGTATCGCCACCGTAAGGCGGGATCACCACACCGCGCAGGATCGAAATCTTCGGATAGTTGGCCACAAACGTGACGTCGGTATGCCAGGAGTTGGCGCGGGTTTCCTTGGCGTCCAGGTGCAGAATGGCGGTGCTCTTCTCGGCTGAGCGCACCGTCGGATGGGGCACCTGATCACCGAAGCGACGGGAGAAGGCTTCATGTTGGGCGTCGTCGAGATGCTGGTCGCGAAAGAACAACACCTTGAACTTCAACAGTGCCTGCTGAATGGTCTTGAAGTCATCTTCGGATAACTTCTCATCCAACTTCACACCACTCAGGGCGGCGCCAATTTTACCAGCCACGGGATTGATCTGTATCGCCACGGTGCAACTCCTGTCTCGGGGTTTGTTGTGGGAGCGATCATAAAGACATAAAACCGGGGTTGGCTAATCACCGTTTTGCATAACCATAGAGCAGCGGCGAAGTACATCTGAACTGATACTTCGATTGACGATATGCATATAACCTGACTGTTATTGCCGAATAATCAAACTTCGGCAATAACCGCTATAAGGCTTACAGGCAGGTCGCCAGAGCGGCGATCATCTGTTGTTTGGCGGGGGTATCGGAATAGGCGAAAAAGTCCACCTGAGCACCGGCGCCCGCCGGGCTGACATCGGCCAGATACTCGTTGTCGCGGGTATAGACCGTCAGCCCGCCCTTGGGCCCCGGCTGGGTGTACGCCGCCAGCTCGGCACCAACCAGTGCCGGGTTCTGCCACGACACCGAGATGCACTGTGCGACATCCGCCGCCGGGCGCTTGCCGGTGAAGCTGGCGACCACGCCGCGCTCGCGCACCGAAGACATCGAGTGCAGCGCACAACCACCCAGAGTGGCCAGCGCCAGTGCCATCGCCGTTGCCTGTGTCAGAACCCGCATGCTGGAAATCCTTGCCGAAAAAGAACGGATTCTATGCCAGATCGCCTCTGGCAAGCACGCGCTCGACCACTTCATGGCGGGTCTTGAGCGATGCGGCGATCCTGCTGCGCGCCACCGCCAGCACATCGGCCGGCGCGGTGTCCGGGCTGCCGCTGTTGAAGGGCGGCGCCGGCGCGTACTCCAGCATCAGCTGCAAGACTTGCGCAGCCTGCTCGCCCACCAGTTCTGCGGCCATCACCAGGCCGAAATCGATGCCAGCGGTGACACCGCCCCCGGTAATCAGGTTACCGTCGCGCACCACCCGCTCTTGCACCGGGATGGCACCCAGCGGCGCGAGCAATTCATGGCTGGCCCAGTGGGTGGTGGCGCGCCGGCCCTTGAGCAGGCCGGCAGCGCCGAGTACCAGAGAGCCGGTGCACACCGAGGTCACATAGCGCGCGTTGGCGGCCTGAGCGCGCAAAAAGGCCAAGGTCTGCGCATCTTCCATCAACGGCCCGACGCCAGCACCGCCCGGTACGCACAGCACATCCAGCGGTGGGCAATCGCTCATCAAGGTGTCGGGCGTCAACAGCAAGCCGGAGCTGGAGCGCAGCGGCGCCAGATCCTTCCAGATCAGATGCACGGTCACGTCCGGCAAGGACGCCAGCACGTCGTACGGCCCGGTGAGGTCGAGCTGCTGGATGGCGGGGAACAGCAAGAAGCCGATATGGATGGTCATGGCAACGCTCCTGGGGATGACGGTGGACGAGGCCCACTTTAGCGACGTAGGCTGTGGCGCATCCGCCAACCTACCCTCGGATCACGCCAAATGTCCCAGCGCCCGCGCATTGTCGATGTGCTTGCCTTTGCCAACGCCCAGGTGCTGGACGTGACCGGACCACTGCAGGTATTCGCCTCGGCCAACGAGCTCGCGCGTCAGCAAGGGCAAGCCTTGCCGTACAAGGTCCAGGTGATCGCGGCGCAAGCGCAACCGGTCATGACTTCAAGCGGCCTGGCGTTGGTGGCGGCGCCCTTGCCTGCCGGCGATGCACCTTGCGACACGCTGATCATCGCCGGTGGCTGGGGGGTCTACGAGGCGGCCTGCGCCGTGGACCTGGTGGCCTGGGTGCGCGAGCGCGCGCTGCACTGCCGACGCATGACCTCGGTATGCACCGGCGCCTTTCTGCTGGCCGCCAGCGGCGTGCTGGACGGGCGCCGAGTAGCTACCCACTGGACCCGCTGCGAGCAATTGGCGCGCAGCTATCCGGCGCTGAAGGTAGAGCCCGATCCGATCTTCATCCAGGACGGCCCGGTGTGGACCTCCGCCGGGGTGACCGCAGGCATCGACCTGGCCCTGGCGCTGGTGGAGGCGGATCTGGGGCGCGGCGTTGCGCTGCAAGTGGCCCGGCACCTGGTGGTGTTCCTCAAGCGCCCGGGCGGGCAAGCGCAGTTCAGCAACACCCTGGCCTTGCAGCATGACGACAGCCGCTTCGGCGAACTGCACAGCTGGATTGCCGAACACCTGACCCACGATTTGTCGGTGACCACCTTGGCGGCCCGGGCCGGCATGAGCGAGCGCAGTTTCGTGCGCCATTACCGCAGCGCCACCGGCCAGACCCCGGCCCGCGCCGTCGAAACACTGCGCCTTGAAGCGGCACGGCGACTGCTGACCGAGACCGGCCTGCCAGTCAAACGCGTAGCCAGCCTGTGTGGATTCGGCAGTGAGGAGACATTGAGACGCGCCTTCGTGCGAGGGATGGGCGTGACCCCGATGGAATATCGCGAGCGGTTTGCGCTGCAGGTTTGATCCATCATGGGCGATCATAAAACACTGTATACCCATACAGATAAAACTTGCCCAATCCGCCGTTTTTACTCATCCTGTGCACTCCGCTCTGCTGACTAGCGATTGCCCATGCGTCTGTTCCTCTGCGAAAAGCCCTCACAAGCCAAGGACATTGCCAAGGTGCTCGGTGCCACCCGCCGTGGCGACGGCTGCTGGCTGGGCAGTGCGGTGACGGTGACCTGGTGTATCGGCCATTTGCTCGAGACCGCGCCGCCGGACGCCTATGACGAGCGCTACAAGCGTTGGGTGCTGAGCGACCTGCCGATCGTGCCGGTGCAATGGAAGATGCAGGTCAAAAAAACCACCGCCAGCCAGTACAAGGCGGTCAAGCGCCTGCTCGGCGAAGCCCGCGAACTGGTGATCGCCACCGATGCCGACCGTGAGGGCGAAATGATCGCCCGCGAGCTGGTGGAGCATTGTCGCTACCGTGGACCGATCCAACGCCTATGGCTGTCCGCCTTGGACGATGCCTCGATCCGCAAGGCCCTGGGCGCCCTCAAGCCCGGCGCCGAAACCTTCAACCTCTACCACTCGGCACTGGGCCGCTCGCGGGCCGACTGGCTGATCGGCATGAACATGAGTCGGCTGTTCACCCTCCTGGGCCGTCAGTCCGGCTATCAAGGCGTGCTGCCCGTCGGCCGAGTGCAGACGCCGACCCTGCGGCTGGTGGTCGATCGCGATCGCAGCATCGCCGACTTCGTACCCGTGGCCTACTGGGCCATCGATGTGCAACTGCGCAGCGGCGCGAGCGTCTTCACCGCGCAATGGCAAGGGCCGCCGGACCACTGCGACGATCAAGGCCGCTGCCTGAATCAGGAC
Source organism: Pseudomonas sp. GW821-FHT01A09 (assembly GCF_058986725.1). Taxonomy (NCBI): domain Bacteria; kingdom Pseudomonadati; phylum Pseudomonadota; class Gammaproteobacteria; order Pseudomonadales; family Pseudomonadaceae; genus Pseudomonas; species Pseudomonas sp. GW821-FHT01A09. The sequence goes on from NZ_JBYSWB010000045.1 coordinate 22,808, forward strand.
AGCGCCCGCGCCGCCGCCCAGGCCATGAGCCAGGCTGGCGAGGCACGGGTGCTCAAGCAACGCACCGAGCGCATCCGCGAAGCTGCGCCGCTGCCCTTCGACCTTGGCACCCTGCAGGAGGTCTGCTCGAAAAAACTCGGCCTCGGCGCCCAGGAGACCCTCGACGTCGCTCAGGCCCTGTATGAAACCTACAAGGTCATCACCTACCCACGCAGCGACTGCGGCTACCTGCCCCTCAGCCAGCACAGTGAGGCGCCGGCCATCGTCGCCCAACTGGGCCGCGCCGATCCGGGCCTGAGCGAATTGCTCGACCACGTCGATACCGACCGCCGCTCGCGGGCCTGGAACGACGCCAAGGTCAGTGCCCACCACGGCATCATCCCCACCGCCGCCAACATCGACCTCGCCCGTCTGCCGAGCAAGCACCGGGCGGTCTACACCCTGGTACGCGCACGATACCTGGCGCAGTTCCTGCCCAACCACGAATTCGACCGCACCCAAGTCGACTTCAACTGCGCGGGGCAACCGCTCAAGGCCGTGGGCAAGGTGATCGTCGAACCCGGTTGGCGCCGCGCCCTGCCCGAAGCCGTGGCCGCTGCCGCCAAGGGCCGTGAACCCGCCGTGGTACAGACCTTGCCGGCGCTGGCCGCTGGCGAAACCTGCGCCGTCGCCAAGGTGATCCCCAAGGACCTATGGACACAGCCGCCCAAACCCTTCACCGAAGGCGACCTGATCAAGGCGATGAAAAACGTCGCCAAGCTGGTGGACGATCCACGCCTGAAGCAAAAGCTCAAGGACACTACCGGCATCGGCACCGAAGCGACCCGCGCGGGCATCATCCAAGGCCTCATCGACCGCGGCTACCTGACCAAGAACGGCAAAGCGCTGGCGGCGACACCGGCGGCTTTCAGCCTGATCGACGCCGTGCCCCGGGCCATCGCCGACCCAGGCACCACAGCGATCTGGGAGCAGGCGCTGGACATGGTGCAAAGCGGCGAAATGAGCCTTGAAGAATTCGTCACCCGCCAGTCGGCCTGGATGAGCAAGCACGTGGAACGCTGCATGGGCATGCGCATGACCATCACTGCGGCCCCAACAGGCGTCAAACCGCCCTGGAAGGGCAAGCGCAAGGCCAAGACGAAGGCCGGCGCCAGCACGTACCCGGCAAAAAAGCGCGCCCCCCGCAAACCCAACACCGCAGCATCCTGAAGCCACACAGATGTGAAACTACAACGCAAGCCACCCCGAAAATCTCGAAGTTCTGCTTTCGAGTCGGCCTTGGGGTCGCCGCCCCCTTTCAGCAGGCCGCGTGGAGGTACGCTTGCGCAGGGATAGCCGGCATGGATCAGACCGTGTGAAAACTCAGTTCGCAGCGAATAAAGCCAATGCCCCGACTTGTCGGGGCATTGGCTTTTA
>NZ_JBYSWB010000046.1:0-24039 GCF_058986725.1 Pseudomonas sp. GW821-FHT01A09
CCCCCCCCCCCCCCCCCCCCCCCCCCCCCCCCCCCCCCCCCCCCCCCCCCCCCCCCCCCCCCCCCCCCCCCCCCCTCACCACAGAGTGATATGCAATGCCCTGTTACTTCTGCGTGCCATCGTCATGTTGCAGATTCGCCTGGGTCAGGTTGCTCCCCGCCGGCACGCTGCGGGTCAGCCACACATTACCGCCGATGGTCGAGCCCTTGCCGATGGTGATTCGCCCCAGAATGGTCGCGCCGGCGTAGATCACCACGTCGTCCTCGACGATCGGGTGACGCGGCAGGCCTTTCTGCAACTGCCCCGACTCATCCGCCGGGAAGCGCTTGGCGCCCAGGGTCACTGCCTGGTAGATGCGCACCCGCTCGCCGATGATGGCGGTTTCGCCGATGACCACACCCGTACCATGGTCGATAAAGAAACTGCCGCCGATCTGCGCCCCTGGGTGGATATCGATACCCGTCGCGGAATGGGCGATCTCGGAACTGATCCGCGCCAGCAACGGCAAGCCCGCCCGGTACAGGTGATGGGCCAGCCGGTGATGGATCACCGCCAGTATCCCCGGGTAGCACAGCAGCACCTCATCGACGCTGCGCGCCGCCGGGTCACCCTGGTAGGCCGCCAGCACGTCGCTGTCGAGCAGGCGGCGCAGGCCGGGCAAAGCAGCGGCAAAGGCCTGCACCAGGCGCACGGCCTGGGCGTCCACCGCGTCGTTGTTGCACGGCTCCTGGCGGGTGGCGTAGCGCAACTCGAGCCGCGCCTGCACGAGCAAGGCATTGAGCGCCGCATCGAGGGTGTGGCCGACGTAGAAGTCTTCGCTTTCCTCGCGCAGGTCCACGGGGCCCAGGCGCATCGGGAACAGCGCGCCGCAGAGCTGTTCGAGCAGCGTCGCCATGGCGTCGCGCGAAGGCAGTTCGCGGCCACCCTGGGCGCCGCAGCTGCGGCCGTTCTGGCCACGCCACTGCTCGCGGGCGCTGCGCAGTTGCGCGACGATGTCGTTCAGGTGCCAATGGCCGGCACGGCCTTGAGGGGAATCACTCACGTTGACTACTCCTGTGCTCACGACGGGGGCTGACACATTACGCCATAAAGGCCTGTGGGCACAAAGCCGGCCGGTACCGCACTCCACGCGCCATACACCTGTAGCGGGGGGGCTTGCCCCCGATTCGGCGTGTCAGACACCCCGACGGCGCGCATACGATTTTCGGGGGCAAGCCCCCTCGCTACAGGTTGTTGCCCTATCATCTAGCCCATTCGTTCAGCCACCGACAGCGCCATGAAACTCGAACCCCACGACCTCGAAAAAATCACCGCCTCTACCCTGGGCAACTACGAAGCGGTCGCCGAAGACTTTCGCCAGGGCACCCGCGACCACGACGTCAGCCAGAACATCGAGGCCCTGCTGCGTCATCTGCAGGGCCCTACCCCGTGGCATATTCTCGATTTCGGCTGCGGGCCCGGACGCGACCTGCAGACCTTCACCCGCATGGGGCATATTGCGGTCGGTCTCGACGGCACCCAGCGCTTCGCCGAGATGGCCCGGGCCGACAGTGGCTGCGAGGTCTGGCATCAGGACTTTCTGCACCTGGATCTGCCCGCCGAACGTTTCGATGGCATCTTCGCCAACGCCTCGCTGTTCCACGTGCCTGCTCAGGAGTTGCCCAGGGTCCTGCGCCAGCTCCATGCCAGCCTCAAGCCCGGTGGCGCGTTGTTCAGCTCGAACCCGCGGGGCAACAACCAGGAAGGCTGGAAGGGCCAGCGCTACGGCGCGTACCACGATCTGCACAACTGGACGGCGCTGCTGACCGCCGCCGGCTTCAGCGAGCTGGAGCACTACTACCGCCCCGCCGGCCTGCCACGCGAGCAGCAGCCCTGGCTGGCCAGCGTGTGGCGCCGCTAGCGCGCCTCTGTAGCGAGGGGGCTTGCCCCCGATTCGGCGTGTCAGACACCCAGATAGTGCTGATACGATTTTCGGGGGCAAGCCCCCTCGCTACAGGGGAATTACGCGTCAGCCGGGCGCGATTCCTTGCGCTCACCCTCCTTCGGCTCCTTGATCCGATACCAGGCCACATACAGCGCCGGCAAGAACAGCAAGGTCAGCAGCGTGGCGATGATGATGCCGCCGATCATCGCGTAGGCCATCGGCCCCCAGAACACTTCGCGGGCAATGGGGATCATGCCCAGGCTGGCAGCCGCTGCCGTCAGCAGAATCGGCCGGCGGCGGTGCTGGGTGGCCTCGACCACCGCGTCCCACGGTAGATAACCGTCGCGCTCGTACTCGTCGATCTGGGTCACCAGAATCACCGAGTTGCGGATGATGATGCCGATCAGCGCCAAAATCCCCAGGATCGCCACGAAGCCCATGGGCGTGCCGGTCGGCACCAGCGCCAGCACCACACCGATCAGCCCCAGCGGCGCCACGCTGGCCACCAGGAACATCTTCTGCACGCTGTGCAGCTGGATCATCAGGAAGGTCGCCATCAAGAACAGCATCAACGGCACCACGCTGGCGATCGGCCCCTGGGCCTTGCCGCTCTCCTCCACCGTGCCGCCGGTGGCCACCTTGTAACCCGGCGGCAGGCCGGCGGCGAACTTGTCGATCTGCGGCTTGAGCTGGGTCACCAGGTCGGTCGGCTGGATCTGATCACGCACCGCCGCCTTGAGGGTGATGGTCGGGTGCCGATCGCGGCGCCACACCAGCGGCTGTTCAAGCTCGTAACGCACGGTGGCGAACGCCAGCAGCGGGATGGACACGCCACGGGGGGTGACGATCTGCAGGTTCTGCAGAGTCTCCGGCGAGTTGCGTTCGGCATCCTCGGCGCGGCCGATCACGTTGACCAGATAGATATCGTCGTTGACCTGGGTCACCGCCGCGCCACTGACGATGCTGTTCATCAGCTTGGCCACGTCTTCGGACGACAGCCCCAGTTGCCGGGCCTTGTCCTGAGCGATATCGATGCGCAGCACTTTGCCGGGCTCGTTCCAGTCGTAGATGGTGTCGCCGATATGCGGATTGCCATCAAGCAAGGCCGCCAGCTCGATGGCATGCTTGCGCACCTGATCGAGGTCCTTGCCGCTGACCCGATACTGGATCGGCCGCCCCACCGGTGGGCCCATCTCCAGCGTCTGCACGTAGCTGCCGATGCCGACGAAATCCTTGCGCAGGTGCTCGCGCAACCGCGTGATCAAGGCGCCGCGCTGTTCAAGGCCTTTGCTGACGATCACCAGCTGCGCGTAGTAGGGGTTCTCGAGCTGCTGGTCGAGCGGCAGGTAGAAACGAATCGCGCCCTGGCCGATGTAGGTGCTCCAGCGCGCGATATCCGGGTCGTCCTTGAGCATCGCCTCGAGGCGATCCACGGTGCGCTGCGTCTCGTTGATCGAGGCGTTCTGCGGCAGGTTGAGGTCGACCAGCACTTCCGGGCGATCGGACGACGGGAAGAACTGGTTCTGCACGAAACGCATGCAGAACAGCGCCACGGCGAACAGCAGGATGGTGAAGCCGATGGTCAACCAGCGGTGGCGCATGGCGAACAGCAGGCCGTGATTCATGCCGCGGCCGATGCGCCCGGGCTCGTCGCTGTGGGGCTTGATGGTCTTGCTGCTGAGGATGTGCACGCCGATCACCGGCGCAAACACCACGGCCACCGCCCAGGACACCAGCATCGCCACGGCGATCACCGCGAACAGGGTGAAGGTGTATTCGCCGGCCGAGCTGTTGTTGAGGCCGATGGGCACGAAGCCCGCCACCGTCACCAGGGTGCCGGTGAGCATCGGGAAGGCGGTCGAGTGATAGGCGTAGGTCGCCGCCTGCTCGCGGGTATCGCCCTTTTCGAGGCGGGTGACCATCATCTCCACGGTGATCATGGCGTCGTCCACCAGCAGGCCGAGGGCGATGATCAGCGCGCCCAGGGAAATCCGCTGCATGGTGATGCCGCTGTACTCCATGAACACGAACACCATGGCCAGCACCAGCGGGATCGAGCAGGCCACCACCAATCCGGCACGCATCCCCAGGCTGATGAAACTCACGATCAGCACGATGACCACTGCCTCGAACAGCGCACTGGTGAAGCCGCCGACGGCTTTCTCCACCACCTCTGCCTGATCCGACACTACATGCACGCCCACGCCCACCGGCAGATCGGCGGTGGATGCGGTCATGCGCTCGTGCAGCGCCTTGCCGAACGACTGAATGTTGCCACCTTTGAGCATGGCAATGGCCAGGCCGATGGCCGGCTGGCCGTTGTAGCGGAACAGCGGCTTGGGCGGATCGGTGTAGCCGCGCACGATCTCGGCCACATCGGCAAGGCGATAGAAGCGGTCGTTGACCCGCAGATTGACGTTCTCGAGGTCCTTTTCCGATTTGAACTGCCCCGAAGTGCGCACGCTGATGCGCTCCGGACCAGCCTCGATGACCCCGGCCGGAGTCACCGCATTCTGGGCCTGCAGCGCCTGCACCACCTGGTTCTGATCCAGCCCCAGCGCCGCCAGCTTGCGGGTCGAGAAGTTGAGGTAGATCACCTCGTCCTGGGCGCCGATCATCTGCACCTTGCCCAGGCCCGGCACCGAGCGGATGTCGCTGCGCACCTGCTCCACGTAATCGCGCAGCTGGCGCATGCTCATGCCGTCGGCGGTGAAGGCATAGATGGACCCGAACACGTCACCGAATTCGTCGTTGAACGCCGGCCCTTGCAGGCCTTGAGGGAATTCGCTGCGAATGTCGTCGATCTTCTTGCGGACTTCGTACCAGATCTGCGGAATGGCCTTGGCGTTGGTGGTGTCGCGCAGGTACACGAATACCGTGGACTCGCCGGGGCGGGTGTAACTTTTGGTGTAGTCGAGGGAGTCGAGCTCTTCGAGTTTCTTCTCGATGCGGTCGGTCACCTGCTTCAGGGTCTCCTCCTGCGTCGCACCGGGCCAGCGGGTCTGGATGACCATGGTCTTGATGGTGAAGGATGGGTCTTCCTCGCGGCCCAGATTGAGGTACGAAAACACCCCCATCAGCAGACCGACGAACATCAGGTACCACACGAACGACTGGTGCTTGATGGCCCAGTCGGACAGGTTGAAGCTCCCTTTCATTGCGGGCCTTCCTCATCTATTTTTATTTTCTGGCCCGGTTTGAGGCTGTGTACGCCAGCGGTCACCACGCGCTCGCCGGGCTTCACGCCGCTGCCGATCAAGGCGAGGCTGGCGCTGCGCGAGAGCACTTGAACGTCACGCACCGACACGGTACTGGCTTGCGGATCGACTACCCACACCTGGGTCTTGCCGTCGTTTTCCAACAGGGTGCTGAGCGGCAGTTCGATCTGCGGCGCAATGGCGCTGCTGAGGGTCACGCTGATGGCGGTGCCGAGGCGAAAGCCTGCAGGGGTGTCGGCCAATGTCAGGCGTGCGCGGCGAGTGCGGGTGCTGCTGTCGGCCTGGGGTTCGATTTCCCGGACCACGCCGGTGGTCTGCTGGCTCGGGTCTAGCTGCGCCGACACCTGCATCTGCACCCCCAAGGGCAAGCGCGAGGCCAGCTCGGACGGCAGGTCGATGACCGCTTCCTTGATGTCCGGGCGCGCCAGGGTAACGATCTGCTGGCCCGCGGCGACAGTCTGCCCGGCCTCGGCCTGCCATTGAGTGACGATGGCGGCGTGATCGGCGCGCAGCTCGCTGTAGCTGAGCTCGTCGCGGCCCTGGCTGACGGCGGCCTGGGCTTGATCACGGGAGGCCTTGGCGGTTTTCAGGTCGGTCAGGGCGATGTCCAACCCGGCCTGGGCGCCGACGCCACGGTCGAACAGCTCTTGCTGACGCCGGGCATTGGCCTGGGCATTGATGTATTGCGCCTCGACCCGGGCGAGGTCGCCCTGGTTGGAACGCAGGCGGTTCTGTTGATCGGTGGGATCGAGCACGGCCAGCAGCTGATTGGCCTGCACCTGCGCGCCGACGTCGACTTCGCGGCGAGCGATGCGCCCGCCCACACGGAAGCCCAAGGTGCTCTGATAGCGCGCTTCGATGGTGCCGGCAAAACGCCCCAGCTGCGCCTGATCCTGCGCGCTGACCAGCATGGAGAGCACCGGGCGCACGGGCTCGGGCGGCGGTTCTTGTTTGGAGCAGGCACACAGCAACAGACAACCGAGGAGCAACATCCGTCTCATTGCTTGACCTCGTCGGCCACTTCAACCTGCATCCCGGGGTGCAGCAACTGGCCACCGGCGACCACCACGCGCTGACCTTGATCCAGGCCATCGCTGATGATCACCTGGCCGGTGAGGTAGCGGCCCACCGTGACCCGCTGCAAGGCCACCTTGCTGTCGTTGTCGACCAGCCATACGGCCGGGTCCTTGGCGTCCTTGGTCAACGCGGCCCAGGGCAGCGACACGCTGGATTTGCCCTGGCCGACCAGCGCGCCGCTGACCACCGCGCCCAGCGGCATCTGCGCGGGCACCTGGGTCAGCGCCACCTTGACCTGCAGGGTGCCGGTATCGGCGGAGACCGCCGGAGTGATTTCACGAATGCGCCCGCTGGCCTTGATTGCCGGGTTGTCGAGCAGGCTTACCGTGACTGGCTGATCGGTAGGCGGCTGCACGAACAGCGACTCGTAGACGTTGAACACCGCATCGCGCTCGCCATCGCGGGCCAGGCTGAAAATCGGCGCGGTGGCCTGCACCACCTGCCCGACCTCGGCCTTGCGCGCGGTGATGACGCCAGGAGCATCGGCCACCAGCGCCGTATAACTCAGCTGCTCGCGGGCATTGGCCAACTGCGCGTTGGCGGCGGCCAGGGCGCTTTGGCTGCTGCGCAGGGAGGCCTGGGCGGAATCGTATTCACTGCGGCTGGTGTAGCCCTTGGGCAGCAATTTGGCCTGGCGCTCAAAGGCTGCCTGGGTCTGCTTGACCCGCGCTTGCTCGGCGCCTACTTCGGCCTTGGCGGAGTCGACATTGACCTGCAGGTCCTTGGGATCGAGTTGCGCCAGCACCTGTTTGGCGGTGACCCGATCGCCGACATCGACCTTGCGCTGGATGATCTTGCCGTTCACGCGGAACGACAGTTCGGTCTGCACGCGGGCCTGAATGTCACCGGTCATGTTGGCGGTGCTGGCGAAATCGGCGGGTTGCACCGGCTGTACCCGCACGCGCACCAGCTCGGGCGCCGCCGGCGGGGCGTCGTCGCAGGCAGCAAGGGCCAGGAGGCTGGCCAGGCACAAACCGAGCCGCAGCCTAGAGAACGAGACAGCCATGCAGGCTCCTTTGCGTGCGCTGAAATGGTCAGGGGGGGTAGCGCGCAGTGACTATGCGACTGCGGGCCGGGTGAAAGGGTTCCTTATAGCATTTGCCATGCAGGCAGGGCACGCCTGAACTCAACTTTGGCGGATACGCCATGGTCAGATGCAGAGAGGGGGCTTGCCCCCGAAAGACTCCGCCGCCCTGATATTTCGAGGGGGGCGGCCATCTTTCGGGGGCAAGCCCCCTCGCTACAGGTTTCGAGGCTTAGAAGGCGGGCAATACCGCGCCTTTGTATTTTTCCTGGATGAAGGCTTTGACTTCAGGGCTGGTCAACGCCTTGGACAGCTTCTGGATGGCGTCGCTGTTCTGGTTGTCAGGACGGGCCACCAGGAAGTTCACGTACGGCGAATCGGCGCCTTCGATCACCAGCGCATCCTTGGCAGGGTTCAGGCCGGCTTCCAGCGCGTAGTTGGTGTTGATCATGTCCAGATCGACCTGGTCCAGCACGCGCGGCAGCATGGCTGATTCAAGCTCCTTGAACTTCAGGTGCTTGTCGTTCTTGACGATATCTTTCGGGGTGGCCAGAGCGTTGCTCGGGTCCTTCAGGGTGATCAAGCCGGCCTTTTGCAGCAGCAGCAAGGCACGGCCGCTGTTGCTGCCCTCGTTCGGGATGGCCACAGTGGCACCGTCCTTGAGATCAGCGAGTTTGGTGACCTTTTTCGAGTAACCGCCGAAGGGTTCGACGTGCACGCCGATGACGGTCACCAGATTGGTGCCTTTGCCCTTGTTGAAGTTGTCCAGGTACGGCTTGGTCTGGAAGTAGTTGGCGTCCAGGTGCTTCTCGGCGACCTGTACGTTCGGTTGCACGTAGTCGGTGAAGACTTTGATTTCCAGATCCACGCCTTCTTTGGCCAGGGTCGGTTTGATCAGCTCGAGGATTTCCGCGTGCGGGATCGGCGTGGCCGCGACGACCAGTTTCTCGCCGGCATGGGCGAAGCCCGCCAGGGACAGGGCGGCGGCGAAAGCGGTCAACAACAAAGTCTTTTTCATGGGTGATCTCGATTTTATAAGGGCGCCAGCAAGCTGGCTTGCGCGCGACGATACCGGCTTCGGTAACGATACAGAAATACCATTTAATCAGGAGGTTATAGCTATTTGATAGCAAGCCCGATCGGCAGATTGAGGTGCTCGGGCAAGATCACATCAGCGCTGCAGACCAACAGGGCGAAATGTATGACGTTCTCCAGTTCCCGAGTGTTCCCCGGCCATGGATGCCGATCGAGCAACTGCTGCGCCGCCTCGCTGATCAATGGCACCGCAAGGCCCAGGCGCTGGCTGTAGATACCGAGGAAATATTCGGCCAGCGAGGGAATATCACCCGGACGATCCCGCAGCGGCGGCAACTCCAGCACACCTTCATGCAGATAACGAAGCAGACGCTCGTGGAATTTACCCGCCGCCACGGCCATGGACAGATCGATGCTGGTGGCGGCTACCAGGCGCACATCGACGGGGCTGGGCTGATGGGCGCCAACCCGCGTGACTTCGTGGTTTTCCAGGGCAGCCAGCAGTTTGGTCTGAATCGACAGCGGCAGATCGCCGATTTCGTCCAGGTACAGGGTGCCGCCGTTGGCCGAACCGAACCAGCCGGCACGGCTGCTGACCAAGCCGCTGTGGGCACCGGCGGCGTAGCCGAACAATTCGGCATCGGCATAGGTGGGGCTGATCGCGCCGCAATTGACCGAGACGAACAAGCCCGCACGATCGCTGCCGCGATGAATGTGCCGGGCCAGCAACTCCTTGCCCGTTCCGGTTTCACCATGGATCAGCACCGGCACCGACTTCGGCGCCAGGGTCTCGAGTTGCTCGCGCAGTTGCCGCGAGCGAGGGTCGACGAACACCAGCGCCTTGGCGCGGATGCTCAGGGGGCTTTTTTCGGCGTCCGGGAAAGTCAGCAGCGGCTGGGCAAACGGGTCTTGCGCACTCATGGAAAGCTCCCGCCGCCACCCCACGGGGTGCCAGCGTTATCAGAAAACGGATGTCAGGATTTAGGTCAGGCGCGGCGCAGCGAACCCTGCTCCAGACGGCTTTGCAGGCGGTACAGGTAGGCGAATCCCTGCTCCCAGCGCTGATGCCCGGACTTGACGTTGATGTGGCCAGCACCGGTCAGGATGCCGATTTCGGCGCCCCAGTCGCGGGCGAGTTCCATCGCCCGCGGCGCACTGATGGCCGCGTCGTTGTCGGAGCTCACCACCTGGCTGGGGAACGGCAGCAAGTGCCGCGGGATCGGCGCGAAATTCTGCAGCGCGGGCGGGCAGTTGGGCCGCTCGACATCGGCCGGCGCCACCAGCAGCACGCCCTGCACCTGTTGCAGCAGGGCCCGAGGCGCCTGCGCGGCCCAGTGCACCACCGCCATGCAGCCCAGGCTGTGAGCGATGAGGATGACCGGGCCGGCGGCCGCCACGATGGATTGTTCCAGCGCCGCGACCCAGTCCGCGCACGACGGCGTCATCCAGTCGGCCTGCTCGACCCGGCTGCTGTTCGGCAGGCTGCGCTGCCAGTGGCTCTGCCAATGGTCATCGGCGGAGCCTTGCCAGCCGGGCACGATCAGGTAGCGGATGGAATCGTTGCGCATGAGAGAAGCCTCCTGCCAAAAAATACGTTGTCAGGGGGCCAGTATAAAGGGGAGGTTTATATCCTCTAAGGAATAAGAAGCTATTTATTAATAACCAAACTCTTATTCCAGATTTATTACCGCCCTGTAGCGAGGGGGCTTGCCCCCGAAAAAATCCGCCACCCCGATATTTCAAGGCGAAGCGAATATCTTTCGGGGGCAAGCCCCCCCGCTACAACGGCTTAAACGTTGGCGACTTTCTGCCATACCTTCGGCTTGAAGAACAACGTCTCCCCGCGCGCCAGGCCGACCAGGCTGTCGTGATCCTTGACCACCTCGGCTTCGATCAAGTCCGGCTGCCCCTCCACCTTCAGCGTCACTCGTGTGGTCGCGCCCAGTGGGCGGATGTCCCGCACTTCGGCGGCATGGTGGTCTTCGAGCTCGCTGCGCGACAGCGACACCTCGTGCGGACGGAACAGCACATGCTCCTCACCGCCCAGGTGCAAGCGGTTGGAGTCGCCGAGGAAGTGATAGACGAAATCGCTGGCCGGGTTCTCGTAGACCTCCCCCGGCGAGCCGATCTGCTCGATCTTGCCCTTGTTCATCACCACGATGCGGTCTGCCACTTCCATGGCTTCTTCCTGGTCGTGGGTGACGAATACCGAGGTCAGGTTGATGTCCTCGTGCAAGCGCGCCAGCCAGCGGCGCAGCTCCTTGCGCACCTTGGCGTCGAGGGCGCCGAAGGGCTCGTCGAGCAGCAGCACCTTGGGCTCCACCGCCAGCGCGCGGGCCAGGGCGATACGCTGGCGCTGGCCGCCGGACAACTGCTCGGGATAGCGGTCGGCCAGCCAGTCGAGCTGCACCATGTTCAGCAGTTCGTGGACTTTTTCGGCGATGCGGGTCTCGTTCGGGCGCTCACCCTTGGGCTTCATGCGCAGGCCGAAGGCGACGTTGTCGAATACCGTCATGTGGCGAAACAGAGCGTAGTGCTGGAACACGAACCCGACGTTGCGATCACGCACGTCATGACCCGAGACGTCTTCGCCGTGGAAGACGATATTGCCCTGATCCGGGGTCTCCAGCCCGGCGATGATGCGCAGCAGGGTGGTCTTGCCACAGCCCGACGGGCCCAGCAGCGCCACCAACTCGCCGCTCTGGATGTCCAGATCGATGCGGTCGAGGGCCTGGAAGGCATTGAATCGTTTGCTGACGTTACGCACTTCGATCGACATGAATTATTCCTCCGCGGCGCTATTGCGCAGGCGGTTAATACGGGACTCGCTCCACTGCTTGAGCAGCAGGATGAAGAGCGCCAGGATCAGCAGGAGGCTGGCCACCGCGAACGCGGCCACATGGTTGTATTCGTTGTAGAGAATCTCGACGTGCAACGGCAAGGTGTTGGTCACCCCGCGGATATGCCCCGACACCACCGACACCGCGCCGAACTCGCCCATGGCCCGCGCGGTACAGAGCACCACCCCGTAGATCAGGCCCCACTTGATGTTGGGCACGGTCACGTACCAGAACATCTGCAGGCCGTTGGCGCCGAGCAGACGCGCGGCTTCTTCTTCCTGAGTGCCCTGCTCCTGCATCAGCGGGATCAGCTCGCGCGCGACGAAGGGCACGGTGACGAAGATGGTCGCCAGCACGATGCCAGGCAGGGCGAAGACGATCTGGATGTCGTGATCCTGCAGCCAGGGGCCCAGCAGACCTTGCGCACCGAACATCAGCACATAGACCAGACCGGCAATCACCGGCGAGACCGAGAACGGCAGGTCGATCAAAGTCACCAGGATGGTCTTGCCGCGGAAGCTGTACTTGCTCACGCACCAGGCCGCGCACACCCCGAACAGCAGGTTGAGCGGCACCGAGATGACCACCGCGAGCACGGTCAGCTTCAGCGCCGATAACGCATCGGGCTCGAAAATCGCGGTAAAAAAGGCGCCCAGCCCGGACTTCAGCCCTTGGGACACCACGATGAACAGCGGCAGCAACAGGAACAGCGCGAACACCAGCCACCCCAAAGAGATCAGGATGCGCCGCGACAGTACGCTGCCACGCCGTGCGGCATTGGCCGCCGAAGTAGTGGATGAAGACATGTTCAGCGCTCCTTCAAGGGGTTTCGATACGCCGCTGCAGCAAGTTGATCAGCAGCAGCATGATGAAGGAAACCACCAGCATCATCACGCCGATGGCGGTGGCGCCGGTGTAGTCGTATTGATCGAGCTTGACCATGATCAGCAGCGGCAGGATCTCGGTTTTCATCGGCATGTTGCCGGCGATGAAAATCACCGATCCGTATTCGCCCACGCCCCGTGCCAGCGCCAGCGCAAAGCCGGTCAGCCAGGCCGGCAGCAGCGCCGGCACAAGAATGTGGCGAAACACCTGCAGCGGCTTGGCGCCCAGGCAGGCGGCGGCCTCTTCGACTTCCCGGGGGATGTCGGCGAGCACTGGCTGCACCGTGCGAACCACGAACGGCAGGGTCACGAATGTGAGCGCGAGGGTGATGCCCAGCGGCGAGTAGGCGATCTTGAAACCCAGGTCGGTGGCGAACTGGCCGACCAGGCCGTTAGGCGCATACAGCGCCGTGAGGGCGATGCCGGCCACTGCCGTGGGCAGGGCGAAGGGCAGATCGATCATGGCGTCGATGATCTTGCGACCGGGGAAGGTGTAGCGCACCAGCACCCAGGCCAGCAGGGTACCGATGATGCCGTTGATGACGGCCGCGGCAAACGCGGTACCGAAGCTCAACCTGAGCGCCGCCAGCACCCGTGGCGCGGTGACGATGGTCCAGAACTGGTCCCAGGTCAGGTGGGCGGCATGGACGAACATCGCCGCCAGCGGAATCAACACGATCAGACTGAGGTACACGATGGTGTAGCCCAGCGTCAGCCCGAAGCCGGGTATGACGGGGGAGATACGACGCGACATAGTGGTCCTTGGTTGAACGAAACGACAAACGTCGTGTAGCGAGGGGGCTTGCCCCCGAAAAATTCCCGCCCCACCCCTATCCATCGGCGGTTCGAAGTTTTTCGGGGGCAAGCCCCCTCGCTACAGGTGTCAGTTACTGCGCCTGATAGATCTGGTCGAAGATCCCGCCATCGTTGAAGAATTTCGGCTGTGCAGTTTTCCAGCCGCCGAAGTCCTTGTCGATAGTCACCAGGTTGAGTTTCGGAAATTGCGCAGCGTATTTGGCGGCGACTTTCTCGTCACGCGGACGGTAGAAGTTCTTCGCCGCGATTTCCTGGCCCGCCGGGCTGTACAGGTGCTCGAGGTACGCCTTGGCGATCTCTGCGTTGCCCTTTTTCTCGGCGTTCTTGTCGACCACGGCGACCGGTGGCTCGGCCAGGATCGACAGCGACGGCGTGACGATGTCGAACTTGGCGTCGCCGCCGTCCTCTTTCAGCGCCAGGTGCGCTTCGTTTTCCCAGGCCAGCAGCACGTCACCTTGACCGTTGTTGACGAAGGTGATGGTCGAACCGCGAGCACCGGTGTCCAGCACAGGGACGTGCTTGAACAGGGTCTTGAGGTATTCCTTGGCCTTGGTTTCGTCGCCGCCGTTGGCTTTCAGGCCGTAGGCATACGCCGCCAGGAAGTTCCAGCGCGCGCCGCCGGAGGTTTTCGGGTTAGGCGTGATGACCGACACGCCATCCTTGGTCAGATCGCCCCAGTCCTTGATGTTTTTCGGGTTGCCCTTGCGCACCAGGAACACGATGGTCGAAGTGTACGGCGTGCTGGCATCCGGCAGGCGGGTCTGCCAGTTCTCGGGCAGCGTCTTGCCGAGCTTGGCGATTTCGTCGATGTCACCGGCCAGCGCCAGGGTCACCACGTCCGCGCGCAGGCCGTCGATCACCGAACGCCCCTGCTTGCCTGAACCGCCGTGGGATTGCTGGATCTTGACGGTGTCGCCGGGGTGATCCTTGGTCCAGAAGCTGGTGAATTCGGCGTTGTATTCTTGATACAGCTCGCGGGTCGGGTCGTAGGAAACGTTCAGCAGTTCGTAGTCCTTGGCGACGGCGGAACCGGCAAATACGGCGCTGGCGATGGCGGCCAACGCATAACGGCGAATCGACATGAATGATGCTCCTGGAGAGTTGGTTCTGCGCTTCTGATGGGCGCTCTGGGTGAAACGGTAGCCGATTGGCTCAGCTGGGCTTGTTGCCCTGGTGCTGGAGACGGAATTTTTCCTTGCGCTCGATCTGCACCACCTGAGCGTTGTGCACGGTAATTTCCACAGCACCGAAGCGCAGGTCACGCAGCGCGCTTTGAATTTCACGCAGGATGGTGGCTTCGTCCTGTCCGTCGACACTACGCAGAGGTGCGCTCATGATCATGCTCCTATGGCAAGGGGGTGCTCTGCTGGGGGCAGGGCTTGAGCGAACTATAAAAGAGGGCGGATATTCTTAAAAAGACTATTTAAGAATGCTTATATAACTAAATATACGTTGTTCATTTACGCCGCCAGCGACCCCGGACACCGACCTGTAGCGAGGGGGCTTGCCGCCGATTTTGGGCCATGCCGCTTGCTGTGCAGATGCCACCATTTTTCGGGGGCAAGCCCCCTCGCTACAGGGCGGGCGTGAAATGGAGCTGTTCGGGCGGTACCGGGCGACCGAAGCCGTAGCCTTGACCAAGTTCGCAGCCATGACGGCGCAGAAACTCGCCCTGCTCGGGCTGCTCGATGCCTTCGGCATGCACCTGCAGGCCCATGCTGTGGGCCAGGGCGATGATGGCACGGACAATGGCGATGTCATCTTCATCATCTGGCAGGCCGGCGACGAAGCCCTGGTCGATCTTGAGCTTGTGCACGGGCAGGCGCTTGAGGCGCAGCAGCGACGAATAGCCAGTGCCGAAATCATCGATCGCCAGGCGCAGGCCCAGCGCGCGCAAGCCGTGCAATTGCTCCAGAGCGCGATCCGGATCGTCCATCACCGCGCTTTCCGTCACTTCCACCTCGAGCAGGGCCGGGTCCAGGCCCGTGCTCTCCAGGACCTGGACAAAACCGGCGTTCAGATCGGCGTGACCGAACAGGCGGCTCGAGAGGTTGACCGCGATGAATTCCAGCGCGCGCCCTTCGGCCTGCCAGGCGACCATCTGCTCGCAGGCCTGACGGGTCACCCAGCGATCGATATCGACGATCAAGCCGCTGTCTTCCGCTACCGGGATGAACTCGATCGGCGGCACCAGTCCACGCTGCGGGTGCAGCCAGCGCACCAGCGCCTCGACCCCGACCATGCGGCCGCTGCCGAGGTCGTGCACTGGTTGGTAATAGACGCGCAGTTCCTGCTGCTGCAAGGCCCGACGCAGTTCGGCACCCACTTCGAGGCGCTGGCGCGCGTGCGCTGTCAGCGCCTCGGTATACAAGGCGTAGCCGCCGCGCCCGCTGTTTTTGGCCTTGAACAGCGCCGAATCGGCATTGCGCAACAACTGCTCGGTGCTGCTGGCGTCGTCGGGGAACAGGCTGATGCCGACGCTGGCGCCCATGAACAGCACCTGCTGGTCGAGGGTGATCGGCTCCTTGAGGGTGGTCACCAGCTCCTGGGCCAGCTCGGCGGCCTGGGCGACCTGCACGCAGTTCTCGATCAGCACCGCGAACTCGTCGCCGCCCAGGCGCGCCAGGGTCATGCTTTCGCCCATTAGAGCCTGCAAGCGCTGAGCGACGGCCTTGAGCAAACGATCACCGGCGGCATGGCCGAGGCCATCATTGACGCTCTGGAAATGGTCGAGGTCGATGAACAGCAGCGCGCAACTACGTTTATGCACCCGCGCGGCGCTCAATGCCTGCTCGACGCGATCACTGAACAGCAGGCGATTGGGCAGTTCGGTGAGCGGGTCGTGGTGGGCGAGGCGCGTCAGCTCCTGCGCCGAGCGCTTGCTGGCGCTGACATCGGAAAACACCGCGACGTAATGGGTGATGGCGCCGCGGGGCGTGCGGATGACACGGATGGTCTGCCATTGCGGGTACACTTCGCCGCTTTTGCGCCGGTTCCAGATTTCGCCATGCCATTCGCCCTTGGCATCGAGATCGGCGAACAGTTGTTGATAGAACGCAGGATCATGACGACCGGACTTGAACTTGCTCGGGTTGCTGCCGATAACTTCTTCATCGGAGTAACCGGTGATATCCATGAACGCACGGTTGACGTGCACGATCAGGCCCTGTGCATTGGTCACCAGCACGCCTTCAAGGGTGCTGTCGAACACTGCGGCGGCCATGCGTAAACGGTCTTGCTCGGCGCGGCGCTGAGAGCCTTCGGCAGCGAAGTCGCGCAACAATCGGGAACGCGCGAACAGCAGCACCAGCGCGCTGAGCCCCACCCAGAAATATCCGCTAATCATTTGCCCGTGGGCAATCTGGACGGAATCATCGAAAAATCTGCTCAATATTTGATCAGTGAGCACATACCAAAGCACCGACAGTGCCAGATAAGACAGCGCTACACGCAGCGCATTCCGGGAGGGTACGGCCATTATGTTGCAAAACCCTTACACTGAAACGGCAATTATAAGCAGGGGATATTCTGCCACCATTCTCCAAAATCGCGACTGGTTTTATCCCGGCGCATGTTGATAATGCCGGTTACGGTTTCATCTTCTACCGAGGGCTTTCTTGCCTATGTGGTACAACGGTTTTCTCGATTTATCGGCCTGGCAACTGGTGGCTGTCACCCTGTTGCTGACCCACGTGACCATTATCAGCGTCACGATCTACCTGCATCGCTATTCGGCCCACCGCTCACTGGAGCTCAATGCCGGACTCAAGCATTTCTTTCGTTTCTGGCTGTGGTTGACCACGGGCCAGAACACCCGCGAGTGGACCGCCATCCACCGCAAGCATCACGCCAAGTGCGAGACCGTCGACGACCCCCACAGCCCGGTCATCAAGGGCCTGGGCACCGTCCTGCGTACCGGCGCCGAGCTGTACCGCGCCGAAGCGCAAAACCCGGAAACATTGCGCATCTACGGCAAGAACTGCCCCGAGGACTGGATCGAACGCAACCTCTACAGCCGCTACAAGCTAGGCGGCATCGCCATCATGGCGGTCATCGATCTTGCCTTGTTCGGCGCGCTCGGCTTGACCGTGTGGGCCGTGCAGATGATGTGGATCCCCTTCTGGGCCGCAGGTGTCATCAACGGCCTGGGCCACGCGCTGGGCTATCGCAACTTCGAGTGCCGCGACGCCGCCACCAATCTGGTCCCCTGGGGCATCATCATCGGCGGCGAAGAGCTGCACAACAATCACCACACCTACCCTAACTCGGCCAAGCTGTCGGTACGCAAGTGGGAGTTCGACATGGGCTGGATGTGGATCCGCATCTTCAGCGCCCTGCGCCTGGCCAAGGTGCAACGGGTGGCCCCGATCGCCCACCGGGTCGAAGGCAAGGGCCATCTGGACATGGACACCGCCATGGCCATCCTCAACAACCGTTTCCAGATCATGGCGCAGTACCGCAAGTTGGTGATCGCCCCGCTGGTGCAGCAGGAGCTCGATCGCGTCGATCAGTCGGTACGGCACCAGTTCCGCCGCGCCAAGCGCTTGCTGTCGCGGGAAACCAGCCTGCTCGACGATCATCACCAGCGCAGCATTCAGGGCATGCTGGAGCACAGTCAGGCGCTCAAGGTGATCTATGAGAAGCGCTTGGCGCTGCAGTTGATCTGGGCGCGCACCAGCGCCAATGGCCACGACATGCTCGCGGCCATCAAGGAGTGGGTACAGGATGCCGAAACCAGTGGTATCCAATCGTTGCGCGAGTTCGCGGCGCAGCTCAAAACCTACTCCTTGCGACCCTCTCTGACCTGAGCCGTCCATCGGCGCGCCCCCGTAAATAGGGGGCGCTTGTCGGAACTTCGAAACATTTTTTTACTCTCAGGACATACTCGCCGTGTCAGCGGGCAGTGCCGTGGCTGCCTATCGCTAGCGCATTTCGCCATAGACCCCACGCCTTTTGAGATGCACCCATGATGGGTATAAAAAAACCGCATTCGATTCCGTTCCAGCAGATGCCCGAAGCCGCCGAAACCTTGATGGCGTTGATGCATGCGCAGGGAGAAGTGGCACGCCTGAGCGAGCGCGAGCAGTTGTTCAGCTCGCTGCTGGTCAGCGTCAATGCGGTGCTCTGGGCGTTCGACTGGGAAACCCAGCAGATGATCTACGTCAGCCCTGCCTACGAGCGTATTTTCGGGCGTTCGGCAGGCTTGCTGCTGGCGGATTTCAACGAGTGGCGTGACAGCATCTACCCCGACGACCTCGATTACGCCGAACGTACCCTGGCCGAGGTGCTGGAGAAGGGCTCGATCGTCGACCGCGAGTACCGCATCATCCGCGCCGACGGGCAGGTGCGCTGGATCAGCGACAAGTGCTTCGTCAATCAGCAGGTGGATGCCAGCAAGGTCATAGTGGTCGGCATCGCTGAAGACATCACCGAAAAAAAGCACCTCGAAGGCGAGCTGCAACGCCTGGCCACCACCGACGTGCTGACCCAGAGCAGCAACCGCCGGCACTTTTTCGAGTGCGCCCATCGCGAGTTCGAACAGGCTCGGCTGGACGGCACGCCCATGGGCTTCCTGCTGCTCGACATAGACGATTTCAAGATCATCAACGACTCCTATGGCCACCCTGCGGGCGATCAGGTGCTGCAGCGCATTGCCGAGAGCGGCAAAGGCGCATTGCGTCGGGGCGATCTGTTCGGGCGTATCGGCGGTGAAGAGTTTGCCGCGGTATTTCCGGGCTGCGCGCCGGAGATGGCCAAGCAGATTGCCGAGCGTTTGCAACGCGAGATCCAGCGCCTGAGCTTCAACCACAACGGCAAGCAATACGGCGTCACGGTAAGCCAGGGGCTGACCAACCTGAGCCCGGACGACGAGATGCTCGACGCGTTGTTTTCCCGTGCCGACGCGGCCATGTACCAGGCCAAGCGCCAAGGCAAGAATCAGATCGTGCTGGCGTAGGACTCGTAGCCCCGGGCAGATAGCGGCGGCCTCTTCGCGGGCAAGCCCTGCTCCCACAGAGTCAACCGCTCAACCGCCTGTGGGAGACAGCGGCGGCCCCTTCGCGGGCAAGCCCTGCTCCCATAAAGTCAACCGCTCAACCGCCTGTGGGAGCAGGGCTTGCCCGCGAAGAGGCCGGCACTGATTACGCCTGCCCATCAGCCCGCCGCCAAGTCAGTTACGCCGCATCCTCTGCAGCTCCACCGGGCTGATCTTCAACAACCGCGCAGTCTTGCCCTTGATGACTGCGTCGAGATTCTCCTCCGGCTTGAGCCGAGCCAACTGCGCCGCCAGGTTCATCGCCAGCGCATCGCGCGAATAGACGCCCCCGCCCAGCTGATAGATCGCCGCGATCAGCTCGCGCAATTCCAGCGGCAGCCGCCAGCGTGTACGCAGCGCCGAGCCGAACCCGGCACCGTACTGCTTCAGGGCGTTGGGGATATCGCCTTCGCTGAGGCTGCCACCGGCCAGGCACCACTCCTGCAGGCAACGCAGCAGCGCCAGATCGCCCAGGCAGTGCAGCAGCCCGGCGCAATAGCAGCGCTCCTGATCGAGGTTCATCAAACGCGCCAGCGTGCGACCGTATTCGGCCGTGTGCAACGACAGGTCCCAATAATGCTCAGCGTGTTCGGCCAGGCGCGGATCGCTCAGCCGCGCGGCACGCTTGAGCGTCAGGCCGAGGATCAGGTTCATGCTCTGGGTCGCGCCCAGCCGACTCATGGCCTGCAGCAGGGTTTGCGCCGGGCCGTCGCGATGCTGCGCCGCACTGTTGGCGGCGGCGATGAGCACCGCGGTGATCTGCGGATCGGCGCGCACCTCTTCCTCCAACAACTTGAGGTTCAGACCATCGGCCTGCAGGCTGCGCTTGACCGCCACCTGCACGTCCGCCAGCAACGGCGCGCCGTCGGATTGCTCGCGGCGGCTGTCGAGAAAACGGTTGAGGACCATCCCCGGCATGATTGGCGGCACCTCGCAAAACACCGGCTCGCCACCGCTGAGCAGCAAGGTTTCGAGCCGTTGACGCAGGGAGTCGACATTCAGCGGCTTGGTCAGATAGGCGGTGGGCGCCAGCGGCAAGGCTTCACGCACGCTGGCAGCGTCACTGCGATTGCTGATCAGGATGAACGGCAACGGGCGGTCCGACTTGGCGCGCCGTGCGTGGCGCAGCAGGTCGAGGCCATCGACACCGGACAGCTCGCGCGACGCCAGCACCAGATCAGGATGTTGAGCCAACCGCGCCACGGCCTGCAGACCGTTCTCGCACACATCCACCACCGCGTCGCAACGCACGGTCAGGATGATCTGGGTCAGGAGGTCACGGGTCCAAGGGTCGGTCTCCGCAATCAGTATTCGCGGCGCCGGCACTGGCTCTACGCTCATGTTTGCTCGCTCCCTGCAATCAAAAGGCAACTCATCTTTCTATTAACGGCCGTTATTGCCGTTTGTGCAAAAAAAAACCCGCCGAAGCGGGTTTTTTCACTCAACGATGAGACTTCACGCCAGTTCGGCGAAGCACTCTTCGATGATGGCCAGGCCTTTCTTCAGTTGCTCGTCCGGTGCGGTCAGCGGCACCAGGATGCGCAAGACATTGCCGTAAGTGCCGCAAGACAGGAGGATCAGGCCCTTGTCGCGAGCCTTGGAAACCACCTGAGCCACGGCTGCAGCGTTCGGCTTGTGGCTGTCGCCGCCTTCGAACAGCTCGACCGCGATCATCGCCCCCAGGGCGCGGACATCGCCGATGACCGGGTACTTGGCCTGAATCGCCTTGAGCTCGGTGACGATCAGCTCGCCCACGGCCTTGCTGCGGTCCAGCAGGTGCTCTTCTTCAAAGACTTCCATCACCGCCAGCGCCGCGGCGCAGGCGATCGGGCTGCCCGCGTAGGTACCGCCCAGACCACCGGGGGCGATGGCATCCATGTACTCGGCCTTGCCGCACACGCCGGCCAGCGGGAAACCGCCGGCGATCGACTTGGCGAAGGTGGTCAGGTCAGCGACCACGCCCATCTGCTCCATGGCGAAGAAGGTGCCGGTACGGCCAGCGCCGGTCTGTACTTCGTCGGCGATCAGGAGGATGCCGTGCTGGTCGCACAGGGCGCGCAGACGGGTCATGAACGCCTTCGGCGCCACGTAGAAACCACCTTCACCCTGAACCGGCTCGATGATGATGGCAGCGATGTCCTTGGGCTCGGCATCGTTCTTGAAGATGCGCTCGATGCTGGCGATGGAGTCATCGACGCTGATGCCATGCAGCTCGCATGGATACAGGGCGCGGAACACGCCGCCTGGCATCAGGCCCATGCCGGCCGAGTACGGCACCACCTTGCCGGTCAGGCCCAGGGTCATCATGGTGCGGCCATGATAGGCGCCGGTGAAGGCGATCACGCCAGCACGGCCGGTAGCGGCACGGGCGATCTTCACGGCGTTTTCGACCGCTTCGGAGCCAGTGGTAACCAGTAGGGTCTTCTTGGCGAAATCGCCCGGCACCTTGGCGTTGATTTTTTCGCACACTTCGACATACGGCTCGTACGCCAGCACCTGGAAGCAGGTGTGGGTCAGCTTGTGCAGTTGCGCTTCGACGGCGGCGATCACTTTGGGATGCACATGGCCGGTGTTGAGCACAGCGATACCGCCGGCGAAGTCGATGAACTCGCGGCCTTCGACGTCAGTCACAGTGGCGTTCTGCGCGGACTCGGCGAAGATCGGATGGATCTGGCCCACGCCGCGGGGTACGGCAGCGACGCGGCGCTGCATCAGGGATTCGTTGGTCTTGCTCATGGTGTCCTCATTCGCCGCTCATCGGTCGGCGTGGTTCAAGGCAAAAACGGCCAGGGTCAACGGTGGCAGCATACGATGATCGACTGCCACGGCCTCCCGACCGGAAAAGGGTCTTGCAGGCCAAACGCCCGTGGAGCGTCGCTCTCGCGCCCCACGGGTGGTAATACCGCTGCCGGTCAGACCGAAATGCAGAGGTATTTGATTTCAAGGTAGTCCTCGATGCCGTACTTGGAGCCTTCGCGGCCCAGGCCCGACGCCTTGATGCCACCGAACGGCGCGACCTCGTTGGAGATCAGACCGGTGTTGATGCCGACCATGCCGTATTCCAGCGCCTCGGCCACGCGGAACACGCGGCTCAGGTCACGGGCATAGAAGTACGAAGCCAGGCCGAACTCGGTGTCGTTGGCCATGGCGATGACTTCGGCTTCGTCGGTGAAGCGGAACAGCGGCGCCAGCGGGCCGAAGGTCTCTTCCTTGGCGACGGCGGCGTCCTTGGAGACGTTGACCAGCACGGTCGGCTCGAAGAAGCTGCCTTGCAGCGCATTGCCGCCGGTCAGCACCTTGGCGCCTTTGCTCAGGGCGTCGGCGATGTGCTCCTTGACCTTGGCCACGGCCTTGTCATCGATCAGCGGGCCGGTGGTGATGCCTTCTTCCAGACCGTTACCGATCTTGAGCTTGGACACCGCGACCTTGAGCTTCTCGGCGAAGGCCTCGTAGACGCCGTCCTGCACATACAGGCGGTTGGCGCACACGCAGGTCTGGCCGTTGTTGCGGTACTTGGAGATGATCGCGCCTTCGACGGCCTTGTCCAGATCCGCATCGTCGAACACGATGAAGGGCGCGTTGCCGCCCAGTTCCAGCGAGACCTTCTTGATGTCCTTGGCGCATTCGGCCATCAACTGGCGACCGATTTCGGTCGAGCCAGTGAAGCTCAGCTTGCGCACGACAGGGTTGCTGGTCAGCTCGCTGCCGATGTCGCCGGCGCTGCCGGTAACCACGCTGAACACGCCTTTTGGGATACCGGCACGCTCGGCCAGTTCGGCCAGCGCCAGCGCCGAGAACGGCGTCTGCGAAGCGGGCTTGAGCACCATGGTGCAGCCAGCGGCCAGGGCCGGGCCGGCTTTACGGGTGATCATCGCCGCCGGGAAGTTCCACGGCGTGATCGCCGCGGTCACACCGATCGGCTGTTTGATGACGATCAGGCGCTTGTCGGGTTGATGGCCTGGAATGGTATCGCCGTAGACGCGCTTGGCTTCTTCGGCGAACCACTCGATAAAGGAGGCGGCGTAGGCGATCTCGCCCTTGGCTTCGGCCAGCGGCTTGCCCTGCTCCAGGGTCATCAGGCGACCGAGGTCATCCTGGTTCTCGATCATCAGTTCGAACCAGCGACGCAGCTTGCCCGAGCGCTCCTTGGCGGTCAGTGCACGCCAGGCCGGCAGTGCCTTGTCGGCGGCTTCGATGGCACGGCGAGTCTCGGCTGCGCCCATTTTCGGCACGGTGCCGATGATTTCGTTGGTGGCCGGATTGTTGACCTTGATAGTCTGACCGCTGTCCGCATCAAGCCAGGCACCATCGACATAGGCTTGCTGGCGGAACAAGGACGAATCTTTGAGCTGCATGTCGGCTTCCTTAACGGCACCCGTTGGCGGGCGCGAGGATGAATATGAAAAGGTGCCCAGGCTGAAGCGACGGCGTGCACGCGTGGGTGCAGTTCAGCGACCAGACAATAGCGTTTGAAATCTCAAACGAATCCTAGGATCTATGGGGCCAAAGGACAATAGCCCGTTCGAAAAAAAGAACAAGTCTAGGCATCGCTGTGGGTTTTTCCACTTACGGCATGGGGTTGGACCACACACATGCTGAAATGATGTGCAGTTCGTCGCCATGGACGACGGGTATCGAGATGGGTATGATGGCGCCCGCGCTGCACCAGTAGCTCAGCTGGATAGAGTACTGCCCTCCGAAGGCAGGGGTCGTGGGTTCGAATCCCGCCTGGTGCACCAACAAATTCAGGGCTTTCAGCCCTATTGCAGTGGCCGCTTTGAACCTTATGGGTGCAGGGTGGGTGCAGCGAAGGAAAGGCTCCGGCTATCAAGCCCGGGGCTTTTTTCGTTCTATCGCGCCATACCTGCTTAAATCTGAAGGGGTGAAGCGTCATCTAACCCCTCCAAGCCACGCCTCATGCCGCTGCCTTACAACCCAGCTCTAGGACCTCCAACTATGGCTAATGGATTAACCGGGCTTTTTTTAGGTGCTGGCGCTTCCTACGATGCGGAAATGCCTCTGGTCTGGGAATTGACGAAACAGCTGAAAACCTGGCTTTCGCCCGAAAAGCTGCGCACTTTTAACTCCGGCTGGGCAGAACAGGGCGGTGGACTGTAGTGGTCAACTGATCCCGGACACTGAATTGAGTTTTTCCTCTGCGACCGCAGGCGGTAGCCCTTCGTTGAA
>NZ_JBYSWB010000047.1:0-21799 GCF_058986725.1 Pseudomonas sp. GW821-FHT01A09
GCCGCCCCCTTTCAGCAGGCCGCGTGGAGGTACGCTTGCGCGGGGATGGCCGGCATGGATGCCGGCCAAGCCCCGCTAGCGTGCCGGAACGCGGGCTTACTTTCTCAAGAGATGGCGCCCCAGCGAGGGGCCAATGGTGGGGGCGGCGACCCCAAGGCCGACTCGAAAGCAGAACCACCCCAATCTCAAGCCCACCCCCCAGCAGATCTATAAAATCACCTAGACGTCCGGAGCAACCCAATCATCCACCCTCACCCCCGGAACCCGATCAAACTCGCGACGATTGTTACTGACCAATATCAGCCCCTGAGATCAACTCCATCCAGGTCACGGAACTGATGCACATATGGCCGTGATGACGTTTGAAAGTGTCACGTACGTGTACGGGCCGATTCTGCAGGGCAAAAATACAGATATTAGTATCCAGCATGAACTTCAGCATCAAAAGCCGTCTCGCTCCTGATCCGCAGGCTGCTCGCGCTGAGTCATGAAGTCCGCAGTGACTCCTTCATTATCAAACCAGCTGTCCCAGGATTCGCCTACCGGCGTAAGAATTCTCGTGCGCCCAATCGCAATGACATCCACTCGCTTGACGTCATCCGGCAGTGCTACAGATTTGGGTAAACGAACCGCCTGACTACGATTGTTCTGAAAAACCGCACCTTGTTTCATAATCGACCTCCACGGGATATGCCATGCGTATATCCCACACTAATCCTGTAATGGGCTATGTCAACGGGATATCCCATTGCTTGGGTAATGCAGGTAGGCGCCAGTACTAGGTCGGCACCTGTGAAGACGTCAACAGCGGCTACCCGGGGGGAAACCCGCACCGTGCTGGGCTGCATGCGTTGCCACTGCTACTCGTGCGGCAAGGCCGGGCCTTGGGCGTCGACAGCCTCCCAGCCCGCATCGGGCGTGACAGTTTGCTACCCTGACCGCCAACTTTCAGGGAGACGCAGCCATCATGTCGACGCAACCGATGTTCTCCGGGGCCAAGATCGCCCTGCTCTGCGAGGGCCAGGTGCTGACCTATCTGCGTGACGACAAGCCGAGCATTCCCTGGCCGGGCATGTGGGACCTGCCGGGCGGTGGCCGCGAGGGCGATGAGACCCCGCTGCAGACCGCCACGCGGGAAACCATGGAGGAGTTCAGCCTGACGCTGGATCCGGCGTGGGTGGTGAGTTCGAAGGTCTATCCGGGTCAAGGCATAAACGGACTGGACACCTGGTTTCTGGTGGCGCAGGTGCCCGCCGGCACCTTCGAGCGCATCGTATTTGGCGATGAGGGGCAGCGCTGGGAGGTGGTGCCGGCGGAGGCGTTCCTGCAGATGGAAGGTGCCGTGGTGCATTTGCAGACGCGCTTGCGGGAGTTCCTGCAGGGCGCCGTTTGATCAGCTGCTCGCCTTTGCCCGCAGAACCCGCCAGTGGCCGCCTTTGGCCGCGCCGACTCGCTCCAAACGGCCTTCACCGCGCAGCCTGGCGAGCAGCTTTTCGACTGCGCGGGGGCTGATGCCCAGTGCGGCGGCCAATGATTTGGCCGACAGAGTGGGTTGATCCCGCAGCAGTGCGAGGATCTTCTCCGAACTTTTCTCCGAACCTATCTCCGTACTTTTCTCCGTACCTTTTTCCACTGTAGAACCTTGCGACTCGGTGATCGCATCCAAAATGGCCTGCAACATGAAATCGACGAACACCGTGGCATCACTCTGCTTGTCCGACTCGCTCAGCGCCTGATAGTAATCAGGTTGCCGATCATGAATCAGTGTTTCTACCGGCAGATGTGCCAGCAACGGTTGCCACTGACTGAGAATCAGGGTTTGCCATAAACGTCCCATGCGCCCATTGCCATCCTCGAAGGGATGGATGAACTCAAATTCGTAATGGAACACACAACTGGCAATCAACGGATGGATATCGGTGGCCGCCAACCAGCGGGTGAGATCATGGATAAGTCGAGGGACCTGATTGGCCGGCGGTGCCATATGTACCAGCACCTCCCCACGGTAGATCCCAACGCCGCCCTGACGATAACGGCCTGCCTGGTCGACCAGTGCCGACATCAACAGCTTGTGGGCCGCCAGCAAGTCCGCAGCGCTATGGGGTGACCACTGTTCCATCTGTTCGTAGGCGAGGATCGCATTACGTACTTCCTGGATCTCACGGGGCATACCGAGCACGCGCTTGCCTTCGAACACGGCCGTGACTTGATCCAGCGAAAGCGTATTGTTCTCGATCGCCAACGACGCATGGATGGTGCGAATGCGGTTTTCACGGCGCAACTGCGGGGAAAGCGCCCCACTGCTGACCACGGACAAGCGCCCGATCAATTCACTGATCGCAGCGACCTGACTGAGGATCCGAGGGGTGATCTGAAAAATTGGTTGATAAGCAGGCATGGCATTCCAACGGGCTGGGGCGATAGCGTGACGATCGTCAGTGTAAAGCAACATGCCCCACACGAGCGCTGCACCTCACTCCCACGGAAACAGACTCGTCCCGGTGCCTTGCGGCGCATCTCGATTTCCACCAGGCGTTCGTCGACGAAGCGTAGATACTGGTAAGCGCCGCCGTCCGGGCCGTAGACCCAGATGCTGATCTTCGCCGAGTTCCAGTAGCCGTTGTAGCCATAGGGCCTGGACGCTGGCCCTTGGCTGTCCTGGCGTGGCGGCTGGCCGCATTTGTCGAGCACTTCGGCCATCTGCGCACCCTCGCCGACCAGCGCCGTGCCGCAGCGCAGCGAGCCGGCATGGGCCTGGGCGCTGCACAAGAGCGAGGCAACGCCTAGTATTTTCAGGACGTTCCGGGCTTTTTTCACCAGACGTCAAACCCCTTTGGTCGAGGGCAACAGGATCGTCAGGATTCCGAACAGCGGCAGGAACGAGCACAGCTTGTACACGTACTCGATGCCGTGGATATCCGCAAAGTGTCCGAGCAGCGCCGCGCCGATGCCGCCGAACCCGAACATCAGGCCGAAGAACACACCCGCGATCATGCCGACATTGCCGGGCACCAGTTCCTGAGCGAACACCACGATGGCCGAGAACGCCGAGGCGAGGATGAAGCCGATGATCATGCTGAGCACGCCGGTCCAGAACAGGTCGACATAGGGCAGCGCCAGGGTGAACGGTGCGACGCCCAGGATCGAGAACCAGATCACTGCCTTGCGGCCGATCTTGTCGCCGATGGGGCCGCCGAAGAAGGTCCCGGCCGCCACCGCGCCGAGGAACAGGAACAAATGCAGCTGTGAGCTGGCGACGCTCAGGTCGAACTTCTCGATCAGGTAGAAGGTGAAGTAGCTGGTGAAGCTGGCCATGTAGAAGTACTTGGAGAACACCAGCAGCGCCAGCACCCCCAGGGCGAAGGTCACGCGGTTCTTCGACAGGCCATGGGTGGCCTTGCCGCCAGCCTTGAGCTTGAACAGGCTCAAGTGGTGGCGGTACCAGCGGCTCAGGCCGTAGAGCACGCCGATGGCGAATACCGCGAACAGCCCGAACCAGGCCACATGCCCCTGGCCATAGGGAATGACGATGGCGGCGGCCAGCAATGGGCCGAACGCAGTGCCGGCATTACCGCCGACCTGGAAGGTCGATTGCGCCAGGCCGAAGCGCCCGCCCGAGGCCAGGCGGGCGATGCGTGAGGTCTCCGGGTGAAAGGTCGAAGAGCCGATACCCACCAGCCCTGAAGCCAGCAGGATGGCCGGGAAGGTGCCGACGAACGCCAGCATGAGAATGCCGATCAGGGTGCAGACACTGCCCAGGGGCAACAGCCACGGTTTGGGATGACGGTCGGTGTAATAGCCGACCCACGGCTGCAGCAGCGAGGCGGTGAGCTGAAAGGTCAGGGTGATCAGCCCGACCTGGGTGAAGCTCAGGCCATAGTTGGCCTTGAGCATTGGGTAGATCGACGGCAACACCGCCTGGATCAAGTCGTTGATCAGGTGCGCGAGGGCGCAGGCGCCGATCACGCGCATCACCAGCGGGCTGGCTTGGCTGGCGACCGAGGGGGTGGCCGAGGCTGAAGGGGTGGTACTGCTGGACATGACGGTCATCCGGACACGAAAGGGCACGCACTGCGCGGGGTGCGACAATGTGCCATTTTGTGACATGGGATGCCAAGTTTCACGGGGGATCATGAAGTCGGCTTACGGGCCCCTTCGCGAGCAAGCTTTGCTCCCACCGGTGTATGACTTGAGCCCAGTCGACACTGTGGGAGCAAGGCCCCACCGGTGTATGACTAGACCCCAGTCGACCCTGTAGGAGCAAGGCTTGCCCGCGAAGAGGCCCGCCCAGCCAACCCTCAAACCAGATTGAAACGCGCCGTATTGCTGCTCAACGCACGGCTGCCGCTGCTCAACTGATCGGCGGCGCTGTTCACCGCGCGCGCGCCTTCTAGCAAGCGCCCGGCGGCCTGATCGACTTGCTGGATGTTGCTGCTGACTTCGTCCGCGACGCTGGCTTGCTCCTCCACTGCCGTGGCGATCTGCGCCAGGGTGTCGGTCACGCCCTGCACGGCGCTGGCGATCGCCCCCAGACTTTGGCCCAGACCGGTCACCGCGGCGGCATCGGACTGCGCCTGGCCGCAAGCACTCTCCATCAGGTCCACGGCCTGTTTGACAGTGGTGCGCAAGCTGTCCACGGTACCGGCGATCTGCGCAGTGGACGCCTGGGTGCGCTGCGACAGGCTGCGCACCTCGTCGGCGACCACGGCGAAACCACGGCCCTGCTCACCGGCACGGGCAGCCTCGATGGCAGCGTTGAGCGCCAGCAGGTTGGTCTGCTCGGCGATGCCACGAATGGTATCGACCACCGACTGGATCTGCTGGCCTTGCTCGCTGACCCGACCCAGGGCCGACGCGGTTTCGCCGAGGCGCAAATTCAACTGTTGAATGCTGGCAGTGGTGCGCTGGCTGTCCCGGCTGCTGTCCTCGGCAATCTGCCGGGTGTGCTGGGCGCTGCCCGAGGCCTGCTCGCAACTCCTGGCCACGCCCTGGGAGGTGGCCGCCAGTTGCGTGGCCGCGGTCGCGATCTGGCTGATCTGCAACTGCTGCGCTTCGACGTCCACCAGAGTGCCGCTGGAATGATCGCCCAAGGTCTGTACCGCCCCGCTGAGCTGGGAGGTCTCGTGATCGACCCCTTGCAGGCTGGTGCGCAGTTGCACCACGGCAACGTTGAGCGCGGTGCTGATCGCCGCCAGCTCATCGCGACCGCTCACGGCCACTTGCACGCACAGATTGCCGTCGCGCAACGATTCAGCCAGGGTGGTGATGCCCCGCGCGCTGAGGCGAATGGATGCCTGCAGGCAAGCGAACAGATACAGCGCGAGCAGCAGCATCACCGCGAAGGTGGCCGCCACGGGCAGGAATTGGTTGACCGTCTGGCCGCGGTGATAGCTTAGGCGGCTGTCCAGCGATACCAGTGATTGGCGGCGCAATGCCGACAGCTCGGCCAGCAGACCATCCATGCTTTGCTCGAACTCCCCGGCGCCCAGCTTCAGATCGCCCGAGAACAAGCCGTCGTCCAGATGCTTGAGTTCGGCGTCGAGGCGCTGCAGGGTCTTGTCGTACTGATTGGCCCAGGCGGCAAAGCCCGGCGGCAGACGGTTCTGCAACGAGGCACCAGCCTTGACCATCTCTTCGCGGGAATCGCCGATGCGGTTACGCAGGTCGCGCATCTGCAAGCGGCTCTGCAAGCTGAACTGCCCGGCTACCACCGACGCCTCGCCGACGCTCGCAATACGCCCTACCCGTTCGATCAGGTCCGGGACCTGCTGCGTCGACAGTTGCATCAGCAGGTAGGTCTCCATCCATGGATCGAGGATAAGGCCACTGTCCATGGCCAACTGATCGCGCACGCTCTGCAGGGCCGCCGAGGCGCTGGTGAAGCGTTCGTAGCCGTCTGGCCACCAACCGATGCTGCGCAGGCTGTCGAGGTCGATACCGGCAGTCGCGGCTTTGAGTTTGTCGAAGCGCTTGAGTGCATCACCACTTGCGCCGCTGCGCTTCAGGGCCTGCCCCAGCTCGGTCACCGCCGCTTGCAGGGCGGGGTTGGCGGCGCTGAGCGCGTTCATCGCCTGCTGCGCCTGGGCGGTCGGGTTGTGGAGAATGTCCACGGCCTTCCAGCGGGCCGCGCGGTTACGCTGGGCGATCAGTTGATCGTCCAGCGATTCCAGCGCCAGCAGTTGCTCCACCCCTGTGCGCTGACCGGCAATGACGCCAAGCCGCGAGCGAAAGTCCTGCCCCAGCAACCACAGACTGCCGGCCAACGGCAGCATGAACAGCAGAAACAGCAGCTGGAACTTGCGCGCGAACTGGAACCGCCCGAGCAGACGAATGCCGGGGGATAGAAGGGTTTGCATGTCCGAATTCTCCACTGGACCAAAAGCGATTGCACCCACTTAACTAGCACAGTGCCATCAAGGCAAAGCAAGATTCACTCCACCGGTGCTACCCATCTATCGGCACGTGCCGCCACAGATTGAGGGCACCGGTGCCAATCCGCGATTTTAGTCAATAGCGCACCAAAACCGGCGGCCCCCGCATGGAGGGTGCCTCTTTTCAGGGCGCGGCTTGGCTGAACGAATGGTGGATGGGCAGCGCAGACAATTTGAATGACAGATAGCGCTCTTGACCTGCAAGTCAGGTATTTAATGGTCTGTCCCGTTGTCGATCTGACCGCTCCATTGCACAGACGCATCTTTCATCCAACAATCACGGGCGCTGGCCCGCTTCCTGCTTTAGCACGGCGACCATTAAGTTAACCACCCGGTCAACTTTTATCAGCCTAACTTCGGTGCCTCAGCGCACCCCCGGGGAGCTCCATGCTGGATACGCTGTTCAAACTCAAGGCGCATGACACCACGGTGCGCACCGAAATCCTGGCGGGCGTGACCACGTTCCTGGCCATGGCCTACATCCTCTTCGTCAACCCGAGCATCCTCGGCGAGACCGGCATGGACAAAGGCGCCGTGTTCGTGGCCACCTGCCTGGCTGCGGCCATCGGCTCGGCAGTCATGGGGATCATCGCCAACTACCCGATCGCACTGGCACCGGGCATGGGCTTGAACGCCTTCTTCACCTATACCGTGGTTCTGCACATGGGCCATACCTGGCAGGTGGCGCTGGGGGCGGTGTTCATCTCGGCGGTGTGCTTCTTTGTGCTGTCGATCTTTCGCATCCGCGAGTGGATCGTCAACAGCATCCCACTGCCCCTGCGCTCGGGCATCGCGGCCGGTATCGGCCTGTTTCTGGCGCTGATCGGGTTGCATGAGGCCGGGATCGTCGTGGGCAACCCGGCGACCATGGTCGGCCTCGGCGATCTCAAGGCGCCAGGGCCGGTGCTGGCGATTCTGGGTTTCTTCCTGATCGTCGGCCTCGAGGCACTGAAGGTCCGAGGTGCCGTGTTGATCGGCATTCTGGCGGTGACCATCGTGTCCATCGTCGGCGGCTTCAGCCCCTTCGGCGGCATCGTCTCCATGCCACCATCGCTGCTGCCGACCTTCCTGCAGCTGGACATCAAGGGCGCACTGGACATCGGTCTGGTGAGCGTGATCTTCGCCTTTCTGTTCGTCGACCTGTTCGACAACTCCGGCACCCTGATCGGTGTGGCCAAGCGCGCCGGCCTGATGGGCAAGGACGGCCATATGCCGAAGATGGGCCGCGCCCTGATCGCCGACAGCACCGCAGCCATGGCCGGTTCGCTGCTGGGCACGTCGACGACCACCAGCTACATCGAGTCGGCAGCGGGCGTCAGCGCCGGGGGCCGTACTGGGCTGACCGCGGTGGTGGTTGCGGTGCTGTTCCTGCTGGCGTTGTTCTTCGCTCCGCTGGCCGGCAGCGTGCCGGCCTATGCCACTGCGCCAGCGCTGTTGTTCGTGGCGGTGCTGATGTGCTCGGGCCTGGCCGAGATCAACTGGGATGACATCACCGAAGCGGCACCGGTGGTCGTCACGGCGCTGGCCATGCCATTTACCTACTCGATCGCCAACGGCATCGCTTTCGGCTTTATCGCCTGGACCGCCATCAAGCTCATCTCCGGCCGCGGCCGCGAGCTCAACCCGGCATTGGTAATTCTGTCGATCCTGTTCGTGATCAAGCTGGGCTGGTTCAACGCCTGATGCGCAGAGCCATTGGCATAGCAATCAAGGGGTTAGGTTTAGGCGGGAGTGAAAATAATTTCGCAATGACGCTTGACACCTCCCCCGTCCAGGGGAATAATGCGCGCCACTTGGCTACATAGCTCAGTTGGTTAGAGCATAGCATTCATAATGCTGGGGTCCGGGGTTCAAGTCCCTGTGTAGCCACCAAGTACTAAAAAGGGCTTACCGCAAGGTAGGCCCTTTTTTTCGTCTGCGATATTTTTCGTCTGCGATTGGGTAGCGTCCTACAGCCCTGTTGGAATCGTCCTATCCCCACCCGTCTAGCGCCACGCTATCCTTCATGCTGACTGCCAGATTCGTGAAGAAAACCATGACAACTTTTGATTACCGCCAAGAACTGCAATTACGCGACGACGCCCTCAGACGTGAACTCGGTATGCGCGATGACGCGCTGAAGCGGGAACTGGACGTACGTGACGAAGCGCTGAAACGAGAGCTGGATATGCGCCACGAAACCTTCCTGGGCGAACAGGCCCTGAGGGACAAGGCATGGGATGAGCGTTTTAACGGCTTCTTGAGAGCTCAAGCCGAACGCGATAGAGCATTCGAAACGACCTCGGAGGCACGTTTTGCACGCATCGAAAACGATATCGCCAGCATTAAATCCGATGCCAAAGCCGTCTCAGAGGACATCCACGGCTTGAAGCTGACCCTGGCCAAATACTTCGGCGGCGCCATTGTCATAGGCGCGATCTCCTCGGCGGCATTGAGTGCCGCCCTGCGGGCCTTGTTAACTTGAACCCGGTCGGCAAGCCACGCAAAAATGCTCTTCACAGCGCTGTCGCCTGATTGTCACATTCCATTGTTAGCGTCCCGGCGAAACATTTTTGTTACCTCAGCCGGGACGCCCGCCAATGAGCAACGATCAAGACGACAACAAAGACCAGCCCAACGCCGCCGATACCTTACCCGACAGCAGCCGTCGGCGCTTTCTCGGCGGCGTTGCCGTGCTGGGTGCCGGTGCCGCCCTCAGTGCGACCGTCCAGGCGGCCGACAAGCCCCACGCGGATGGCCCGGGCCGCGCCCTGAGCGCCACCGAACTGGACAAGGCGCTGCAAGAGCACGTCAAGACCGTGGT
This sequence comes from Pseudomonas sp. GW821-FHT01A09, assembly GCF_058986725.1. Taxonomy (NCBI): domain Bacteria; kingdom Pseudomonadati; phylum Pseudomonadota; class Gammaproteobacteria; order Pseudomonadales; family Pseudomonadaceae; genus Pseudomonas; species Pseudomonas sp. GW821-FHT01A09. Next base: position 9,235 of record NZ_JBYSWB010000047.1, read on the forward strand.
GGTGATCTACGCCGAGAACCGCAGCTTCAACAATCTGTTCGCTGATTTCCCCGGCCTTGCACAACCGCTCGCCAAAGCCAGCCCTGAACAGCTGCAGCAGAAGGACCGCGACGGCAGCCTGCTGCCGCACCTCCCAGCGTCATGGGGCGGCGTGCTGCAACTGGGTCCGCAGACCATCGAAGGCGTGACCTACGCCGCGGGCACCCAGTATCAGGAAAACCTGCCCAACGCCCCCTACGCGCTCACGGGGCCGAACGGCGAGCCCCTGCCGATGGGCCTGGTGACCCGCGATCTGTGGCACGTGTTCTATCAAAATCAGATGCAGATAAATGGCGGCAAGAATGACATGTTCGCGGCCTGGGCCGACTCCGGCGGCCTGACCATGGGCTATTACTCCCAGAGCGCCTACTCCCTGTTCCTGTGGAACCTGGCGCAGGAGTTCGTGCTGTGCGACAACTTCTTCCAGGGCGCCTTCGGCGGCTCGTTCCTCAACCACCAGTACTTGGTCGCTGCGCGCCCGCCGTTCTATCCCGACGTGAAGGATTCCCCGGCCAAGAGCCAGATCGCTACCTTGATGAGCGACGATCCGACCGACCCACGCCTCAAGCCGACGGACAAGTCGCCAGCCAGCGCCTTGCAAGGCGCCCCGGTCTTCGGCCCGAGCGCGCTGACCCCGGATGGCTACGGCGTCAACACCATGAGCCCGCCCTACTGGCCGACCCAGGTCCGCGATGCGCAACACCCCGAACAGGCCAAGCCCGGCCAGGCAAACGTCATGGTGCCGCAGACCCACGAGCACATCGGCGACAAGCTGAACAAGAAGCACATCGACTGGGCCTGGTATGCCGGCGCCTGGCAGGTCACGCTGGACCAGTACAAGGATTCGGAAGGCATCCCCAAGATCCCCAACTTCCAGTACCACCACCAGCCATTCAACTACTTCGAGAAGCTCGGCCCGCAGCATGCCGAAGAACGCGCCAGGCGCTTGCGCGATGGCGGCCTGGGCGACGACAAGAGCACCAACCGCTTCCTCGCCGACGCTGCTGCCGGCAAGCTGCCCGCGGTGACCTTCTACAAGCCCCAGGGCAATCTCAACATGCATGCCGGCTATGCCGACATCACCTCTGGCGATCGCCACATCAACCATATCGTGCGCACGCTGCAGGCCAGCCCGCAGTGGCAGAACATGGTGGTGGTGATCACGGTGGACGAAAACGGCGGCTGGCATGACCACGTGGCGCCGCCCAAGGGCGACCGCTGGGGGCCGGGTACGCGGATTCCGGCGGTGGTGGTCTCACCCTTCGCGCGCAAGGGCACGGTGGATCACACGGTGTACGACACCGCATCGATCCTGCGCCTGATCACGCGGGTGTTCCGTCTGGAGAAACTCGACGGCCTCAAGGAACGTGACGACGCAATGATCGCCCGCGGCCAGAAGCCCATGGGCGACCTGACCAACGCATTGCACTTCCAGGGCCAGGCCTGACCTGTAGCGAGGGGGCTTGCCCCCGATAAAACCACGCCTCAAGCAGGGGGATCTGCACGGGTTTCGGGGGCAAGCCCCCTCGCTACAATCATGATGGTTACAGCGTATCCGGCTCGGCCTCTTGCTTGGCCGCGTTACGCTTGCTCAGCCAGGCGCCCACTGCCAACACCAGCGCCGCCCCCAGCACACTGGCGGCGTAATGGACCCACACCGCCGGCCACAGCAACCAGGGGGCGACCGCGCTGTCCGCCACCAGCATGCCGCCGGCAATCCAGCCGATCAGACCGCCACCGAACTGGATCACCGACGGGAAGCGCTCCATCAGCGTCAATACCAGGCGGCTGCCCAGCACGATCAGCGGAATACTGATCAGCACCCCGGCCGAGACCAGCCAAATATTGCCCTGCCCCGCACCCGCCACGGCCAGCACGTTGTCCAGCGACATCACCGCATCGGCGACGATGATGGTCTTGATCGCCGTGATGAGCCGCACGCCGCCGTCGATTTGCGGATCGTCATCATGGGACGACAACAACTTGATCCCGACCCACAGCAGCATCAGCGCGCCTATGACTTTCAGGTACGGCAGCGCCAGCAACTCCATGGCGAAAAACAGCAGCACCACGCGTAACAGAATGGCACCGGCCATGCCGCCCCAGATCGCCTTGCGACGTTGATGCACGGGCAGCTTGCGACAGGCCATGGCAATCACCACGGCGTTGTCGCCACCCAGCAGAATGTCGATCGCGAGGATCTGTAGCAGGGCTGTCCAGATGCCCGGGTCGGTAAGCCATGTCATGTAAGTGCCTTTTTGCTGACGGTCGAAGGAGCGCTGCACGCTGCAGATTGAATAGGACCGACAAGAGTACCGGATTACGCCGCGCGATATCGCCTCGGTGCCGGCGATCCTGCTCGATGGCTAACTTGCTATGATCAGCCTTTTTCATACAAGCGAGCTGTGACATGAGTGCAACGGTTCTAGTGCTGGTCGAGACCATCGGTGACTACCTGCCTTTGCTGGAGGCCGCGGGGTTACGCCTGATCGTCGCGCCAACCCCGCAAACGCGGGCCGACGCCGTGCGTGACCACGCCGACGAAATCACCGCCGTGCTGACCCGCGGCCCCTTGGGGTTGCGCGCCGATGAGATCGACGCCCTGCACAAACTGCAGATCATCACGGTGATCGGCGCGGGTTACGAGCAGGTCGACCTGGCCGCCGCACAGCGTCGTGGCATCGTCGTGACCAACGGCGCCGGTGTGAATGCCTCTTCGGTGGCCGACCATGCCCTGGCGCTGCTGCTGGCCAGCGTGCGCAACGTGCCGCAACTCGACGCCCTGGTACGTCGCGATGGCTGGACCCGCGACATGCGCCCCTCCCTCGCCGGCAAACGCCTGGGGGTGCTGGGGCTGGGCGCGGTGGGCTTGGCCATCGCCAAACGCTGCGCCTTGGGCTTCGACATGCACGTCAGCTACCACAACCGCCGGCCGCGCCCCGAGGTGAACTATGACTACTGCGCCACGGTGCTGGAATTGGCGGCGGCCAGTGACTTTCTCATCGTCGCCACGCCTGGCGGCAGCGGCACCGAGCATCTGGTCGGCAGCGCCGAGTTGCAGGCTCTGGGCAGCCACGGTTTTATCGTCAACATCGCGCGCGCCAGCGTGATCGATACCACAGCGTTGCTGCAGGCCTTGCAGAGCGGGCAAATTGCGGGAGCGGGGCTGGATGTATTCGATGATGAGCCCGGCGCGCCGGATGCCTTCAAAGTGCTCGACAACGTGGTACTGACGCCCCACGTGGCCGGACTTTCACCGGATGCGGTGGAGGCGACAGTGATCATGGTGGTGGAAAATCTGCGCGCGCACTTTGCCGGGCTGCCGGTGTTGACGCCCATCAATGCGTGAGGCGCGATGACGTGGCGCGGGTTGGCCCGCGCCTTGGTTCACACCTTCAGCTTGCTGCCTCAGATCACGCCGCAAGCCATGCGCGCGCCGCCACCGCCCAAAGGCGCGGGCATATCGGAGTGGTTGTCGCCACCGGCGTGCACCATCAGGGCATGGCCGGTCACTTCAGAGAGCTTCTTCAGGCGCGGCGCCAATACCGGGTAGTTGGCGGTGCCGTCGGCATTGACGTATATCGCCGGCAGATCGCCCAGGTGACCTGCACCGTAAGGGCCCAGGTGCTTGCCGGTCTTGTCAGGGTCGAAGTGTCCGCCCGCCGCGCCTGCCGGCACGACCTTGCCATCCGTCGTCGCGGACGCGCAGCTGCCGTTCTGGTGCACATGAAAGCCATGAATGCCAGGTGGCAGGGACTTGAGCTGCGGGGTGAACAGCAGGCCGTACTGGGTTTCTTCGATCTTCACCAAGCCAATCGGTTGCGGTGCGCCTTCGGCGCTGACCAGGTTGATCTCGACTTCCTTGCTTGCCGCGTTGGCGGTGCCAATCGACAGCGCTGCCATGAGCGCTAACCAGCCATAGGGTTTCATCATGCCTCCATGTACGTATTGAGCAAAAAGAAAGGGTAGCTCATGCACGTGCATGGCTACCCTGTCTATCAACGCATGAAGGCCTTCGCAGTTGAATGAAATTCTCGTTCAGACTGTTACAAGACTTTTTAACCCGCCATCAGTCGAGCGCCCGCAGACGATACTGCGGCGGCAACTGCTCGAAGCCGCTGATGGTCGCGTTCAGGCTCTTCCAGCGGCCATCCTTGATGCCGTAGATGCAGCCATGGATCGACAGGCTCTGGCCACGGTGCCAGGCATTCTGGACGATACTGGTGTGACCGACGTTGGCCACCTGCTGGATGACGTTCAACTCGCACAGGCGGTCGACTCGCTCTTCTTCGGTCGGCAGTTCGGCCAGCACGTTGCGGTTTTCGTAATACAGATCACGGATCGACCGCAGCCAGCCGTCGATCAGACCCAGCTGGCGATCCTGCATGGACGCGCGCACACCGCCGCAGCCGTAGTGGCCGGTGACCAGGATGTGTTTGACCTTGAGCACGTCGACGGCGTACTGGATGACTGACAGGCAATTGAGGTCGGTGTGCAGCACGACGTTGGCGACGTTGCGGTGCACGAACAGATCGCCCGGCAGCATGCCGACGATTTCGTTGGCCGGCACCCGCGCATCGGAGCAGCCGATCCAGAGGTATTCCGGGGTCTGCTGACGTGCCAGTTTGGCGAAGAATTCAGGATCTTCCTGTTTGATCGCCTCGGCCCAGCGCGCGTTGTTATCAATCAGTTCTTGTAGATCGTTCATGTTCAAGCCTCAAGTACGGTGCACAGCCTTTGACTCGGCCCGGTGCCCCGAGGTCACGCCAATTGTTGTCGGTGAATGATTTTGAATCCTCGCCGCGCCCTTGGGTCAACCTTATTAAGGCCCCGAACTGGAGAAAATACCATGACCGAATCACAACGCCCTTTCGGCGCTACTCAGCCCGAACCTATTGATGACAACGAAGACCGCATGGGCTCCATGGAGGAGCTGGATTTCGACGTCGACGAGCCCACCGCAAAGATCGGCGATCTTACCCCTGAGGATGAATTGCGTCAGGAGCTGCCGCTGTCACGGGAGCGCGATGCCGGCTTGACCGGGGCGTCGACGGACGACCATGAACCGACCGACGATGACATGAGCCCGGAAACGCTGATCCACGAGGATGGCGCCCGCTCGCCCAGCGAAGTCGGCCTGGGCGGCCCGGATGACGAGGACTTGAGCATCGTCGATGAAGATGACATCGGCGGCGGCAACGGCCTGGATGAAGCGGAGCTGGCGGAGCGCGATCCGGTGGATGGCAATCGCTGAATATCGAGGTCTGTGTAGCGAGGGGGCTCGCCCCCGAAAGCGGTGTCGCCGACGCAGGCGGATCGGGGGCGAGCCCCCTCGCTACAGGGCACTATTCAAATAGCGTGCAAGCCATCACCAGCGCATCTTCGCGCCCGCCCACTGCTGGGTAGTAATCGCGCCGACGGCCGATCTCATTGAAACCGAACCGCTCGTACAGGCGATAGGCCGACTGATTACTGGAGCGCACTTCCAAAAAGCACTCGCGGCCGTTGATCTGATAAGCCCGGCTCATCAGGTGCTCCAACAGCCGCAGACCCAGGCCGCGGCCTTGGCTTTCGGGCTTGACGGTGATGTTGAGCAGGTGGGCCTCATCGATGATGACGTTGATGACGCCATGCCCCACTTGCTGTGCGCCTTCGAACATCAACCAGATCTCGTAGGACTTGAGGCCGTCGGTAAAGATGCCTCGGGTCCAGGGGTGGCTGTAGGCAGCGAATTCTATCTTCAGTACGGCATCCATATCCGCCTCGGTCATCCGGCGGAAACTCACGGCATCACTCATCACGATTCTTCCAACGCACCATCAGCCGGCGCATGGCTTGCCAGACGCCGGCCTTGCGTGCTGGCTCTTCCATCAACAATTCCAGACCCGGCAAGGCCCAGGCGACACCAAGGCCTTCGACCTGCAGCTCGCGATCATAACTTTCGGCATTGGCCTCGCCGGCAAAGCGCACCGCTGGCAGACCGATCAGCCACAGGCACACGCTGGGTTGCTGCTCCATCTGCACGGCGACGACACCCTGGACGAAATCCCGAGCGGCATCCGGGCCCTGATCGAGGTTGCCGCGCGCCAGCAATGGCCAACGCACCGGCTCGCCGAGAATCTGCGGGCTGTCCGACAGTCCGGCTGCGCGCAGCATGTCCTTGAGCAGCAGGTAGGCGGGATCGCGGCTCTGCAAGGGCTCGCCAGTGGGCAGCTCGACCAGCAGCAGGCAAGGGCCGGAACGCAGCAATTGCAGGGCAAAGCGTGGCGGTGGCACGGCCACCGGCTTGGCGACGACAGCCGCCGCAACGGGTTCGTCCGCCGGTTTGCTGCCCGCACGCGAAGTCGACGAGGGCCGTGGCACCTCGATCTTCGGCCGCTCGGCAGGACGCGGCGGCTCGGCAATCGGTGCGGCTGCGGGCCTGGCAACCAAGGCCGCGGGAGTGGGCGCCTCGATCAGCACGGCCGGTACTTCGAACAGCTCCAGCCGCGAGGGCGCGGCGAAGGGCAATTCGGTACGCGGCAGCCAGTGCACCACTTGCATGGCGTCCAGATAACTGCGACGACGGGACTCGTTTAGCAAGGGCCGACCATCAGTGAAGGGTTAAAGGCGGCAATTCTACCGCTGTTCGCCGGTCGCTGCCGCAGTCGAACGCGAAAAACTCGACATATGCCCCAGTTGCTCGATCAGGGGCTCAATCGCGGGGCGCTCGATGCAGTACAATCCCCCCTTTTTATCTGGCAACGAGTCAGCCATCCCATGATCGAACCCAAGCGCGTCCTTCGCGCCCTCGCCGAACACTGGGCCTTGCTTGAGCCGCTGTGCGAACACTTCGACCAGGGCACCTTGAGCCTGAGCGAACTACGCCAACAGCTGGGCGCCCAGCAAGTCGACAGCACCGCGCAGGACATCACCGCCCTGCTGGACGTGTGGATCCGCCTGGACATTCTGGTGCCGGTGGCCAAGAGCCCCAACCGCTTTGAACTGAATGCCCAGATCCATGATTTTCTCGCCTACCTACGCCGTGAACACCGGCTGGGGCTGTGCCTCGAAATCGAAGCCTACCTGCGCCACCTCGAACGTCTGGCCGAGCACATCCAGCAGGCCTTCGACATCCGCGACGGCAACGACCTGGCGCGCCAGCTGCGGCTGCTCGACATGCGCGTGCGCGATGTGCTGAAAAAGCTCGCCAACGACGAACAGGCACTGGTCGCCGTGGCCGAGCGCGCCAAGACCAGCGACCGGCAGATTCCGCTGCGCCAGCGCTATGCCGAAGTGCTGGCGACCTGGGACGAATACGTCGAGCCGATGATCAACCTGGTCAACGCCGACGGCGCCTTCGAGCAAGGCGTGCGCAAGGTCGAAAACGTCTTGCTGCGCCTGCTCGGCGAACAGCAGCGCCTCGGCCATCTGGTCGACGACGACATGCTGCTGCGCACCCACGCGCGCATCCTCGAGATGCAGACCTGCGCTCAACTGACCCTGCGCCACGCCCGTGAGCTGCTGCTGCCACTGCGCGAAGAAGCCCGCCGCCACAACGCCGTGACCCGCGGCGCCGCCCTGGCCCTGGCGGCCATTCGCCGCAAAGGCATCGACGCCGTGCCCCAGGCCGCCCTGCCGATGTTCTCCCGCCCGCAGAGCACCTTTCTGGGCAGCGCCAGCCAGGTCGAGGCCTACGTGTACGCGCTGGCCCGCTTCGAGCCGAAACCGGCGCAGTTCCCTCGTGCGCACAAGTCGGTCAAAAGTGGCGAGCCACCGCGAGCGCCGCGCACCGTCAAGGAGATGCTCGATCGCTGCGAAGACGCCCTGCCGTTGCCGGACCTGATGGTCTGGCTGCTGGAGCAGGAGCCCACCGGCGCCACCGACGAATTGCTCTACTGGTTCTCGCGCCTGTCGCGGGACAAGCGTTTTTCCCGTCAGCGCCTGGAGCGCCGCGACTACTCGACCCGCGAGCACCGGGTCAGCCTGCAATCCTTCGCTTTGCTGAACAGTGCCGAAGCTGCGCCTGGCACCGTATCCGAACCCTCAGAGCAACCCTCTGCGAGTACCCAACATGCATCTTGATCTGTCTGAACTGTCCCAGCTGGCGCCGATCTTCCGCGAGCTGTTCAAGGGTTTCCACATCAGCCGCCGTGACCCGGAGCTGTACACCCAACTGTCCAATTGCCAGGACGCCTATCGTTCCCTGTTCAAGGCGCTGGGCTTCGAATTGGTATGCGACACCCGTGGTTTCTATTACTTCGTCCCCGATCAGGCTGCAGCGCAGGTCAACAAGACCGCCCAGCGCCTGTCGTTGTTCACCTTCATCCTGGTCGAGCACCTGGCCGACCAGGGTCGCGATCCGATCGCCGTGCTCGACGGCGGCAGCCTCGGCCGTGACGAATTGCCGTCCCTGCTGGAAAAGTACCGCGACCTGTTCATCCAGGCTGAAGTGCAGACCCAGGACGAGCTGGAAGAAAAGATCATGCGCCGCATGACCCAGCTCGGCTTTGCCAGTGAAGACAACGGCATCTATCGCTTCCTGCCGCCGATGCATCGCTTCCTCGACGTATGCCTGTCGGTGCAACAGGATCGTGATCTGGCGGCCAGCCTGCACAGCCATCTGCCGTTGCCGACGCCGGTGCTGATCGACGAAGACAGCGACGAAAAACTGCTGCAGACCGACGACCCGCTGGACCTCGCTCCGTTCGCCGAAGGTGAAGAAGAATCCGAGGAAGAGGCACTCGCCCGTGCCATTGCCCAAGAGCAACAGGAGATGGACGCATGAGCCAGGAACGCTATGGCATTCGCCGCTTCGCACTGCTCAACACGGCCGGCTACAGTCTCGGCCTGTTCCCGCTGGAACACCCGTTGTCGGTCTATGGCGCCAACAATCTGGGCAAGAGCGCCTCGATCAACGCGCTGCAATTCCCGATCCTGGCGCGCATGTCGGACATGAGCTTCGGCAAATACAGCCTCGAGCAATCGCGGCGCTTCTATTTCGCCACCGACACCAGCTACATCCTCTGCGAAGTCTCGCTGCCCCATGGCCCGCACGTCATCGGCGTAGTCGGGCGTGGCCCGGGCGGTGGCTTCGGGCACCAGTTCTTCGCCTACGCCGGCGAGCTCGACCTGGCGCACTACCAGAAGAACGACACCTGCCTGCGGCAGAAAGAGCTGTTCACCAACCTCGAGCAGCAGGGCCTCAAGGCCTACGAGCTCAAGCCCGATGAGCTGCGCCGGCTGCTGGTCGGCGGGCATACTTCGATCCCGCTGGACCTGACGCTGATCCCGCTGCGTTCCACCAGCGAGCAGAGCCTGAAGACGTTCCGCGCGCTGTTCATCAACCTGCTGCACATGCGTGAGATTACCGCCGCCAAGCTCAAGCAGCTGTTCCTCGATGCCTTCGAGCACAGCCTACGCTCGGGCAGCGTCGACTATATCGCCGCGTGTGAAGAAGCCTTCCGCGATGTAAGGCGCATGGAGCAGGACTACAACTCGCTGGTCGCGGCCGGCCCCTTGGTCGAGGCGCTGGCCAACGGCGTGACTCAACGCGACATCCTGCGCGGCAAGCTGCATCGCCTGTCGCCGCTGCTGGATAACCTGCTTGGCACCTGGCAGGACTATGCCGGTGTGCGCAAGGAAGAGTTGGTGATCCAGGCCGAACATTACCGCAGCGAGCAGGATTCGCTGCAGAACGACCAGCGCAGCGGCACCCAGGAGCTGATGCGCCTGGAGCGGGAGATCACCGGTGTGCAGCGTTGGCTGGGCGAGCTGTCGGTTCTCAAGCATCGCTTCGCGCTGGTCACTGACGTGAAGGTGCTGGAGCAACAATTGCTCGCTGCCAAGGACGCCCACGACGAACTCGCCGGTGCCCTGGCGCAGTCTCGCCAGTTCAGCGCCGAAGACCTCGAGGAGCGCCTGCGCGATCTGGAAAAACGCCTGAAGTCGGTGAAGCAACAGCTCGATCATGCCGACAACAACAGCTATGCGCGCCTGCGCGAGGAGTTCTCGCAGCCGGATGTCGAGCGCCTCATGCGCCTGTTCAACAGCGCCCTGTTTAGCCTGCCGCTGGGCGAGCAAGGCATCGCGCTGGATGACAACGATGCCTGGGTCAGATCCCTGGAGGCTATCCTCGATGGCTTCAGGGGTGAGCGCTTCGAGGTGCCGGGGATTTCCATCGACCTGTCGCACATCGAGCCCCCCGCCCTGCAGGCACTGGCTGACCGCGCGGCACTGCGCGATCAGAAGGAGCGCCTGGACAAGGAGCTCAAGCAGCTCAAAACCCAACAGGCCGTAGCCGCCGACCGCGCTGCGAGCAAGACCCAGACCGAAGCCCTGTACCAACAGGTACTGGATGCGCAAAAGGCGCTGGAAGACTACCGGCGCTCGCAGACCTTGAGCGCCGAGGAAGACGACAAGCTCGAACAACTGGCGCAGATGGAAGCGGCCCAGGACGAGCTCAAGCGCTCCAGCGACGCTTTCACCGAGCGCGTCCAGCAACTGTCGGCGAAACTGCAGCTGATCGGTCGGCAGATCGCCGACATGGAAGCCAAGCAGCGCACCCTCGACGATGCCTTGCGCCGTCGTCAGCTGTTGCCCGCGGATCTGCCGTTCGGTACGCCGTTCATGGACCCGGTCGACGATTCCATGGACAACCTGCTGCCACTGCTTAACGACTATCAGGACAGCTGGCAGGGCTTGCTGCGGGTCGATGGCCAGATCGAAGCGCTGTACGCTCAGGTGCGCCTCAAGGGCGTGGCCAAGTTCGACAGCGAGGACGACATGGAGCGTCGCCTGCAGCTGCTGATCAACGCTTACGGTCATCGCAGCGAAGAAGCCCTGACGCTGGGCAAGGCGCGGCGCGCAGCGGTGACCGATATCGCTCGAACCTTGCGCAATATCCGCAGTGACTACGACAGCCTCGAGCATCAACTAGCGCTGTTCAACCGCGAGATCAACAAGCGTCAGGTGTCCAATCTGCAGAGCTTCCGCATCGTGCTGGCGCCGAACAAGGAAGCGCTCAAGCACATCGACCAGATCATCCACAGCGCCGGCCAATACGAGGAAGGCGAAACCCTGTCGGTGTTCGACCTGAGCCAGAGTGCCGAGCAGGACAACAAGAACGAAGAGGCCAAGGAATACCTGGCGCGCCTGGTGGCGGCGAACCACAACCAGCTGGGTCTGAAGGATCTGTTCGAGCTGGCGTTCGAGATCACCAAGGTCAACGGGCAGCCGGTGATTCACACCGATATCGACGGTGCGGCCTCCAACGGCACGACCATGACCATCAAGGCGCTGACCAACATGTATCTGCTGCTGCACCTGATGGACCGCGAACAGGCCGGCAAGATTCGCCTGCCGTATTACCTGGACGAAGCCGCGGATATCGATGAGCGCAATCAGGCGGCGTTACTGGAGACCAGTCTGCAGCTGGGCTTCGTGCCTATTCTGGCATCGGTCAAGCCGCAGGTATCTGCGCGGGTGGCGATCGACCTGGAAGGTGGCAGTGGGCCGAACGGGATCTATATCGATGAGGCGGACTGGAAGTACATCCGCCGTCATGACGAAGTAAGCAAGCCACCGGTACGAGATGAAGAGCCTGCCTGACTTCGGATAGCCATCAGTGAATAAAGCCACCTGCAATGGGTGGCTTTACTCTATTGACGCAGCGTGGGATCAGTAGCGAGGGTGGTCCAGCTGAATGTTGTCGAGCTCGAAGGTACCCTTGCGTCCCCCCTGCCCCAGATAATAGAACTCTGGGTCCGTGTCGTTACCCGTGACGAGGCCTTTGCCACTAGCGGGCCCCTCACCTCCCCACATTGCCATTCGCTGGAAAGTATCGACATCCGTGAGATCCATCGGGTCCAGCCCCGGGAAACGCCAGTAAGGCGGGTTATCCAGGAGCAGGGGCGGTTTGTAGAGCCCTAGAAAGCCATTGACGCTGATTTCCAGACGATATCCCTCAAAATGCTGGGGACCTGACGGATCAGGTATGGCTCTGAGCTGATAAATATAATTGCCAGCCAGACTGAATACACTGAAATGAAAATCGATATTCACCAGATAGCGGTCATCGTTCGTGTAGTTATCTGGGCCTGCGTGCAGCCAGCCATCCAGATCAGCGATGGCACGGTTCTTCGCATAGCTGGCTTTGATTTTAGACACATGCCCGTCGGCAAACTTGCGCCAATACAACGATGCGCGAAAACCTGCATTCGGGTAGTACGTGTAGGCGACCATAATGGATGCTCCTTGCATTCCAACGCTAATGTTCGGGGTTGAGCCATGGGCTCATTACCAAGGCTGACGGTTGCCGTCCTCGGCTACCTTGCCTGTCCTGCTTGAACTAGAGAGCCTAATATCGATGAACGCGCAAGCGCAGCGGGAAACGCTTCACGGCGTGGCGCGTGAGCCGTCGGAAGGAAGCTGATTTGGCGAAGATATCGCGAAGATTTGGCGGGGTATAGAAAGACAAAACCCCCACCTGCCTGCGCAGATGGGGGTTTCGGAATTCAATCTTGACGATGACCTACTCTCACATGGG
>NZ_JBYSWB010000048.1:0-19556 GCF_058986725.1 Pseudomonas sp. GW821-FHT01A09
CCCCCCCCCCCCCCCCCCCCCCCCCCCCCCCCCCCCCCCCCCCCCCCCCCCCCCCCCCCCCCCCCCCCCACCACAGGGTTGGATGAGGCATCCGTGGTCGGCACATGCGATGCACGACTGTGGGAGCAGGGCTTGCCCGCGAAGGGGCCGGAACATTCAGCGCGAAAAAACCGTGTTCACTCATCCCGCGCGTACACCGACCGGGCCAGGGTCTGGCGCTCGTCCGGCGCCAGGTTGCCGGCGAAGTCCGCCAGCAGGGTGTCGACCTGCGCACGCAGGGCACCGTCGGCTTCACGGGCCTTGCTCAGGTCGCGATCCAGGGCCTGGCGGTCCAGACGCGGCTCACGTAGTTGTTGGACCACCGCCTGGCGTGCCTCGCGACGGGCCGCCAGCAGGGTCTGATTGTCCGCGCGGCTCTGGCGCAGCGCCTGGCGCAGTTCGTGGCGACGCGCTTCGGGCAGTTCGGCCAACGCCTGGCGCAAGCCGTGGGAATGGCTCGGTTCGGCCGCCGTCTGCTGATGGCGCCAGTGGTAAAGGCCGCCACCGATACTGCCCAGCAAAAACACATTGAGCAGCATGGAGGCCGCCAGCAGTGGGGTAAAACGTCGACGGGGGGTCATTGCTGGGGTTCCTCGGCAGCATCCAGGTTGAAGACGACATCGCCATCGCCTGAGTCGAAAACATTGGGCAAGTACTCGTGCTCCACCGCCAGCGGCAGGGCCAGGGAGGCCACCAGGATGCCGGCGGCCACGCCCGCCACGCCGACGCCGACGAAACTGGCGCCGCACAACCAGGAAAACCACCGCGCCCACAACGACCGCTCTTGCGTGGCATCGGCTACGATCTGGCGCAACAGCTGTGGCGAGACCGCCGGCAGTTGATGCTGGTCGAGTTGCTCATCCAGCCAGCTGGCCTGGCGCAACACCGCGTTCAACGTGCTGTCGCCGCTCGCCAGCAGCGCTCGGGCGTCGTCGCGTTCGGCGCTGGGCCAACGTTGCAGATCACCGCCATAGGCCTCGGCCAACTCGGTAAAACGGTGCGGTGTCATCAAAGTCCCCCTCCTGGGCGGGCATCGCCGCGGTGAGCGGCCAGCGTGTTGCGCAGCGTACGACGTGCCCGGGACAACAGGCTTTCCAGTGCCTCGACGCTGATGTCCAGCAGCGCTGCCGCCTCGATATTCGATAGCCCCTGATAGTACTGCAACACAATGGCCTCTCGCTGTCGGTCGGGCAGGGCCGCCAGCGCGGCAGCGACCTGGTGGCTCTGGGCGGCGGCCTCCAGCTGCTCGTCCGGGCGTGGCGCGGTATCTGCCAGCTCGGTGATTTCTTCTTCAGCCAACGGCTGGGTCTTGCGCCGCCGCAGACGGTCGTGGCACAGGTTCAACGTCACCCGATGCAGCCAGGTGTCGAAGCGTGCCTGGCCGGCGCGCCAATCGGCGGCGTGCTTCCAGATTCTGACAAAGCTCTCCTGAGCGACATCCTTGGCTTCCTCGGCATCGCCCAACAGGCGGCTGGCCAGCGCAAGCAGGCGGGGCAACTTGCGCTTGACCATCTCCTGGATGGCGGCCGGTTCGTTGTGGCCGATGCGGGCCAGCAACTCGACGTCCGGATCAGGTTCGTTCAAAGGGTGTTTCTCGGGCGGTTGACTGGATCGGCGGCAGCGGATGGCCGATGCCGGAGGGAGACGCTCGATGTGTCTCCCTCGATACAGACAGCAGCGCGCAAAATGGTTCATCGTCTGCTGGCGCGGCACCTGATCGCTCGGTGCCGGGGCCGTCAGCGTATCCAGTGCCCTTCAACCCAGAACCATTGCGGACCGCGCGCTTCCCAGTGCCCCGGTTCCCAACGGCCCGGGCCGCGCATCTGCTGCCAGTGGCCGGGGAACCACACATAAGCGCGGCCGTCCCATTTCCAGTGGCCGCGGTCCCAGGCGTAGCCCTGACGATCCATGGGCGCACGCTCTTCGCGCATCGGCGGCGGCGGTGGTTGCTGCATATATTCGCGGGCCAGAACCGGTGCACTCGCCAGCGCACTTGCCAGCGCCGAGGCGGCCACGGGAATGATCAGGGCGTATCGCAACTTGGCCAGAAGGCTCATGACGTCTCCTCATGCAGCGTTCACAGTGAACGTAGCTGCTGAGTTGAACGCGGGAGGCTGGCGCAATCCGTCGCGAAAAAATAGTTATTTTTGCACCGACGGATTTTGCCGGTGGGCGGCGTTGAATGTGTGTAGCCCGATACGTTCAGGGGCTGCACCGTCATTACTGCCATGAGGAATTACCATGTACCGTCGATTCGCACTGATGCTGGCCGCCGTGATGATGCTCAGCAGCCTGAGTGGCTGCATCATCTTTCCGGACCATGGGCATGGGGGCGGGCACTGCTGCTGGCGCTACGATCGCTGAAACTTGATCCGATCATGACAGGGCTCGGTGGTTGCAATTACCCTGTGGCGAGGGGGCTTGCTCCCGATACGGAGTTTCAGCCACCGATGTGTTGACTGACACACCGTATCGGGAGCAAGCCCCCTCGCCACAGGGAAAGCGTGCCTTGAGTGCTCAAGTCAATGGGCTCAGTAACCCAATGCCTCGCCCGTGTTGCGCCGTGGATCATTGGCGCCGTAGAACCTGTTGTTGCCCACCGGTTTGGCGCCTAGTGCCGGTGCTCCTACCAGAATCGCCGCCACATGGTTGGCCGGTTGCGCGCCGGTGAACTTGTGGCCCCAGCTTTCGAGAATCTTGCGCGTATCGGCGCTGACCGTGAACGGCTCCAGATTGGTGGTCTCGGGCATCCATTGCTGGTGGAAGCGCGGCGCATCCACGGCCTCCTGGATGTTCATGCCGTAGTCGATCACGTTGAGCATGGTCAGCAGGGTAGCGGTGATGATCCGGCTGCCACCCGGGGTGCCGACCACCATCAGCGGCTTGCCGTCCTTGGTGACGATGGTCGGGCTCATGGACGACAGCGGTGTCTTGTACGGCGCGATGGCATTGGCCTCACCCTGCACCAGGCCGAACATGTTGGGCACGCCGACCTTGACCGTGAAGTCGTCCATTTCGTCATTGAGAATGACCCCCGTGCTGCTGGCCATCACCCGCGCGCCGAACCAGTTGTTGAGGGTGTAGGTGACCCCCACGGCATTACCCCATTTATCGACGATAGAGTAGTGGGTGGTGTTGCTGCCTTCGTGGGGCGCGACGCCGGGCTTGAGTTCGGCGCTGACCCCGGCCTTGTTCGGCACGATGGCGGCGCGCAGGCTGGCAGCATAATTTTTGTCGAGCAGATGGGCCACCGGGTTCTTGACGAAATCGGGGTCGCCCAGATAGCTGTTGCGATCCACGTAGGCGTGACGCATGGCTTCGATCTGGTAGTGCATGCCCTGGGCCGAGTGGTAGCCCAGATCGGTCATCGGGTAGCCTTCGAGGATGTTCATGATCTCGCAGATCACCACACCGCCGGAGCTCGGCGGTGGCGCCGAGACGATGTGATAGCCGCGGTAGTCGCATTCCACCGGCGGCAGCTCACGGGTCCGGTATTTGTCCAGGTCGGCCTGGGTGATGATGCCGTTGCCGGCCTTGCTGGAGTCCACCAGCGCCTTGGCCACCCAGCCTTTATAGAAGCCATCGGCGCCCTTGCCGGAGATGCTGCGCAAGGTCCTGGCGAGGTCCTTCTGCACCAGCTTTTCGCCGACCTTGAACGGCTGGCCGTGGTTCAGGAAGATCGGCGCAAGATCCTTGGCGTCCTTGCGAAAGTCCGCGGTGGTGGTGTCGAGCATGTCGACGTCACCCTGATCCAGCACGAAGCCTTTTTCAGCGTAGGCGATGGCCGGCGCGATCAATTTCGCCCGTGGCTGGGTGCCGTATTTCTGCAGCACATACTCCATGCCCGATACGGTGCCGGGCACGCCGACCGCCAGGTGCCCGTCGGTGCTCAGGCCGGGGATGACCTTGCCGTCCTTGTCCAGGTACATGTTGGCGGTGGCCGCCAGCGGGGCTTTTTCGCGGAAGTCGATAAAAGTCTTGCGACCGTCCGCCAGTTGCACGGTCATGAAGCCGCCGCCGCCGATATTGCCAGCGGCGGGGTAGACCACCGCCAGCGCATAGGCCACGGCGACCGCGGCATCGACGGCGTTGCCGCCGTGCTTGAGCACATCGACACCGATCTCGGTGGCCAGGTGCTGGGCGGTGACGACCATGCCGTTTTCGGCGGCGACCGGTGCCACCGAGGCGGCGTGTACAGAGGTCCAACTCAGGATCAACAACGATGCCATCAGCGTCCGGGTGGGGTTTGCCAATTTCAAAGGGGGGCTCTCTTCTTCCAGGAAAAGGGATTGCTCACGCCCGCGGGCGCGGGCGAACGGTTAACAGCATCGTCGTTATTCAGGATTGCGCAAGTTTGCTGCGCTGCTGGCCGCTGGTGTCGAAGTTGTCGGGCGCCAGCCAGCGCTCGAAGGCAGCTCGGCGGGCGGGCCATTCGCTGTCGATGATCGAGAACCAGGCAGTGTCGCGGCTGCGGCCCTTGTAGATGACGGCCTGGCGGAAAATGCCCTCGAAGCTGAAGCCCAGCCGCAGCGCGGCCTGACGCGATGGCGCGTTGAGGGCGTCGCACTTCCATTCATAGCGCCGGTAGCCGAGTTCGTCGAACACGAACTTCATCAACAGGTACTGGGCCTCGGTGGACACCGGGGTGCGTTTCATCAACGGCGAAAAGGTCACGTTGCCCACTTCGATGGCGCCATGCACCGGGTCGATGCGCATCAGCGACAGGGTGCCCACGGCGCTGCCCGTGGACTGATCGATCACTGCCCAGTGTTGCGGGTCGGCACTGGCCGCGGCGCCTTGAAGGTAGGTACGGTAGCTGGCGGCATCGGTGAAGGGGCCGACGAACAGGTAGGTCCAGTCACTGCCATCGGTCTGGGCGCAGTAGGCGTCGTACAAAGCATCGCCGTGGGCTTCGACATTCAGCGGTTCGAGCCGGCAGGTGCGGCCTTGCAGGACCTGGCGTGGGGGGCGCTGGCGCGGCGTCCAATCCGGGACGTCCGGGCCGATGGGCTGGTTGAAGGCGTTGAGGCGTATAGACATGGAGCGTTCCTTTGATAGAGGCGGGCAGGGCTGGCCTCTTCGCGGGCAAGCCTCGCTCCCACAGTGCAAGCCGAGCCGCAGTCGTACACTTGTGGGAGCGAGGCTTGCCCGCGAAGAGGTCGCGCAGGGGGAAGCTGTTCCAGCGCCAAGTTACCGGGGAATGGCCCTGCAACCAAGAGCCAATGGTGGCGTGAATCAAGGAGCCATTGGCAGCACGAGCCCGTTATTTCAGCACAGGGGTGCAATACCCGGCCGGCTGCCCGTGCCCATTATTCACGCCTCGCTAACCGCTAACCTCGATCCTCCCTTTTCGGCGGAGCAGCGGCCCCCTCCCTGGCCAGCTCCGTCGCTTTTTGCCCCGAAGATGCCTGCGTCCTTTGCGATGATCGCTATCAGTGCGGTTGATTTCTGCAGCGCCAGGGCGCTCCCTAGAATCACGGCATCACCCCTCAAGGAAGCCCCATCATGTCCATTCTCGCCGCGGCCACGCCGCAATCGCGCAACAGCGTGTGGCTGCATATCTTCGCCGGCCTGTGTGCCAGCCTGGTCAGCATCGGCCTGGCGCGGTTCGCCTACACGCCGTTGATCCCGCAACTGATCGACGCGCACTGGTTCGCTCAGGCCGATGTGGTCTACCTCGGCGCCGCGAATCTGGCCGGTTATCTGATCGGCGCCTTGCTCGGCCATCCGCTGGGCAAGCGCATCGGCAATCCGAATACCCTGCGCCTGATGCTGGTGGTGGCAAGCCTGTCGTTCCTGGCCTGCGCCTGGCCGTTGTCGTTTGCCTGGTTCTTCGTCTGGCGGCTGCTGTCGGGTATCGCCGGCGGCGCAATCATGGTGCTGGTGGCGTCCACCGTGTTGCCCCACGTACCGGTGACCCGTCGAGGCCTGGCCAGCGGCGCTATCTTCGTCGGCATCGGTCTGGGCATCGCCGGTTCCGGCACCTTGGTGCCGGCCTTGCTGCACTGGGGCCTGCGCGATACCTGGATTGGCCTGGCGCTGGTGGCGGCTGTGTTGACGGCGGCAAGCTGGTTTGCCTGGCCTGCGGCGGCGGTGGTCGCCCCGGCGGCGACACCTCAGGTGCAGCAACACAAGCCCAGCGACACCAGTGGCGGCGGCTTGCGCCTGCTGTTCTCGCAGTACGCGCTGATGGCCAGCGGACTGGTGCCAGCCATGGTGTTTCTGGTGGACTACGTGGCCCGCGGCCTCGGGCAGGGCGCTCAGGTCGCGGCGCTGGTGTGGGTGATGTATGGCGTCGGTGCGATTCTGGGGCCGATGGTCTATGGCCTGCTGGCCGACCGCCTGGGTGCGCGGCGCGGCATTCGCTGGGCCCTGGCGGTACAGGCGGTGGCGGTTGGGCTGTTGGGCGTCAGTCAGCAACCCTTGCTGTTGTGCGCATTGGCGTTGGTGATCGGTTCGTTCCCGCCGGGGATCGTGCCGCTGGCGTTGGCACGGGTGCACGAACTCAAGCACAGCGCCCATGCCCAGCAAGTGGCCTGGAGCAAGGCGACGGTAGCGTTCGCCAGCTTCCAGGCGCTGGCCGGTCTGCTCTACTCGCTGATCTTCAATGGCACGGGTGGGCATTATCAGCTGCTGTTCGCGATTGCCGCCGGCGCGCTGCTGCTGGCGCTGCTGCTGGATTACCTCACACTGGGCTGGAGGCAGCGCCGGTCACGGGGTCGAGGCAACCCGGCACAGCCGGACGAGGTGCTATGACAGGTGGTCAGAAGCCAGCACAAGGATTATGCTTGGGTGATATTTCCTTTGTATTTTTCATGTGCAGACCGAATGAAAATCGATGACATAGACGCCTTCGTGGCGGTAATTCGTTGCCAGTCGATCAGCGTCGCGGCGCAGTCGCTGGCCCTGACCCAGCCGGCGATCACCCGCCGCGTGCAGAACTTCGAGCAAGCCTTGGGTGTGGAACTGTTTGATCGCAATACCAAGCCGCTCAAGCCCACCGTGATGGGCCATCAGGTCTACCAGAAATGCCTGGCGATCCTGCGCGAGATGGATGCCCTCAGCGAGTTGGTCGCCAGTGATACGCCGCCCTCCGGTTTGCTGCGCCTGGGGGTGCCGCAGTCGTTGGGCGATGCGGTATTGCTCGACGCGCTCAAGCAGTTGCGTCAGGTCTATCCCGAGTTGCAGCCGCGGGTGGCCACCGGTTGGGGCAGCCAGTTGATCGACAAGATCGCCAATGGCGAGCTGGACGCCGCCGCCGTATTGTTCCCGGCGGGCAAGGTGTTTCCCGAAAACATCGTCGGCCAGTCGCTGGGCAAGCTGGAGCTGGTGGTGGTGTGTGCTGCCGAGCAGTTGCCGAAGAAACCGATCAAGCTCGCCGACTGCTACTCCCAGGGCTGGGTGCTCAACCCCGACGGTTGTGGTTTTCGCGCCGGCCTGCAGCGCACACTGGGGGATATGGGCCTGAGCCTCAAGGTCAACCTCGAGACCTTTGGCACCGAGCTGCAATTGGGCCTGGTCGCCGACGGCATGGGCCTGGGGCTGGTGCCGCGTCCCTTGCTGGAGCGCAGCGTGCATCGCGAGCGCCTGGCGGCGATGGTGGTCAAGGATTTCAAGCCGGTGATGGACCTGTGGCTGGTGCAGCCGCGCCTGCTCGGCAATCTGCAGGCCCCGGTAGCAGCCTTCGGCGATCTGGTGACCCGAGCGCTTTGATGCCCCGGTGTAGCGAGGGGGCTTGCCCCCGATTGACGTCATGTCAGGCAGGAACATATCGCCGGTAACGTGTTCGGGGGCAAGCCCCCTCGCTACCAGAGCCCTGATGCATTGATGAAAACAAACTCAGAATCGCGGATCGCCCGAGGCGCTTGGCGATTTTGTCGTTAGACTCCGCCACATCCCGCTCAGCCGTCGTACCCCCGTCATCAATCGACGGTCGTCGACGGCTGGGCCTCTTGGTCACTGACACGAGGCGTTTTTCGATGATTGGACGTTTACTCGTCAGGGGCATGTTCGTCGGTCTGCTCGCCGGCATTCTCGCGTTCGGCTTCGCCAAGGTGTTCGGCGAGCCGCAGGTCGACAGCGCCATCGCGTTCGAGCAGAGCGTGGTGCACATGCACGGCGACGACACCGACGAGCCGCAGCTGGTCAGCAGCGAGGTGCAGGCGTCCTATGGATTGTTCAGTGGCGTGGTGGTCTATGGCACCGCGCTGGGCGGCCTGTTTGCCCTGGTGTTCGCCTTCGCCCTGAACCGCGTCGGGCCGATCGGGCCGCGAGGTCTGTCGGCATTGCTGGCGCTGGCTGCGTTCGTGGCGGTGATCCTGGTGCCGGACCTCAAATACCCGGCCAATCCCCCTTCGGTGGGCGACCCCGACACCCTCGGCCAGCGCACCGAGCTGTTCTTTCTCATGCTGCTGGTATCGGTCGCGGCCATGGCCATCGCCGTGCGCAGCACCTGGGGCTTCATCGCGCGCTACGGCCTGTGGGGCGGGGTGACGATGACGGCACTGCTGTACATCATCATCGTGACCTGCACGGGGATGCTGTTTCCATCGATCAATACGGTGCCCGAGCATTACTCGGCGGTGGCACTGTGGGATTTCCGCGTGGCGTCCCTGGGCATTCAAGCGGTGCTGTGGTCGGCGATCGGCTTGATCTTCGGCGCCTGGGCCGAGCGCATGCTGGTGGAGGCGCAGGTCTCTTCGGCGTGACATCTGATCCGCTTTTTTATCGTCAATCTGCCGCTGTTATGAAAAGCAGCGGCGGCGCACCATAGCCTCGTCATCCGAATTCAACGGTGTGGAGGTGCAAGATGGACGGTTTGATCATGCTGATCATTGTCGCGGGGACCCTGGGCTCCTTTGGCTATGTGATGTACCTGATTCACAAGGAAAGCCGCGAGAGCAAGTGATCCCCGCGTCGGTTCACGCCGACTCGAGGATCCGCCGAGCCCGCAGGATCACCGGCAGGTCGATGAGCTTGCCGTTGAGGCTCAGCGCGCCGACGCCCTGGCTGGCATCGACGATCTCCATCACCGAGCGCGCCCATTGCACTTCGCTGGCATGGGGGCGCAGGCCGTCGTTGATGGCCTGCACCTGCCTGGGGTGTACGCAGAGTTTGCCGCCAAAGCCTTGCAGGCGCGCCCGTTCGACCTCATGGGTGAGCAGGGCTGCGTCGTTCAAGTCGACGGTCACGCCATCCACCGGCGCCTCGATCCGCGCCATGGCCGAGGCCATCACCAGTTGCGAGCGAGCGAACAACAGCTGCTGGTCGTCGCCGACAATGCCGGTATCGACCTGAAAATCCACCGAGCCGAACGCCAGGCGCACAACCTTGGGCGCCTGCGCCAGTTCAGCGACCTGCCAGAGGCCGCGGGCGGTTTCGACGATCGGCAAAATGCCCAACTCGCCCGGCAGCCGTGCGGCCAGCTGCGCCAGTTGCGTGGCGCTTTCGGCCTTGGGCAGCGACACGCCGAGCAGTCCGGGGCAATCGAGCAGCGAGCAATCATCCTGGTACCACGCGGTATCGCTGCCATTGAGGCGCACCCAGGCACGACCGCCAGCGCGCAGCCAGTGATCGATGGCAGCGCGCGCGGCGTCCTTGCCTTCGGGGCTGACGGCATCTTCAAGATCGATGATCACCACATCGGCGCCAGCCGCGCAGGCTTTGTCGAAGCGCTCGGGGCGGTCACCGGGGACGAACAGATAGGATCGAGCAACCATGGTGTGGGCTCCGTCGTTGGATCGATAACGTGCAGGCGGGCGCTGTCAGGGCGCCGCGCCCTGCCATTTGAGGTGTTGGCTGAAGGAATAGCTGAAGCGCTCGCCGGGGTGCAGGCTGACCGCCACTTCGAGCAATTCCTGGTTGTGGCCGTAGTAGCGGCGGATGATCCGCAGCCCCGCCGAGCCCGGTGCCACCTGCAGGCGCTGGGCGTCGTCGGCTTCGATGAGCACGGCGCTGATGTCCTGGCGCACGTCAGTGACGCGCAGGTCGAAGCGCCGCTCGATCAAGGCATAGATCGGTTCGCGACCGTCGCCCAGATCCTCCGCCACGCTGCGGTAGGCGCGGGCGATATAGGCGTGGGTGAACGCCAGGGGTAGCTGGTCGCCCTGGCGAAAACGCAGGCCGCTGACGCATAGCCATTCCTGCCCGGGCTGACACTCCAGCCACTGTGCCTGTTCGGCGTCGGCGCTGATATCGCTGATGCCATGGATGTCCAGATGCACGTCGCGCACGTACTGGTGCAGGTCAGTGATGTCGGCATGGGCTTGCACATAGCGCGCCGCCACCTCCACCGCCTTGACCCGGCTGCCGATGCCGTGCTGCTTGTGAATCAGGCCCAGATCGCAGAGCCGGCGGATCGCCTCGCGCACGGTGTGGCGGCTGACGCCGAACTGCTGGCACAGCTCGTGTTCGGTGGGCAGCAGGCTGTCCAGCGGGTAGCGCGCGGCCTTGATGTCGTCCATCAAGGCTTGCGCCAGCAGCAGGTAGCGCGGCTGCCCGCCGCCCAGTGGCGAAGGCGAATCCTGGCTCATTCAGATCACTCCAGCGGCTTTGCGCGGCGGCACGGCGCGCAGCGGCCCCAATACGCTCTGATTGTGTGCGCCGAGGCGTGGCGCGGCCTGGCGCGGCAGGGTCTCGCCGGGGCAGCGGATCGGGCAGGCGAGGGTCTTGATGGTGCCCCGCGCCGGGTGCTCGGACTCGACGATCAGGCCCTGGGCGAGGGCAAAGGGATTGTCCAGCGCCTGGCCGACGTCGTTGACCGGCGCGGCAGGCACCTGACCGGCAAAATGCTTGAGCCATTGCTCGGTGGTAGCAGTCATCAGCACGGCGTCGAGTTCCTCGGTGAGCTGATCGCGGTGGGCCAGGCGCGCCTTGAAGTTGCAGTAGCGCGGGTCGCTGGCCCACTCCGGACGGCCGATCAGTTGCGCCAGTATGCCCCAGAACTTTTCCTTGTTGCACATGATGAACATCCAGCCGTCCTGGGTCCGGTACATCTGGCTGGGGGTCAGCGACGGGTGCGCCGAGCGCGGCGCGCGGTCGGTCTTGATGCCGTCGTTGAGGTACCAGGTGCCCAGGTAGTTGAGGTTGTGCATGGCCACGTCATACAGGCTTACGTCGATGTCCCGACCGATGCCGGTGGCCCGCGCGCCCACCAGCGCCGCCAGCAGCGCCAGGGCGGCGGTGGTGCCGGTCATCATGTCGATGATCGAGATGCCGAAGCGCGCGGGCGGCCCACCGGGTTCGCCGGTGATGGCGCAATAGCCGGCCTCGGCCTGCATCAGGTAGTCGTAGCCGGGCCAGGCCTTGCGTTCGCCCTCGCGGCCATAGGCCGACAGGTGTGCGCACACCAGTTTCGGGTTGTGCTCGGCGAGGTCCGCGTAGGTCAACCCGAGCTTGGCCGGCAGGTCGCCACGCAGATTGTCGTAGAGCGCATCGGCGGTCTTGATCAGCTCGATCAGGGTGGCCTTGTCGGCCGGGTCCTTGAGATTGAGGGTCACGCTTTTTTTATTGCGATTGAAGGACTGGAAGAAATGACTGTCGCCCTCTTCGAAGAAGTACGGTCCGACCGCGCGGCCGACTTCGCCACCTTCCACCGGGTTCTCGACCTTGATCACCTCGGCACCGAGATCGGCCAGGTGTTGGGTACCGAATGGGCCGGCACCGTATTGTTCGACCGCGATGATGCGCACACCGGCAAGGGGCAGGCTCATACCGGATTCCTCTCGATCAGTTGACGGGCAATGATGATGCGCTGCATCTCGTTGGTGCCTTCGCCGATGGTCAGCAGTGGCGCGTCGCGGTACAGGCGCTCGACGTTGTACTCCTTGGAGTAGCCGTAGCCGCCATGTATGCGCATGGCTTCGATGGCGTTCTCCAGCGCCGCTTCGGTGGCGAAGTACTTGGCCATGCCGGCCTCCATGTCGCAGCGCAGGCCTTTGTCATAAGCGTTGGCGGCCGACTCGGTGAGCAGGCGCGCGGCTTCGACGCGGGTGGCCATTTCGCCGAGCTTGAGCTGGATGGCCTGGTGCTCGCAGATCGGCTTGCCGAAGGTCTTGCGGATCTGCGAGTAGCTGGTCG
Source organism: Pseudomonas sp. GW821-FHT01A09 (assembly GCF_058986725.1). Classification (NCBI taxonomy): domain Bacteria; kingdom Pseudomonadati; phylum Pseudomonadota; class Gammaproteobacteria; order Pseudomonadales; family Pseudomonadaceae; genus Pseudomonas; species Pseudomonas sp. GW821-FHT01A09. The sequence continues at coordinate 12,118 of NZ_JBYSWB010000048.1, forward strand.
CCTCCTGCAAAGCAGCGCGGGCCACGCCGACACCGCGGGCAGCGACGTTGATACGACCCAGCTCCAGGCCCGAGAGCACCTGCTTGAGGCCCACGCCCTCGACCCCGCCGATCAGGCAGTTGACCGGCACCTTGAAGTCTTCGAACACCAGCTCGCAGGTGTCGATACCCTTGTAGCCGAGCTTCTCCAGCTTGCGCGCAACCTTGAAGCCCGGGCCTTTCTCGGCGATCAGCCAGCTCATGCCCTTGTGCCGCGGCTGTGCGGTGGTGTCGGTCTTGACCAGCAGCGCCACCACATGGCCGTGCAGGCTGTTGGTGATCCAGGTCTTGGCGCCGTTGACGATGTAGTGATCGCCCTCGCGCCGCGCCGTGGTGCGGATGGCTTGCAGGTCGGTGCCGGTGTCGGGCTCGGTGAAGCCCACGGCGGCGCGCATTTCGCCGCTGGCCAGACGCGGCAGGTAATACTCCTTCTGCCAATCGGTACCGTGACGGTGGATGGCACTGGCGACGATCAGGTGCGAATTGACGATCCCCGACAGCGACATCCAGGTGCAGGAAATGCGCTCGACGATCTTCGCGTAGGTCGAAGTGGACAGGCCCAACCCACCATATTCGGCGGGGATGATGCAACCGAACAAGCCCATGGACTTCATCTTCTCGACCATCTCTTCGGGGTAGATATCGTTCTTTTCCAGCTCGTGTACGTAGGGTTTGGCCTCGACCTCGAGGAAGCGGTCGAGGGCGTCGAGGATCATGCTTTCCTGTTCGTCGTATTCGTTCATGGCAGGTTTCCTTATGGCTTCAAGCGCGGGCCGCCAACGCCTGGGAGCAGGCGCGGGCAGGGCGGTCTTCGAGGTTGAGGACGGCATCGAGCAGTGCGTCGACCCGTTGCGGTGATTGGGTGGTGGCGGCGTTCTCGCGGAATTTCTCGACGATCTCGGCGTTGCTCAAGGGGCGGTCGCTGCTGCCGCGGTTGATCGCTTCACGGTGGCGCAGCACGCGGCCGTCGTTGAGGGTGATCAGCACTTCGCCGGAGTAATGGCGAGGGAAGCCGGAGGCCGGATCGATGGCGTATTCGACCTTGTCGGCCAGTGCCAGCACCTGCGGATCGGTCAGCGCCTGGGCCTCTTGTTCGGCCAGGCCGTAGCGTCCGCGCAGCAGCCCGCTGGCCACCGCATAGGGAATGCTGAACTGCGCTTCGTAGCTGTTTTTCGGCCGCCGTTTGCTGGCGACCGGCTCGCAGACGATGCCGACGGTTTCCTTGGGCACCAGGGCGGTGATGCTACGCACGTCTTCGCTGCGCACGCCCTGCTGGCGCAGCTGGATGGCGGCATCGGCGCAGGCGTGGGTGAAGTGGCAGGCCGGCAGTGGCTTGACGGCCACCTGGGTGACTTCCCACACCTCGCCGAGGTCGGCGCTGGCCAGGCTGTAATCGCATTCGGCGGCGCGTTCGCCAAGGTGGCTGTTGAACAGCCCGAAGCGGCCCTCATAGGTGGCTTTCGGGCCGATGAAACCGTGGCGCGCCAAGGTCGCCGCAGTGAGCCCGGCGACCCCGGCCCAGCCCGGATGCATGCGTTTGGTCCAGGCGCCGTCTTCGAGAAACTCCAGGCTGCCGGAAGCGGTGCTCAGGGCGATGCCCTGGGCATGGGCCAGTTGCGCGGCGGTCTGGCCTTGCAACTTGCCGGCGATCACCGCGCAGGCGAAGGCGCCCACCAGTCCGGTGGGGTGGAAGCCCACCTGATGGAAACCGCCTTTGGCCACCGAGGCGATGCGAGTGGCCAGTTCCATGCCGACCACATAGGCGCACAGCAGGTCGGCGCCGCTGGCGCCCAGCCTGGCGGCGACCCCGAGTGCCGTCGGGTAGCAGCTGGCGGTGGCGTGGATCACCCCGCGGCCGTGGGTGTCGTCGTAGTCCAGGCCATGCACCAGCACGCCATTGAGCAGAATCGCGTCGCGCAACGACAGCTTGGCGCCCATGGCGATGACGTCGCTGTCGCCTTCACCCAGTTCACGGGCGGCATTCAGGGTGCGTTGGGCGAACTCGTAGCCGGTGGAGGCGCAGGCGATGCCGGTGGCGTCGAGCATCAGGTGGCGAGCGCGTTCGCGGACCGGCGCCGGAATATCTTCGGGACGCAGTTGCGCGGCGAAATCGGCCAGCTGTTCGGCCAAGGTGATGGAATGTTCGGTGTTCATCGGCTTTCTCCGGCGGCGCTGTGTAAAGAGCGGCGCAGGCGTTTGCCGCCAGCGCCCGGGGCGATGTCTTCAAGGGTGCTCTGGTTGGTGTCGACGCCCAGTAGCAGAATCGCCAGGGCCATCAGCAGCAGGCAGCTGGAGACCATCGCCAGCACGCCAATAAGGCCGAAGTTGGCGAACAGGATGACGGCCAGATAGGACGTGGCCATCGATGCCAGTCGCCCGCAGACACCCGCAGTGCCGGTACCGCGCAGTCGCAGATGGGTGGGGAACAGCTCTGGCACGTAGCCGAACAGGCCGAAGGTGACGATGGTGTAGATGCAGGTCACCAGGGCGAAGCCGACGCCAGTGATGCCGACGCCGCTGGTCATGTTCGGGTAGATGATGCCGAGCACGATGGCCAGTACCGCGAACAGCACCAGGCCACGGGCACGGCCCAGGCGGTCGGCGATGGCCAGGCCGAGCAGCGCGCCGGCGGGAGCGCCGAACGACATCAAGGTGGTGAAGCCCAGCGACTTGACCACGGTCAGGCCCTCGCTGACGAAGAAGGTCGGCAGCCAGGCGACGAAGCCGTACACGGCGACGTTGACAGCGATGGCGGTCATGGCCGCAGTGAGGGTACGGGGTAGGATGGCGCGGCTGAACAGGGCGCTGAAAGGGGCTTTGGGGGTTTCCAGATTCTGCGTGCGTGGGCAATCGGGGATCGCGCCGTGCTGGGCGATCACTTGCGCCTCGATATCGCTCACGGTGCGCTCGGCGTCTTCCAGGCGGCCCTGGGATTCCAGCCAACGCGGCGATTCGGGCATGCGGTGACGCAGCACCCAGATGATCACCGCGCCAACCCCGGCAATGGCGAACATCCAGCGCCAGCCCAGGTTGGGGATCACCACATAGCCGATCGAGGTGGCCAGCACCAGGCCGGAATTGACGATCAAGGCCAGCAAGGAGATCCAGCGACCGCGAAATCTGGGCGGGATGAATTCGCTGAGGGTGCCAGCGGCAATTACCAACTCTGCACCCAGGCCGATGCCCATGATGAAGCGCAGGCCGATGAGGGTTTCGATGTTCGGGGCGAAGCAGGCGGCCAGCGATGCCAGGCCGAACAGCAGCAGGTTGAATTGATAGGAGGCGCGGCGGCCCAGGTGATCGCCCAGCCAGCCGGCCAGCGCGGCCCCGATGACCATGCCGAAGAAGCCGGCGGAGACGAACAGCGCGTTTTGCGCCAGGGTCGAAAAGCCGTCCTTGAACATTGCCGCGCTGACGCCGCCGGCGATGTACACGTCATAGGCATCGATGCAGGCCCCGGCGCTGATCAGGCCGAGGATTTTCCAGTGGAAGCGCGACAAGGGCAGCCTGTCGAGGCGCGCGCCTGAGCTCACGTTGATCATCACAGCACTCTCCAGTTGTTGTTTTTGGCGGAGGTATCGCTATTGGATGTGGCCGTCAGCGGTTGTTCTCACCGCCGTTTTCAAAGCCGACCCGGGCGATCAGGGCGGTGCGGATGAAGTCCATCACCGGGGTGCCGTCCTGCTTGAAGGCGCGGGTCTTGACGGTGACGATGCCTTGGGTGGGACGCGACTTGGATTCGCGCTTTTCCAGCACTTCGGATTCGGCGTAGAGGGTGTCGCCGCAGAACACCGGGGCGGTGAGGTTGATCTCTTTCCAGCCGAGGTTGGCGATGGCCTTGCCGCTGACGTCGTTGACGGTCATGCCCAGCACCACCGCGACGGTGAGGCCGCTGTTGACCAGCAACTGGCCGAATTCGCTTTTGGCGGCGTAGGCGGCGTCGCAGTGCATGGGGTGGAAGTTCATGGTCAGCAGGGAGAAGTGGATATTGTCCGCTTCGGTCAGGGTCCGGCCAGGGCGATGTTCGTAGACGTCACCGACGGTGAATTCCTCGAAGAAGCGGCCGTAACTGGCGCGGTAGCGTTGCGGACTGATTTCGATGGCGCCCATGGCGAAGATCCTCTTGTTGTTTTGGTGTTATCCGGTTGTCCGGACAACATCTACGGTAGCTCTTTGGCTATGGTCGTCAACTATGTGGACGCGTCGCGTGGTGTGTCCAAGTGATGGTTGCTTGTGAAGCAAGCGCTCTGGATGGCGAGTGCTGGTGGCGGGATACCGTTGGTCGGCGCACCAGAAACTTGCGATGGCGGGCGGATCGAATTACCGTTGAGAACGGTTTCAGTCCGTCGTCAGTTCAGCTGGGAGAGCACCATGGCCATTGCCCGACGTCACTTCACTACATTCACTGCGCTGGGTCTGCTCGGCGCCGGAGGACTTTCAATGAAGCAGGTCATGGCCGCACCTACCGTGCAGACGCTGATGCTCAAGCGCAATGGCGGGATCCCCAATAATCCGAAGCTGCCGGTATTGATCTATCCCGCCGCGCTTGCGGTCAGCGGCATTGACCCGGCGGCGTTGTTCGAGCAGACCTTCAAGGCCGACGGCTGGCCGCCGCAGTGGCGTTATGGCGTGTTTACCTATCATCACTATCACGTCCATGGGCATGAGGTGCTGGGGGTATACGCCGGCAACGCGAAGCTCATGCTCGGCGGTCCGAACGGGCATGTCGTGGAGGTGAAGGCGGGCGATGTGTTGCTGCTGCCGGCCGGCACCGGGCATTGCAACCTGGGCTCGAGCGACGACTTCATGGTGGTGGGCGCGTATCCGCCGGGACAGGAAGGCGACATCAATCGCGATCCGGTGACGGATGCGCAGATCGCCGCAATTGCGAAGTTGCCGTTTCCGCACAGTGATCCGGTGTTGGGGGGTGAGGGTGGGGTGGTGAAGGAGTGGCGGTCGGTATGAGCACAGACCAACACCCCGACCATGACTCGTCGGGGTGCGGGTCTCGCTAAAGACAGCGGCGGGATCAGCAATACCGATCGACCACCTTCACTTCCTTGACCTCGCCCCAGACGCCTTCGAGCGTCTGCAACACGCGGCCGACGTACTCGGTATCGGCGGCCGCCTTCTTGCCCAGGTAGCCCTGGCCACGGCGGTACATCTTCAGGCGCGCGCGCATGTTCGGCCTGGTCTGCTCGAACTCGCTTTCACCGGGATGATCGGCGAGTCGGTCGATATGCACGTTGCCGTCTTCGCACACCCAGAGGATGTGGCAGTCGACGGTGTCGCGCTGCTGGGCGATCAGTTGAGCGAGTTGTTCTACGGTAGGCTGATTGTTCAGGTTCATCTGTAACCCCTTTGACCATTCATTGATCTGTCTGTTGGTGAGCTCAAACATGGCACCCAATTGGCCAGTTGATCGGCGCTGCACGACGCCCGCGACAGCATTCGCCGGCATCTGCGGGTTGGCAGGGGGAAGAGAAGTAGTGATGAATCGGCGTCGCTACATAAATGTCGGTAGGGTAGGCGGGCTGACATCCGCAGACTGGCTGGCGAGGGCCTTCGCAGGCCGCCTGGGCAGTATGAGAACATCTCGCCAGCACTGCGCGCCCGTTGGACGATCATGCCAGTCAGCTTCATCACGCTGCCTTGTGGGCAGTTCACATCACACAGAGGGATTCGGCAGCTCGCTGAATCCTTCCTTCACTTATCCCTTGCCAGCGCTCCCGATCAGGGAGACGGCCTCATCATGCAAGGGCGTTTGAAAGGCGTCAATCATTTTTGTAGTGGAAAATATTTGTCACTACATATTGGCAGAAATGTCGTGTCATCAACCGGCGGGGCGGGTCGATGCCATTGCGGTATCGACCCGGTACAACGCCTAGCGCTTGACGATCGACACCCAGTTGGCACCGTTGCCGACTGGGGCCTGTGATTTGAGGGTCAGCTCGCCGCTGTGGCCTTCGATGGCGAAGACCGACACTTGATTGGATTTTTCGCCACTGCAGATGAGGAATTTGCTGTCTGGGGTGATGCCGAAGCCGCGGGGCTGTCGTTCGGTCTTGAAGGTCTTGACGAAGCTGAGGGCGCCGTTGGCCTTGTTGACCTTGAACAGCGATAGCACGCTGGAGGTGCGTTCGGAGGTGTAGAGGAAGTTGCCATCCGGGGTGATGTGGATGTCGGCGGCCCAGATGTCGTTGCTGTTGTCGGCGTGGGGCTGCATGCCGGGGGTCTTGACTCGGTCCGGGCCGCGCGGTGCGCCCGGCACGAGGGTGGTGTCGGCGGGCAGGCCGGCGGTCACTGCAACCTGGTGAAGTTGGCCGGTCTTGCTGTCCAGGGCGTAGGTGATGACGCTGTCGTGCAGTTCACCCAGGACGTAGAGGAAGCGGTTGTCCGGGGACAATTCGGTATGCCGCGGGCCGATGCCCTGTGGGGCGGCGACTTTGGCCGGGTCGTTGGGGCTGACTTTGCCGGTCTTGGCGTCGTAGCGGTATTGGTAGACCTGCTGGCCACCCAGGTTGGCGACGTAGACATACTGGTTGCTGTGATCGATGCGCACCGAGTGGGCATGTTGTTCGGTCTTGAAGCTTTGCGTTGCGGGCCCGGTAACGACCCCGTTGACGATGGTGTTGACGGTCAGGACATCGTTGTCGTACGACGACCCGAACAGTGATTTGCCGGTGTTGTCGAGCGAGATATAGGCCAGGGACTCTTCCACCGGGGTGGTGGCCAGCAGCGTCAGGTGGCCGTCCTGGGTGTCGATCGAAAAGCTTTGTACGTTGTACGGTGTGGAGCGCACGGCGGCGTAGAGATGACGGCGATCGGGGCTGACGGTCATGGGCATCACGTTCTTGCCGCTGGCCACGGTCTGTACGGCGGTCAGCTCTCCGCTCTGTTCGTTCATGCGAAAGGTCGAGACGGTGCCATCGGCGGCATTGGAAACGTAGACGAATGTGCGTGCGTGAACGGCACCGGATGTCAGGGCCATGGCGAGTACCAGAGGTGAGATGAGGTGGGAGAAGCGGGGCATGACATGGATCCTTTTATGATTTTTATTTTGGGCTTGTATGTTGTCATACCTCTTCCTCGTTGAACAAGATGGGGCGCTTGTTTGCTATGTGACCGTGGTGGTGGCTGCGCGATCCATTGTGGGTGTTGGTGTTGGTGCCTGTTGGATCGGGGGGGTTCTGCTTTCGAGCCGGCCTTGGGGTCGCCGCCCCCACCATTGGCCCCTCGCTGGCGCGAGGGGTTCCCGCGTGGAGGCACGCTTGCGCAGGGCACGCCCCGATGGGCCTTCCATGGCCCAGCGGGGCTTAGCCGGCATCCATCAGACTGTGTGGAAACCCTGGAAATATGCTTGCCAATTCCAGAAAATGCCCGTATCGCAAGATACGGGCA
>NZ_JBYSWB010000049.1:0-17773 GCF_058986725.1 Pseudomonas sp. GW821-FHT01A09
CCCCCCCCCCCCCCCCCCCCCCCCCCCCCCCCCCCCCCCCCCCCCCCCCCCCCCCCCCCCCCCCCCCTCACTACAGACTTACACCGCAGGCCATGGGTGCTTTCTTTAATCCGGACAGGGTGCTTTTCTTTCTTGTCGGACAACGCCATGATGAGGCTCTCTTACCGCTGACCGCGATCGAGCCCATGCCTGCCGTCTCCAGCCCTGCCGCCGACACCCGAGCGATCACTCTGCAGATCGTTTCCATCGTTTTCTACACCTTCATCGCCTTCTTCTGCATCGGCCTGCCGATCGCGGTGCTGCCCGGCTATGTCCATGACCAACTGGGCTTCAGCGCCGTCGTCGCCGGTCTCGTCATCGGCATCCAGTACCTCGCCACCCTGCTGAGCCGCCCGGTCGCTGGGCACATGGCCGACAGCCTCGGCACCAAACGCACCATCGTCTATGGACTCGCAGGGATCGGCATCGCCGGGTTGCTGACCTTGATTTCCACCCTGGTGCAATCCGTCCCGGACGTGAGCCTGGGCATTCTGCTGGTGGCCCGGGTCATCCTCGGCACCTCTCAGGGGCTGATCGGCGTCGGCACCACCAGTTGGGGCATCAACCAGGTGGGTGCCGAACACTCGGCGCGGGTGATTTCCTGGAGCGGTATCGCCTCCTACGGCGCCATCGCCCTGGGTGCGCCGCTGGGCGTGGTACTGGTCAGCGCCTTGAGCTTCAACGCCTTGGGTGTGGTGCTGATGGTATTGGCGGGTGTGGCGCTATGGCTTATCCGCAACAAGCCGTCGCTGACCGTGGCCCGCGGCGAGCGCATGCCCTTCTGGTCGGCGTTCGCCCGCGTTGCCCCCTATGGCGCCATGCTGGCGCTGGCATCCATCGGCTATGGCACGCTGACCACGTTCATTACCCTGTATTACTTCGAGCAGCACTGGCTCGGCGCGGCGTACTGCCTGACCGCCTTCGGTATCAGCTTCGTGATCGCGCGCATGGTGTTCATCAACGCCATCAATCACCTCGGCGGTTTCACCGTGTCGATCATCTGCATGAGTGTGGAGGTCGTCGGTCTGGTGTTCCTGTGGCTGGCGCCCAATCCGGTTTTCGCGCTGATCGGCGCCAGCTTGACTGGCTTCGGCCTGTCGCTGGTGTATCCAGCCTTGGGAGTGGTTGCCATTCACCAGGTACCACCTTCCAGCCGAGGGGCCGGGCTAGGTGCTTTCGCGGTGTTCTTCGACCTGTCGCTGGCCATCGCCGGGCCGCTGATGGGCGGACTGGCCGCCAGCTTCGGCTACGCTTCGATCTACTTTGCCGCCGCCCTGCTGGCCTTGATCGGGCTGGGCCTGACGCAGCTCTACAAACGTCGCGCCGGCGATGATGATTGACAGCGTTTATTGGTCGGCGGTCTGCAAGCCGGCGCGGGACGGTTTGCCCAAGGCGTCGGCGAAGAAGTGCCCGGCCTGATCGATCAGATCATGATGGATACCGACTCGGTCCACCCCTTCCGCATCGTTGCACAAACCGGGTGCCGAGGCCTTTTGCTCATCGCTGCACGGCGCCATGAAGACGAAATGGCCCGCACCTGACAACAGGCGATAATCCGGATTGTTGGTGAGCTTGCGCGCCAAGGCGCCGGCGTTCTTGTCAAAGGCCACCAGCTTGTCGTGGTCGCCCGCGTAGATCAGCGTCGGTACCTTCACGCTGGCCAGCGTCTGGCGGCCGAACATCAAACTCAAGGGCGCCATCAGCAGCAGTGCATGGACCCGAGAGTCGGCGTGGGGCGCCAGATCGTCGCGGTCCGCCACCAGCTCGCCACGGGCGTAGCAGGCATCGGCGTCATCGGGCTTTTCCGCGCAGTACTTGCGCAGGCGATCCAGCTCCGGCCGCGCCCCCGACAGGATCAACGCCGTCTCGCCCCCTGCGGAATAGCCGATGACGCCGACTTCCTGGGGGTTGATATAGGGCGAAAGCATCGGGTCCTGCAACGCCTCGGTAATGGCTTCGGAAATCTGCATGGGCCGCCCGTACAGATTGCTCAGCGCTCCCAGGCGGCTGTGGTCGAGGTTGTTGTCGCCCGGATGCACCACCGCCACCACGACAAAGCCCTTGCGCACCATCGAGGTGATCAGGTCGTGCAGGGCCAGCGGTGTACCAGTATTGCCATGGGACAACACCAGCAAGGGGAAGCGCCCGATCGCGAAGGTGGCGTCCTCGCTGGCGTCGACCTGAAAGCCATCGAGCTTGCTGCTGTGCGCTTGGGCGGTGGAAGGATAGAAGGCAAACGCGTGCATCGGTTGTTGGTCGACAGGGTCGGTGAAGGTCAGCCGGTGATAGCCCACGCTCCAGTTCATTCGCGGCGCAGGCACAGCTTCGGCCTGCACCGAAACAAGGCTCAGCAACACTATTGCCAACACATATGCACAAACACGCATCACATCCACCCTTCCCTTGCCAGACCTGAAGCCGCCTGCGCCCCGATGGACGGGACGCTCGGCGCTTGCGGTGTGCGGTTCAGACGCCTTAAGTCTATGACAAAGCACAAGGTGGGCCAGTTGCGTTGAGTGAAGGATTATTTATCAGGCGCGACGGACCAGCGGTCCGCAGCACAAGGGCCGGACCCCTTATAAGTGAATAATCCAGACAAAAAAAACCCATCACGCAGGTGATGGGCCGTTTGTCATTGCGCCGCGTTACGCCGCCGCAAATTCCTTGGCGATCTGCGCCTGAGCACCGGCGATCGCTTTACCGCGGGCTTCATCGCCATAGGCCAGGCCTTCGGCGCGGATGAAGTGGATGTCGGTGACGCCGATGAAGCCGAACAGCAGCTTCAGGTAGTCTTCGTGCGCGGCGCCGCTCGCTTGACCGGCGTGGATGCCGCCAGCGGTGGAGACGACGATGACTTTTTTGCCGCCGCACAGGCCTTCAGGGCCGGCTTCGGTGTAACGGAAGGTCTGGCCGGCGACGCAGATGCGGTCGATCCAGGCCTTGAGCTGAGTCGGGATGGTGAAGTTGTACATCGGCGCACCGATGACCACGGTGTCGGCCGCGAGGAATTCGCTCAGGGCAGTGCTGTTGAGTTCGGCTTCGTGTTGCTGGGCAGCGTCGCGCTTCTGCGCCGGGGTGCCGGCTGCCAGCAGGGTGGCGGCGCTGAAGTGGCTCAGTGCGTCAGTAGCCAGATCACGCGAGGTGACCTGAGCGCCTGGGGTGACGGCCTTGATGGCTTCAACCACAGTCTGGCTCAGTTGGCGGGATGCGGAGTTGTCACCGAGGATGCTGGAATCGATATGCAGAAGTTTCATGGTCATGCTCCTTTGTAGAAGGATCGCGCTCGGTGGCGATCAGAATGGTGACCATCCTACGGAAATCACCAATAGGTGAATAGTGAGTGAAAATACGTTAGTTTGTCCCACTGATAGGACAGTGAGCATTTCATGCAAGACCTCAACGACCTCTATTATTTCGCCAAGGTGGTGGAAGCCGGCGGCTTCGCGGCGGCCGGGCGGTTGCTCGGCGTGCCCAAATCACGCCTGTCGCGGCGCATTGCCGAGCTGGAAGAACGCCTGGACGCGCGCCTGCTGCAGCGCACCACCCGGCATCTGCAACTGACCAGCGTCGGCGAGCGCTACCTGCATCATTGCCAGGCGATGCTGCTGGAAGCCGAGATGGCCGACGAGGTGGTGGCCAGTGTGTCCAGCGAGCCACGGGGGCGCTTGCGGGTGTCCTGCCCGGTGGGGCTCGCGCATCAGTTCCTGCCACCGGTGGTGAGCGACTTCCTGGCAGCGCACCCTCGAGTGCAGCTCGATCTGGTACTGGTCAATCGACGGGTCGATGTCATCGCCGAAGGCTTCGATGTCGCCCTGCGGGTGCGCGAGTCGGGGGATGAGGATCCGCACCTGATCAGCCGCCGCCTGCGCGAAGCCAGGACCATCCTGGTGGCGACCCCGGCGTTCCTCGAACACCACCGCATCGACAGCCCGGACGACCTGGCCAATGTCCCGGTGCTCGGCGCGCTCGAGCCCGATCGCAAGGTGCATCTGCGCATGGTGGACGCTCAAGGCAACAAACGCGATCTGGTGCTGGAAGCGCGACTGGGCGTCGAGGACTTTACCGTGCGCAAGGCCGCGACTCTGGCAGGTCTGGGCGTCACCGTCTTACCCATGCTCAACTGCGAAGCCGAACTCAACGACGGCACGCTGATCCGCCTGCTGCCCGAGTGGTCGATGCCAGGTGGCTGGCTGCAGGCGGTGTACCCTCACCGACGCGGCATGCTGCCAGCGGTCAAGGCCTGGCTCGAACACCTGGAAAACACCTTCAAGAGCTGCCCGAAGCGCTATATATGATGACGACCGACGAGATTGCGGCCTTTTGCCTGGCTTTGCCCGGCGCCCGCGAAGACTACAAATGGGGTGGAGTGCGGGTGTTCTCGATTGCCGAGACGCGCATGTTCGCCGTGATCGGCCTGCGCGCCGACGACCTCGCGTTCAAGGTCGCCAGCGAGCTGTTCCTCGGCTACGTCGATCGGCCCGGTGTGCGCCCTGCCCCATATCTGGCCCGCGCCCACTGGATCAGCCTGAACGCACCCTATGCCATGGGCGCCGAAGAGCTGCAGGACCTGCTGACGCGCTCGCACCAACTGGTGGTGGAGCGCCTGCCGAAACGCCGACAGATCGGCCTCAAGCTCTGATCGGTGATCAGGCGGTGACGCTGGACCAGTCGATCCAGCCGAACTTCCAGGTCATCAGGATCAGGATACCGAAGGCAATCCGGTACCAGGCGAAGACCGCATAACTGTGGTTGGCGATGAACTTGAGCAACCCACGCACCGCGATCATCGCGAAGATGAAGGCCACGACAAAACCGATGGCGAACACCGGCAGGTCGTCCGCGCGGAACAGATCACGGTACTTGTACCCGGAGTACACCGCGGCGCCCACCATGGTCGGCATCGCCAGGAAGAACGAAAACTCCGTGGCGGCCTTGCGCGACAGGCCGAACAACAAGCCGCCGATAATGGTCGAGCCCGAACGCGAGGTCCCTGGAATCATGGCCAGACATTGGGCACAGCCGACCTTGAGTGCGTCAGTCCAGTGCATGTCGTCGACGTGATCGACGCGTACCCGGTGCTCGCGCTTCTCGGCCCACAGCATCACGAACCCGCCCAGCACCAGAGCCACCGCGACCGTGATGGGGTTGAACAGGTATTCGTGAATGAGGTCGGCGAAGATAATGCCCAGCACCACCGCTGGCAGAAAGCCGATGAACAGGTTGAGGGTAAAACGCTGGGCGTTGCGCTGAGTCGGCAGGCCCGTGATGATCTCCAGTATCTTGCGACGAAACTCCCACACCACGGCCAGGATTGCCCCGAGCTGGATGATGATATTGAACGCCATCGCGCGTTCGCCGCCAAAATCGATCAAGTCGGCGACGATAATCTGGTGCCCGGTACTGGATATCGGCAGAAATTCGGTCAACCCTTCGACCACCCCCAGAATCACAGCCTGTGCGGCACTCCATAAGTCCATCGTATCCCCCCCGGGACAGGTCAGCCTGAGGCGTGACCGGTAATAGTTGTCATAGCGCCTAAGGCGTACCTGCGGACAAAAGCAGTGTGCATCATCGGCAATAAAAAAAACGTGAAACAAATCAACTATTTCTGAAGCGTAAATTTGAGACCGTCAGAAATATGACCAAGCATGGCGCGTGCCAATCCGGCAGCGGCCAGGCTCTCAGACGACGAAATGATTGCTTAGTGCCATTAATGGCGACTTACCGCTCTAATTAGCACGCCAAGGGTTACAATCACCAGCTTTTACGCACGGGAAAGAACATGTTTACGCCGCACCAAACCGCCGCGATTGCCCCTTCGACGTTTATCGCTCGCCGGCAAATGCCAGCGTCATGAAAATCGTCGTGCTGGTGGGTCCCGAGTCATCGGGCAAGAGCATGCTGGCGACGCGATTGCAGCGTCACTTCGGCGGGACTGTGCTAGGGGAATATGTTCGCGAATATATCGACACTCAGCAGCGCGACACCCATTACGGCGACATCGAGGTCATCGCCCGCGAGCAACTAGCGCGAGAGGATGCGGCGCGAGCCATCGAACCGCCCCTGTTGGTACTGGACACTCACTTGCTGAGCAATATCCTCTGGAGTCAAGCGCTGTTCGACGACTGCCCGGCATGGCTGGAGCCGGCACTGCTGAGTCGCCGTTACGATCTGCACCTGCTGCTCGCACCCGAAGGCGTGCCGTGGGTCGCGGACGGTCAGCGCTGCCAGCCCGAGCTGGGCCAGCGCCAGGCCTTTCATCATGCCTGCGAAGCCTGGCTGTCCGAGCACCGACAGCCGTGGCTACCCCTGCGCGGCTCCTGGGCGCACCGCGAGGCAGCGGCCATCGCCGCCGTGGAGCGGCTGTTGCGCGCGGATCAGCGCATTTGATGCTTGTGCAGGAGCCGATAGAACGTCGGCCGTGAAATCCCCAGCACCTTGGCCGCCGCGCTGAGATTGTCGCTGTGATGGTTGAGCACATCGCACAGCGCCTGGCGTTCCGCGCGGTGCTTGTACTCTTCAAGGGTGCCCATGGGGGCACTGGCGCCCTCGCCGTGCTGCAGGCCCAGATCCACCGCAGCTATATGTCGCCCTTCGGCCAGGATCACCGCGCGGCGCACGCGATTGGACAACTCGCGAACGTTGCCCGGCCACGGATGCCTGGCCATGGCCACCAAGGCATCCTCACTGAACCCGCGCCCGGCGATGCCGATTTCCTCGCTGTAGCGGTGGGCGAAATGCTGGGCAAGCATGGCCAGATCGCCGTGACGCTCGCGCAGTGGCGTGGTCTGCACCTGCAGCACATTGAGGCGATAGAACAGATCATCGCGAAAACGCCCTTGGGCGACGGCCGATTCCAGGTCCGCCGCGCTGGCGGCCAATACTCGTACGTCGAGGTCCAGGGCAGTCTGACTGCCAACCCGCTGGAAGCGTTTTTCCTGCAGGCAAGCGAGCAACCGCGCCTGGATTTCCAGCGGCAGCGCTTCGACGGTGTCGAGGAACAAGGTGCCGCCTTGGGCCTGCTCCAGCCGCCCGAGCATGCCTTCGGGGGCGCTGATGAAGGTGCCGCGGTCGAAGCCGAACAGTTCGCGATGCAGGGTCTGCTCCGACATCGGCGCGCAATAGAAGGTCACGAAAGGCTGGCTGCGGCGACTGGACTGACGGTGCAAGCGCCGCGCCGCACGCTCTTTGCCGGTGCCGCTTTCACCGCGGATCAGCACTGCCGACTCGGTGCTGGCGAACTTGCCCAGCAGCCGACGCAGTTCCCGTACGGCTCGGCTCTCGCCCACCAGATCGCAGTCTTGGTCCGCGACGCTTGCATCGTCGAGCGCAGGTGCGACAACGCCTCCTGCGCGCTCGAGTGCGCCAAACAGCAGACGCAGGTCGATGGGCAGAGTGACGAACTCGAAGAACAGTTCACAGACGAAATTGCCGATGTCCTGCATGCGCAACACATCGGCATCGACGATCGCCAGCCACTGCGCCGTGCTGCCGCTGATCAGGGCCTGGATTTCCTGCGGCCACTCGAGATGAAAAGGCCGCAGGCGCAGAATTCCGACTTCACAAGGAATATCGCCGGCGGCGCCAAGGCTGCAGGTTTCGACTGTCCAGCCGTGCGCGCGCAAATCCGGCAACAGGCTGTGGCAGGCATCGCAAGGGTCGACGATCAACAGGCGTCGAGTAGGTGCCAGTTCCAGCATGTCATCTCCCGCGCACCAGTCGGGAATTAGTCCAGAAAACAGTTATTTGGCGCGCCCGTCGGCAACCATAGCAATTAATTTGACGCTTTTGGGCTACCGTCTGTCCGCAACTTAATTTGCACAACAGCGCCCTCGGGAATTTTCCTTCCTATTCAACGTCCACAGTGCGCGAAGGGATTTGTTGGTCATAAGGTTATCGCCGATATTCATATTTAATTTCCAAGTTGTGACTCCCAGGCATTCTCAGTGCATCAGTACTGGTAATCGCCATAGGGCGAAGCACATACCCACTTGGGCAACCAGAGAGACGACCCCCATGAACGCCCCGCTCCGTGTCAACGAAGCACTTTTAATCGCCGGCCACGCTTTTCAACCTTTCCAATGCGTCGCCTGGGCACCGCAAGACGGCAACGGCGAATTGAGCCTGACCGTGGTTGACCGCACCTGCGCTTCTATCGATCGCAAGCAGGTACCGCGCAGCACCTACTGCGATCCGGCACAGCTGGCCCATCTGCTGCAAGACCTGCGTGCCGAGCTCAGCGATAAAGGCTACGAGCTGCAGCCCTGGTCGATGCCGAAGTAAGCAATGCCTGTATTGCCGCCCGCTGACACCCGTCTCGGGCGGTCATCCAACCCGCGCCTGCGGGAACTAACATCCCTGCCCGCCTGCCCATAGCTCATCCCTCCCTCTAGCGAGCAATCGATGAGCGCGTTCGACTGGCACCGCCTGCTGCTGAATGACAACACCCCTGGTTTTCTGGCCGAAGTCGCCGTCCGAACGCTGATGGCCTACGTGGTGGTTTTCGTCTTCCTGAAAATCGCCGGGCGCCGCGGTGTGCGGCAACTCTCGCTGTTCGAGCTGGTAGTGATCCTGACGCTGGGATCGGCGGCCGGAGACGTGACCTTCTATGAGGACGTGCCGATCCTGCCGGTCATCACCGTGTTCGCGGCGATGATCTGCCTGTACCGCCTGACGACATGGCTCACCGAACGCAGCAGTCGTTTTGGCGAATGGCTGCAGGGCAAACCGCTGGTCATCATCAAGGAAGGTCGTTTCGAGATCGACACCCTGGACAAAGGCAATATCAGCCACGATGAGTTCCTCATGGAGTTGCGCTTGCACGGCGTCGAGCACCTGGGCCAGGTTCGCCTTGGCATCCTGGAGGTCAACGGTGATGTGAGCGTGTATTTTTATGAGCGCCAGGAGGTCAGGCCGGGGCTGTCGGTGCTCCCCCCGATATGCCGTCCTCTCGAGGACCATTCCGAGGGGCCCGGGCTCTATGCATGCCTGCACTGCGGGCAGTTGGAGCGCATGGCTCAGCAACAGAAGCTGGAATGCCCACGCTGTAAATACACGCTGTGGAGCCCGGCGCTGAGCAATCCGAGAGCAGCCTGACCAAGGGACCGGGCCAGGAATCTATCCGGGAAGACTATCGATGTGCTGGTATTGCGCCCCCAACTGCTCAGCCAACGCGCGCGTGCGGCCGAGTCGGATCGCGCCCCGCTCGATATCGATCAGACAGACCTGGCATGGCATTGGCGCTTGCGGCGAGCGCTCCTTGAGCCGGCCGTCAGTCACGATCAGGCACCGCTGCAACTCATGGGGATGGGTCAGTTGCCGGCGCTGCAACCACTGCCGCGCTTGCTGCAGAGCCGGCAGCAAAGGCGTACCGCCGCCAGCTCCGAGGTTCGTCAGCCAGGGTTGCAACCCCCTCGACGCCTTCAGACCCTGAAGCTGCCATTGCGCACTGGCACCGCTGGCGGTCAGCAGCGCCAGGCGCGCCCGCTGCCGATAGGCATCATCGAAGACCCCGGCGAGCAACCCCTTGGCCAGGCTCAAGGCACCGTGACGGCGCGTAGATGCGGAGGCATCGACGATGATCAACCACAGCTGCGCGGGCTGGTTCTGACGTTGCTGCCAATGGAGGTCGGCCTGGCGTTGCGGCCGCCCCGCACGCAAGGTCGCAACCCAGTCGATCTGCTCGCCATGACCGCGCTGTGCCCTGCCACGACTACCTTGCACCAGCTTGCCCCTGGGTCTTTTACCATCCGCCCCCGGGACTTTGGCCGGGCGAATGCTCAGGGCTTTTTTGGCCAGACCGGCACTTCTCGGCGCGGCCCCATGGCTTCGGGTTGCGCTGCCATGGCCCCCCATTGACCTTCTGCCGGAGATGGCTGCGCCGCGGATTGCGGCGCAGCATCGGGTGGAGGCGGTGAAGAACTCTGGGCGGGCGCCGGCGGCTCTCCATCACGGCGGCGATGACGCAGCGCGAATTCCGCCACTGCGTCGATATCCACTGACGTGATCGTTGTCGCCCCGCGCCACGCCGCATGCGCCCGGGCGGCGCGCAACCACACCAGATCGGCGCGCAAGCCATCCACGGCGGCGGCAAAACAGCGGCGGTTGATTTCGTTCAGCGCCTCGTCATCCAGGGGAATAGCCGCCAACGCCTGGCGGGCGCTGGCACAGCGTTCACGCAGCTGCTGCTGTGCCTGCGCCCACTGCGCGCAGAAACCTTGCGGGTCGTTGTCGAACGCCAGACGACGCCGCACGATCTCGCCGCGCAGCGCGGGTTCCGGCAGCCCGTCCAGCAACACGTTGAGGCCGAAGCGATCCAGCAACTGCGGGCGCAACTCGCCTTCTTCCGGATTCATGGTGCCAATCAGCACGAAGCGCGCCGCGTGCTCATGGGAGATGCCATCGCGCTCGACCCGATTGCGCCCACTGGCAGCAACGTCCAACAGCAGATCGACAAGAGGGTCGGCCAGCAGATTGACCTCATCCACATACAGCACGCCGCCGTCCGCCTTGGCCAGTACCCCGGGGGAAAATTTCACCTGAGCCTGACCGAGCGCGGCATCGAGATCGAGCGTGCCTACCAGACGGTCCTCGGTGGCCCCCAGCGGCAGGGTCACGAAGGTGCCGCTGCCGAGCAGATCCGCCAGGCCCCGGGCGACCGTGCTCTTGGCCATGCCCCGCGGCCCCTCGATCAACACGCCGCCGATCTGCGGATCGATGGCGGTCAGGCACAGCGCCAGCTTCAGCGAATCGGCGGCCACTACGGCGGCGAGGGGGAAATGCACGGTGTCGTGGGTCATGGCGATTCAGGCGTCTTCTTCAATATCGAGCAAAAGGTTTTCCAGCGCCTGGCGGTACTCGCCCGGCTCCTCCCACAAGCCGCGCTGCTGGGCTTCGAGCAGACGCTCGGTGATATCGCGCAGGGCCGCAGGATTGTGCTGCTGGAGGAACTGGCGGGTGTCGGCATCCAGCGCGTAGGCGTCGGCCAGCAGGGCGTATTGGTGGTCGTCGATCAACTGGGTGGTGGCGTCAAAGGCAAACAGGTTGTCGACGGTCGCCGCCAGCTCGAAGGCGCCTTTGTAGCCATGGCGCTTGACGCCCTCGATCCACTTCGGATTGGCCGCCCGCGCGCGCACCACGCGGTTGAGCTCCTCCTTGAGAGTACGGATACGCGGCACGTCGGGCTGGCTGTGGTCGCCGTGATAGCTGGCGGTGTTGCGCCCACTGAGGGTCTCGGCGGCGGCAAGCATGCCGCCCTGGAATTGATAGTAGTCATTGGAATCGAGCAGGTCGTGCTCGCGGTTGTCCTGGTTCTGGATAACCGCCTGCACCTGCCCCAGACGCGTAGCGAACTGTTGGCGAGCCGGGGTGCCTTCATCCGCGGCGCCGTAGGCATAGCCGCCCCAGTTGAGATAGACCTCGGCGAGGTCCGCACGGCTTTGCCACAAACGTTCATCGACTGCGCCCTGCACGCCCGCACCATAGGCACCCGGCTTGGCACCGAAGATCCGCCAGCCGGCCTGGCGCTCGGCCTGATCGCTGCTCAAGCCTTGCGCCAGCAGGGCTTGGCGCTCGGCACGCACGCGCGCCGCCAGCGGATTGAGATCCTGTGGCTCGTCCAGCGCCGCCACGGCCTGCACCGCGGCGTCGAACAAGCGGATCAGATTGGCAAAGGCATCGCGAAAGAAACCCGACACCCGCAGCGTGACATCCACACGGGGTCGATCCAGCAGGCTCAACGGCAGAATCTCGAAATCGTCGACGCGCTGGCTGCCGGTGGCCCAAACCGGCCGCACGCCCATCAGCGCCATGGCCTGGGCGATATCGTCGCCACCGGTACGCATGGTTGCGGTACCCCATACCGACAGCCCCAACTGCCGCAAATGATCGCCGTGATCCTGCAAATGCCGCTCCAGGATCAGGTTGGCCGAGGCGAAGCCGATACGCCAGGCCGTGGTGGTGGGCAGATTGCGCACGTCTACCGAAAAGAAATTGCGCCCGGTAGGCAGCACGTCCAGGCGCCCACGGCTCGGCGCACCGCTGGGGCCCGCCGGCACGAAGCGGCCGGCCAGCGCATCGAGCAAGCCGGTGATTTCCGCTGCGCCGCAGGCATCGAGGCGCGGGGCCACCTGGGTAAGCAGCTCGTCGACGATCAACCGGGTCGGCTGCCAGGCGCCGGCGTCCGGCAGCGTGAGGCTGCCATCGAGCGCCTGCTCTATCAGCCGCAGGGCAAACAATTCGAGCCGTTCGCGGGTATCGCCATGGGTGCGCCAGGGCTCGGCACTAATCTCCAGCAACGCGGCGGGCTTGCTCCCCTGCCAGGCTTCACCGAGGTCGCAATCCAGCGGATCGAAGCCCAGGTCAAAGCCCTTCGCCAGCGCGCGCAACACACTGCCGCGCCCGTCACGGCCATCGCCGCGAGGGATACGCAGCAACGCCGCCAGGGTATCGATGCGCAGGCGGCCCGCGGGCGACTCGCCGAAGATATGCAGGCCGTCGCGAATCTGCGACTCCTTCAGGTCACACAGATAGGTGTCAAGCCGCGGCAGCCAGACCGCCGCCTCAGCGTCGGCATCCAGCGCCAGCTCCTGATCCAGATGGGCCTCGCGCACCAGCCTGAGGATGTCCCGTTGCAGCTCCAGTGCCCGACGTGGGTCGAGCAGCTGCGCTTCGTAATATTCGTCGGCGAGCAATTCCAGATCGCGCAAGGGCCCGTAGCTCTCGGCGCGGGTCAGCGGCGGCATCAGGTGGTCGATGATCACTGCCTGGGTGCGGCGCTTGGCTTGAGCGCCCTCCCCGGGATCGTTGACGATAAAGGGATAGATGTTCGGCATCGGCCCCAGCAAGGCGTCGGGCCAGCAGGCAGCAGACAGACCGACGCCCTTGCCCGGCAACCACTCGAGATTGCCGTGCTTGCCGACATGAATCAGCGCATCGGCGCCATAGGCATGGCGCAGCCAGAAGTAAAACGCCAGGTAACCATGGGGCGGCACCAGGTCCGGGTCGTGATAGACCGCACTGTGATCGACCTGAAAGCCGCGCGCCGGCTGGATGCCGACGAAGGTCAAGCCCAGGCGCAGGCCGGCGACCATCATTCGCCCGTTACGACACATCGGGTCGCTGGTCGGCTCGCCCCAACGGGCGCGCACGGCATCCTGATTGGCCTGGGGCAAGCGCGCGAAGGCCTGCAGGTAGGCGTCCATGGCAAGGCTCTGATGGCACGGGCGCAGGTCCTGGCCATCCGGGTCGTTGGTCACCCCGCCCAGTAGCGCGTGAATCAACGCGGTACCGTCAGCGGGAACGTCGCTGACCGGATACCCCTGTTCGGCCATGGCCAGCAGAATGTTGCGCGCCGCCGCGGGCGTGTCCAGGCCCACGCCGTTACCGATACGACCGTCGCGGGTCGGGTAGTTGGCCAGGATCAAGGCCACGCGCTTTTGCCCATTGGGCAGGCGCGCCAGGTCGGCCCAGCGCCGCGCCAGTTCGGCGACGAAATCCATGCGCTCGCGCTGCGGCCGATAGCAGACCACGTCCGACTGGCTGCGCTCGCTGCGCCAGGCCAGGTCCTTGAAGCTGATGGGCCGGCTGATGATGCGCCCGTCCAGTTCCGGCAGGGCGATATGCATAGCCAGATCGCGGGACCCCAACCCTTGTTCGCTGGCAGTCCAGGCTGGTTCGTTGTCCTGGGCGCAGATGGCCTGGATCACCGGGATATTGCGGCGGAACGGCCGCATATGTGGCGCTTCGGGGGTCGACTGGGCGAAACCGGTGGTATTGAGGATCACCGCCGCCTGCACCTCGTCGAGCCACTCCTCCACCGCGCTCAGGCACCCTGGCTCCTTGAGGCTGGCCACGGCGATGGGCAGCGGATTGAGTCCAGCCGCCTGCAGTGCCTCGCAGAAGGTGTCGATGAACGCCGTGTTGGCGGCCTGCAGATGGGAGCGATAGAACAGGATCGGCACTACCGGGGCATCACGCAGCCATTGCTGACGCCAGTCGTGCAGTTCGGCCTGGGGCTTGTGCGGGTGATAGATGACGGTGCGCGGCAATGCCTGCGGTTCCTGCCAGCTGTATCCAGCACGACCCAGCCAGCGCTCGGCCAGGCAATGGAACAGATTCAGCGCATTGCCGACGCCGCCCTGGCGCAGGAAATGCCAGAGCCGCTCGGCTTCCGCTGCCGGCACGCTGCTCAGGGCACTCAGTTCAGGGTCGGGACGATCGTCCCCCGGCACCAGTATCAACTGCGTGCCGCGGGACTTGAGTGTCAGCAGTTGCTCGACGCCGTAGCGCCAGTAGCCGATACCGCCGTGCAACGACAGCACAATGACCTTGGCGTGGCGCAGCACCTGATCGACATACAGATCGACCGAGGCGTGATTCTGCACCTGCATGGGGTTGGCCAGGCGCAAGGTCGGGTAGTCGTCCGGCAACTGCTGGGCGACTTCGGCGAGCATCGCCAGGTGGGAGTCGCCGCTGCACAGAATCACCAGTTCGGCAGGCGTCTGCCCCAGGTCGGCAATGCTGTCGTCCGGGACGAAACCGCCGGGCTGGGTTCTGAGCAGGTGCATGGATCAGGCGGACAACGCAGCGCGCAGTTGGGCTTCAAGGGCCACGGCATCGAGCTCCTGACCGATCAGCACCAGCTTGGTGACGCGCACTTCATCACTGCGCCAGGCGCGGTCGAAATGCTTGTCGAAGCGCGTGCCCACGCCCTGGATCAACAAGCGCATCGGCTTGTTCGGCACGGCGGCGAAACCCTTGATACGCAGGATGCCGTGCTGCACCACCAGTTGCGTCAGGGCGTCGAGCAGCAGGCTCTCGTCGGCTTCGGGAAGGTCGATGGAGATCGAGTCGAAGGCATCGTGGTCATGGTCGTCGTGATCATCACCGTCGTGATGGTCATGGTGCGTCTTGCGTCCATCGATGTGCACCTCGGACTCGGCGCCCAGGCCCAGCAACACGTCCAGCGGCACGCGACCGCTGCTGGCCTCGATGACCTTGACCGCCGCCGGCAGCTCTTCGGCCACTTCGGCGCGTACGTTGGCCAGCGCCTGCGGATCGATCAGATCGGCCTTGTTGAGGATCACCAGATCGGCACTGGCCAGTTGGTCGGCGAACAGTTCGTGCAGCGGCGACTCGTGATTCAGGTTGGGATCGAGTTTGCGCTGGGCGTCGACCTGATCCGGATAGGCCGCGAAGGTGCCAGCGGCGACGGCCGGGCTGTCAACCACGGTGATCACCGCATCGACGGTGCAGGCGTTGCGGATTTCCGGCCACTGGAAGGCTTGCACCAACGGCTTGGGCAAGGCCAGGCCGCTGGTTTCGATGAGGATATGGTCGAGGTCGCCGCGGCGCGCCACCAGCTCACGCATCACCGGGAAGAATTCTTCCTGGACGGTGCAGCACAGGCAGCCGTTGGCCAGTTCGTAGACACGGCCGCTGGCTTCTTCTTCGCTGCAGCCGATGCTGCACTGCTTGAGGATGTCGCCGTCGATGCCCAGCTCGCCGAATTCATTGACGATCACCGCAATGCGCCGGCCCTGGGCGTGGTCGAGCATGTGCCGCAGCAAGGTGGTCTTGCCCGAGCCGAGGAAGCCGGTGACGATGGTGACGGGAAGTTTGGCCAGTGTTTTCATCGGATGCCCTTGGCAGGAGTGGCGGGCATACGGGACGAGGGCCGCGGTGCGCTGAGCCCACGGTGCGTTCGCCACCGGATCACCCCGCCCGGTTGTTAAGAGAAACGGTTCGAGGCAGGTCTCCTGGCTTGCGATGTGCCAACGACTGGCGAACGGGCCAGGCTGGAGTGGCTCGACGCCTTCCCGCGCGTGGCGCAGTGGCAGTGTCGAACCGGGCATCGCTTACAGTTGCGGGGGCAGCCGCGGCATTGGACCGCGTTCCCTTCTTAGCCGCACCCTCGCAAGGGGCGGAACCTCAGTGCAGCAAGGGTACGGAGTGTGAGGAACGAGGTCAATCGAAGGTGCGAGGTTTCCCTGCCATTGCACACTGCGCGAACCGGCACGATGAGATTGACCCGCAGCAGCCACCATGGTCTGCTGTGCAGCCGTTTCGGGTGCCCTTGACCGGCGTTCACGTCGGCCCCCACCCTGAAGTCCAGAGGGAACCGCCATGTCCATCAGCAACACCACCTCCAGCCCTGCCGCCCCGTGCCCTTGAGGTCGCCCCGGATGATCAAGCGTACTGCACGACCCCTGGGCTTCTCTGGACTGTTGGCACAGGACCTGATCGGCGCGTGGCTGTTTGGCCGCAAAGCGGTCGCTCGATGAGCCGGCTAGTGGCCGGTTTCGGGTGCCGCGCGGGCTGCTCGGTCGAAGTGCTGAACGCCCTGCTCGATCGAACCCTTCGCGCCAATGGTCTGGATCGCAGCCACTTGGTCGGCATCGCCAGCCTTGACCGCAAGGCCGACGAACCCGGACTGGTGCAGTTGGCGGCGCAATTATGCGTACCCTTCTACACCTACACCGCCACTGAACTGCTGGTTCATGACTCACAGCTGAGCCACCGATCGGAAACCTCCTTTGCCCACACCGGCTGCCATGGCGTGGCCGAAAGCTGCGCTCTGGCGCTGGCCGAAGAGCTCGGAGATGCGTACCCACAGTTGCGCGTGAGCCGCCAAAAGACCGCTGATGCGACCTTGGCACTGGTGGGAGTGAGCGCTCGATAGCAGGTATCATGCCGGGGTGACCCTTCCACACATGAATCCTTTTCAACTTCGAGCCTCTCATGTCCGTTTTTTTCATCGGCGCCGGTCCCGGCGATCCAGACCTCATCACCGTCAAGGGCCAGCGCCTGATTCGCCAGTGCCCGGTGATCATCTACGCGGGCTCCTTGGTACCCGCGGCGGTATTGGAAGGCCATAGCGCCCATCGTGTGCTCAACAGCGCCGAGATGCACCTGGAGCAGATCGTCGAAGCGATGCGCGACGCCGATGCCAATGGCCTGGACGTCGCCCGCGTGCATTCCGGCGATCCGAGCCTGTATGGCGCCATCGGCGAGCAGATCCGCCAGCTGCGCGCGCTGGGCATCGCCTACCAGATCATCCCCGGAGTGACTGCCACTGCGGCCTGCGCGGCCTTGCTGGGCGCCGAGCTGACCCTGCCGAATATTTCCCAGACGCTGATTCTCACCCGCTATGCCGACAAATCGCCCATGCCCCTGGGTGAAGAGCTGGCGAGTCTGGCCGCGCACCGCTCGACCATGGCCATCCATCTGGGCGTGCAGCACCTGGCGAAGATCATCGAAGAGCTGCGTCCTCACTATGGCGCCGACTGCCCCATCGCGGTGGTTCACCGTGCCAGTTGGCCGGATCAGGATTGGGTGCTGGGCACACTGGCGGACATCGAGACGAAAGTCGCGAGCAAAGGCTTCAAGCGCACGGCGTTGATCTTGGTCGGCCAGGTGCTGGGCAACGACCTGTTCAGCGAGTCCGCATTGTACCGAGCGGGCCACGCGCATCTCTACCGGCCCTGAGATTGAACAGCGGCCTGTGCGGCAGGATCAAGTAGGAGGCGGGTTCACACCCGCCGTCCTCTCACACCACCGTACGTACGGTTCCGTGTACGGCGGTTCAGGCCATGCGGCTAAGCCGGTTTATCGTATCCAGTATCGAGACCAGTCCAAGCCTGTCCCACAGCTTCTTCGGCAACGCCTGATTCATATGCGGCGCTCCCGAGTTCCACCATGGGCCACGGCCATTGACCGTCGACTTCCACGCTCG
>NZ_JBYSWB010000050.1:0-17075 GCF_058986725.1 Pseudomonas sp. GW821-FHT01A09
CCTCGCCCCAGCGAGGGGCCAATGGTGGGGGCGGCGACCCCAAGGCCGGCTCGAAAGCAGAACCACCCCGATCTCAACCGACCCCACGTTCTATCCAAAGACAAATCTGTCTAGACTGCAGAGCACCAGAAGCACCGAACAATAACAACGGGAGACCTATGAGTTACCGATCAGGCCGCGATGCATTCCTCCAAGGCGTCCGCGCGCTCATCCCCTTGACCCCTGGTGTCATCCCCTTCGGCCTTGTAACCGGGATCATGGCCATCAAGCTCGGCCTGTCGCCCCTCGCCGCCATGGGCATGACCTTGCTGTTCTATTCCGGCTCCGCGCAAATGGTCGCCCTGCAGTTGCTCGACACCGGCGTGCTACCGACGGCGGTAGTGATCACGGCACTGGTGATCAACCTGCGTTTCGTCATGTACAGCGCCTCGCTCGCGCCCTATATGCATCGCATGCCGCGGCGCAGGCTGTGGCCCTTGACCTACCTGCTGTCCGACCAGTCCTACGCGTTATGCACGCTGCGTTATTCGTCGGGCGAGATGGGGCGCTTCGCCCACCACTATTACGCTGGCGCGGCGTTGGCGATGTGGCTGTGCTGGCAGCTGTCGGTGCTGGCCGGGGTGTGCCTGGGCACCGGCGTTCCTGAAAGCTGGTCGCTGAGCTTCGCGATTCCGCTGTCGTTTCTCGCGTTGTTGATCCCCGCCATTCGCACTGTGGCGACTCTGGGCGCGGCGCTGGTCGGCGGCGTGATCGCCGTGGGGGCGGCCGGCTTGCCCTACAACCTCGGGCTGATCGCCGCATCCATCGGCGGCGTGGCGGCCGGACTGGCGATCGAAAGTTGGCGTAACGGCGCTAACCCCGGGGAGCGCCCATGACCAGTGATCTGGCCCTGTGGGGCATTTTCATCGCCGTGGGCTTGGGCACTTTCGCTCTGCGCCTGTCGTTCATCGGTTTGTACGGGCGCCTGCGCATCCCGCCGTGGCTGCAGCGGGCCCTGGCCTATGTGCCGGCGAGCGTGCTGGCGGCGTTGGTATTGCCGGCCGTGGTGTATCCGAACGGGCAGGGTGCTTTCGTGCTGGAAAACCCGCAGATACCGGCTGCCATCGTCGCTGCCTGGGTTGCCTGGCGAACTCGCAGCACGGTGCTGACGCTGGCCGTGGGGATGGCGGTGTTGTGGGGGCTCAAGCTGGTGATCGGATGATCGGCGTGGCACCGCGACCTGAATGGTTGCGGCGCCGATATTCGCTGAGCCGGCCGAGTCGCCATGCGTCACTGCATCAGGGGCGGATGTCCGCCTTGAACCACTTCTGCGACAGCCGCTGCACCGTGCCATCCGCCAGCGCCGCAGTCAGCGCCTGATTGAATTTCTCGCGCAGGTCGTCATCGCTCTTGCGCAACGCCAGCGCCTCGCCCGGGCCCCAGATCTGCCCGCCGATCTTCGGCCCGACCATGTGCACGGCCTTGTTGTCCGGATTTTCCAGCGCCGATGCGAAAAACGTCACGTCGTCGAACGCCAGGTCGATGCGCCCGGCGCTGAGATCCATCATGTGTTCGCCGGACTTCTTGTATTCACGAATGGTGGCGATGTCCTTGAAGTTCTTCTCCACGAACTCGGTGTAGGCAGTGCCCGACTGGATGCCCAGCACCTTGCCCTTGACCAGTTTCTTGAGCGTGTCGATCACCGCCTTGTCGGCGGTGGCATCACCGCTGAGCTTGAGCACTTCGGTGCTGGGCAGGGCGGCGATGAGCGTGGGATCGGCGCTGGCGAACACCCCTTGGGTATTGGCGTAAGGCTGGGTGAAGGCGACCACCTGGGAGCGCTCCGGGGTGATCACGATGGCGTCCATCAGCACGTCGAACTTGCCGGCGTTGAGCGCGGCGATCATGCCGTCCCAGTCCTGGGCCTGCAGTTGGCAATCGAGCTTGAGCCGACCGCACAGGTCCTTGAGCAACTCTGGTTCGAAGCCGGAGATTTCGCCGTTGGGCAGGGTGGTGTTCCAGGGTTCATAGGCGCCTTCGGTGGCGACGCGCACTGTGGTCCAGTCCTTGGCGAAGCCTGGGGCCGAGCACATCAGGCTGGCGCACAAGGCGCAGCAGGCGAGGATCTTGCGGATGATGCGATGACTGTGAACCATGGAATTCCCCAACGATTGGCTAAAGGTGGCAGGGGCGAGCAAAGGTGAGGCGGGAAATCGTTGTTATTGTGGTTCAAGCGCTATCTGCGGGCTCAGGACGCCCGACCGTAGAAGCCGATCTGCTCCTCGGCACTGAACATCACCCCGGGTCTTTCGTAGTAGGAGAACACCGCCACCATGCGTTCTCGCTGGCCGCGCACGGGGGTGACGCGGTGGGCGGTGTTCTTGCCGCGGAACACATTGAGGGTGCCGGCTTGCAGTTGCAGGGACCGCACCTTCGGGTCAGCGCCTTCGAGCAGCCGGGCGACGCCCTCGTAGTTCGGGTCGTCGTCACTGCGCAGGTCGCTGCGGTATTCGAATTCTCCGCCCTGTTCGGGCGCTTGCAGCAGCAAGGTGGTGGTGAACTCGGAGCGATCGAAGTGCCAGTTCAAGGTCTCGCCCTGGCGATAGCTCATCACGTTGACCCGGGCCAGGGGGTCGGTCATGACGTGCAGCGCGGGTTTGTCCATGACCGCCGCGAGAAAACTCACCAGGCCCGGGTACTCGTACACGGCCGTGACCAAGGTGTCCTGCAACTGATCGGCGCACAGCGTGTGGCTGACGGTTTCGACGCTGCGCAGGGCCGGGTGGTCGGCCGGCAGCTCGGCGATCTGCGGCTTGAAGTAGATGTTGTGCGAGCGCTTGTGGGTGTGGGATTGCGCGTCCATGGTCGGCCTGATCTGCGCTGCCGCCTGTTGCACCTGCTCGGTGCGCACGAAGCCTTCGAGGCTGAACATGCCGTCGCGCTGCAGTTCTTCGCGCGCGCGCTGGACCAAGGCGGTCCATTCGGCGCTCCCCTCCCGGTCCAGGGGGTAACGTTGCAGATCGATGACGTTGTTCATGGCGTCGGCTCCGGTGAAGTTCAAGTGACTGAGCCTGCAAGCTAACCCGCAAAAAACTTCGCATCAACGCTACAAATTGTTAGCCTCCCTACAGTAAAACTTAAGGAAGCCTGGCATGAAACGACTACCACCCCTCAATGCCGTGCGCACTTTTGAAGTGGCTGCGCGCCTGGGCAGCTTCGCCATGGCCGGGCGAGAGCTGGGCGTGTCGGCGGCTGCGGTCAGCCAGCAGGTGCGCCATCTCGAAGCGTATTTCG
The DNA here is from genome assembly GCF_058986725.1 of Pseudomonas sp. GW821-FHT01A09. Taxonomy (NCBI): domain Bacteria; kingdom Pseudomonadati; phylum Pseudomonadota; class Gammaproteobacteria; order Pseudomonadales; family Pseudomonadaceae; genus Pseudomonas; species Pseudomonas sp. GW821-FHT01A09. The sequence goes on from NZ_JBYSWB010000050.1 coordinate 3,274, forward strand.
GCAAGAAGTTGTTTATGCGTAACGGCAATCGCCTGGCGCTGACCGACGCCGGGCTGGCGATCTATCCGCAGACCTCCCGCGCGCTGGATGAGATCGCGACCATGACCACGCGCATCCTCGAAGGCGAAATACGTACCCGGCTGATCGTCAGCGTGCCGTTCTCCCTGGCCGAAGGTTGGCTGGCGCCGAAGCTGGCGAGCCTGCTGGAGATCTATCCGCAGTTGTCGATAGACGTGCGGGTAGAGGATGATCCGGTCGACCTGGCCCGGCATGACGTCGATATCCGCATCAGCTACGGCGATTATCACTACCCGTCGCTGCAGGCCATCGCGCTGTTCCATGATCAGGTGGTGCCGCTCTGCGCGCCGCAGCTCTGGGATCGCCATGGCAACCCCGAGTTGGACCTGTCCAAGGTGCACGAAAGCCTGTTCATCCATACGCAATGGGGGCCCAACTATGCGTCCCATCCCACCTGGAGCCAGTGGTATGCCCAGGAGGTCGGCCAGCCTGCGCCGGACCCGGCACAGGGACGGCGCTCCGGGTTGTCGAGTCTGTCGATCACTTTGGCGCGGCTGGGCTGCGGCATTGCCCTGGGGCAGAAGCTGCTGGCCCGGGCGGATCTCGAAGCAGGGCGGCTGCTGGCGCTGTCGTCGACCTCGTTGCCGCTGGGGCATGCCTATTGCGCGTTCGTCCCGGCGCAGAAGCGCCAGCGGGCCAATGTGCTGCGCTTTATCGAATTGCTGGGTGGGCAGGATGACTAGAGCAGTGAACCACTTGATGAGAGGCAGCCCATGCGTTACGACCTGACCAGCCTGGACATTTTCATCGCCGTGGCCGAGGAGCGTAACCTCACCCGCGTCGCCCGAATCAAGCATCTGGCGCTGTCGGCCATCAGCAAGCGCATCGCCGAACTCGAAGCCCATGCCGGCTCGGCGCTGCTGATCCGCAACGCCCGCGGCGTGGACCTGACGCCGGCAGGGCAGTCGATGCTGTTCTATGCCCGCCAGCTCCGGCAGACCCTCAATGCGTTGGATGACGAGCTCGGCGATTACGCCTCCGGGGTCAAGGGCCACGTGCGCATTCACGCCATCACCTCGGCGCTCTCGCAGTTCTTGCCGGACGACATCGCCCGCTTCGTGCAGACCTATCCGCAGATCAAGTTCGATATTGAAGAGCGGGTCGGCTCGGCGGTGATTCGCGCCGTGGCCGACGGCCGGGCCGATCTGGGCATCATCGCCGACCAGACGCCCGCCCTGGGCCTGGAGACCGTGCCCTATCGTCACGACGAGTTGACGCTCGTGGTACCTCAGGGGCACCCGCTCAGCGCTGCCAGGGCCGTGCGCTTTCAGGACGTGCTGGAGCACGAATTCATCGGGCCCCATCTGGAAAGCTCGGTGCACACCCTGTTGACCGGCGAGGCCGACAAGCTTGGCAAGGCCCTCAAGCTGCGCATCCGCATCAGCAGCTTCGACTGCATGTGCCGCATGGTTTCCACCGGGCTGGGGCTGGCGGTACTGCCGCGCAGCGTGGTCCAGCCCTACCTGCGCAGCCATCGCCTGAAGGCCCTGACTTTGCAGGAAAGCTGGGCGCAACGCACCTTGCTGCTGGCATTTCGCAAATACGAATTCGCCTCGCCGACCCTCAAGACCCTGATCGACACGCTCAAGGAACAAACGCCCTGAGCCTTCTCGATCCACGAAGGCTGCCTTGGTAAACCGGCAATTTTCACCCGCGCGCGGCCAACTTAGTATTCATCCACCAGCGGTCGAAGGCGCTCATCAGGTCTGGACCGCGAATACTATAAAAACGAGCGATGCCTGCATGACCGAGATAGCCACCGACCTGCTCAACACCCTGGTGATCGAGGGTGAAGATTTCGCCTATGTGGACTTGCACAAGATGCTCGACCACGCCCAGCTGGCGAAGCTGCCGTATGCCATTCGCATCCTTCTGGAAAACGTCGCGCGGTGCTCCCCTGAAGCCCTGCCTTCGGTACTGGCCCGCGCCATCGGCCAGGGACCGGATTGCGAGGTACCGTTCCAGCCCAACCGCCTGATGTTCCACGACACCACCTGCCTTCCGGCCCTGGCCGATTTTGCCGGCATGCGCGATGTAGTGGCGGAGCTGGGGGGCGATCCGTCATCCATGAACCCGCTGATTCCTGCGGTGCTGACCATCGACCACTCGGTGATCGTCGAGCGCTATGCCGAGGCCGATGCAGTCGAGCAGAACCTGGACATCGATTTTCGTCGCAACAGCGAGCGCTATCGCTTCATCAAATGGGCGCAGAAGAGCCTCGACAACTTCGGTGTGATCCCGCCCGGCACCGGCATCATCCATCAGATGAACATGGAAGCCCTGGCGCAAGTGGTGTGGGAAACGCCCATGGCCGATGGCCGGCGCCTGCTGCATCCCGACGATATGGTCGCCACCGACAGTCACACCCCGATGATCAACGCCATCGGCGTGCTGGGCTGGGGGGTGGGCGGTCTGGAAGGGCAGGCGGCCATGGTCGGCGAGCCGGTACCGATCAGTTTCCCGCAGGTGGTCGGTATTCGCGTCAGCAACGTCATGCGCCCTGGCGTCACCGCCACGGACCTGTCCCTGCATGTCGCCGAGATCCTGCGCCAGCGCTCGGTGGTGGGCAAGTTCGTCGAGTTTACCGGGCCGGGGCTGTCGACTCTAAGCTGGGCAGCACGTGGCACGGTGTCCAACATGGCGCCGGAATATGGCGCCACGGTGGTGTTCTTCCCGTTCGATGATGGCACCCTGGCGTATCTGGAACTCTCCGGCCGGCCTCAGGCCTTGCGCGAAAAGGTGATCCGTTACCTGAATGCACAGTCGCTATGGCGCCGCGACGAACTGGCCGAGCCGCAGTTCGACGAGTTGATCGAGCTCGACCTCGCCAGCATCGAACCCAGCGTAGCCGGACCCCATCAGCCGCACCAACGGCACAAGTTGGCCGACGCCGCAGCGTCCTTCGAGCAGGAGGTCATGGGCGGCGGCAAGCTGATCGCCGGCCCAATTGAGCAGCAGTTTTTCGAGCCCTCGTTCGGCCAACCCATTACCCACGGCGCGGTGGTGATGGCCGCCATTACCAGTTGCACCAACACCGCCAACCCGGCGCAGATGATCCAGGCCGGCCTGCTGGCTCGCAAGGCCCGGCAGCTCGGTCTGCAACGCAAGCCTTGGGTCAAGACCTCGCTGTCGCCTGGTTCGCGGGTGGTCGCCGACTACCTGGCCGAGGCTGGATTGCTGGAGGATTTCGCCTCACTGGGCTTCGACCTGGCGGGTTTCGGCTGCATGACCTGCATCGGCAACTCCGGGCAGCTCGAGGCGCACGTCGAAGTGTTTGCCGATCAAGGCCTCAAGGGCGTGGTAGTGCTTTCGGGCAATCGCAATTTCGAAGGGCGGGTCAATCCAAAAGTGCCTGCCGGATACCTGGCGTCGCCCGCGCTGTGTGTGGCCTATGCCATTGCAGGCACCATCACTATCGATCTGCAAACCCAGGCCCTGGCGCAGGATAGCGCGGGGCGGCCGGTGTACCTGCGCGACCTGATGCCCACCGACGCCGAGGTGGCGGTGCAGGCACTGCAGGCGGTCAAGCCCGAGTTCTTCCAGCAGCGGCTGGCCAAGGTATGGGAGGGTACGCACCACTGGCAGTCGCTGTCGGCCGAGGGCAGCGTGCAGTTCCCCTGGAGCCCGGATTCGACCTACCTGCGCCGGCCGCAGTACCTCGCCGACATCGCTGCCGAGGCAAAAACCAGCCTGGCGATCAGCGCTGCGCGCGTCCTTCTGGTGCTGGGCGACAACGTCACCACCGACCACATCTCGCCAGCGTATTCGATCCCCGCCGACAGTCTGGCCGGCCAGTGGCTACTGGCGCGGGGTGAAGACCCGCAGGACCTCAACCAGTACTCCACTCGGCGCAGCAACCATGAGGTCATGGTGCGCGGAGCCTTTACCAACAAGGCGGTGAAAAACTTGCTGCTGGCCGAGCAGCCGGGCGTCGGCGCCTGGGCCTGGAGCGCCGATCACAGCGCCTGCCTGCCGTTATACGAGGCGGCCAAAAGCTACGCTGCGCAGCAGATTCCCATGGTGGTGTTCGCCGGTATCAACTACGGCGCCGGCTCCAGCCGCGACTGGGCGGCCAAGGCGCAGGCGTTGCTGGGGGTCAAGGCGGTGGTCGCGCAGAGCATCGAGCGCATCCACCGCAGCAACCTGATCGGTATGGGTGTCATTCCGTTGCAGTTCAAGGATGGCATGAAAGTCGCGGATCTGGCGCTGCTGGGCGATGAGACCTTTGACTTTATCGGCCTCGATGAGCTGCAGGTGGGCGACAACCCCATCACCCTGCTCATGACCCGCGCCGAGGGTGAACGCCAGCCAGTGGCGCTCAATGTGCGTATCGATTCGCTGCAGGAGATCCGCTACCTGATCCACGGCGGGGTGCTGCCCTACGTGATCCGCAAGGTGGTCAAGCGCAGCGCCCACTGATATCGCGCCTGGCGCGCTGAGGGCCAGGCCGTTACGGCTTTACACGTGCGTTCAACAATAACAAGGAAACGCCCAATGACAAGCGACGATAAAGGCGCGGGCCTGCAGCCGCCTGCCGTACAGCTCGACCCCTGCGCCGACGCCGGCCGCCGCCTGCTGCTCAAGCAAATGAGCGCGGTGGCCGGCGCCTCCATTCTCGGTGCGCTGCTACCAGGCAGTCTGGCAATGGCCGCCGATCCCTCCACGAAAATATCCTCTGTCAGCGGGAGAACCCCTATGTACGCCTATGTCGGGTCACGCACCACCCGCGAACGAAATGCCCGCGGTGATGGCATCACGGTCTACAAGGTCGATCAAAGCAAAGGGACCCTCGAGCTCGTGCAAGTGGTCAAGGACCTGGTCAATCCATCCTTTCTGGCGCTCAACAAGGCCGGCGACCGGCTGTACACCGTGCACGGTGACCAGAGCGACGTCAGTGCCTTCAGCGTCGACAAGGCCAGCGGCATGCTGACGTTCATCAATCGGCAGAGCACCGAAGGCAAGAACCCGGTGCACCTGGCCCTCGACCCCAGCGAACGCTTTCTGGTGGTGTCCAACCACATCGGCGGCTCGCTGGCGGTGCTCAATGTTGCCGCAGATGGCTCGCTGGGCAGCCTCAACCAATTGCTCAAGCTTGAAGGGCCGTTGGGGCCGCACCGTGTCGAGCAGCCGTTTTCCAAACCACATTTCAACCCGTTCGATCATTCGGGCAACTACGTGCTGGTGCCGGACAAGGGCCTGGATCGGATCTTCAGCCTGCGTTTCGACAACGGCAAGCTGTTCCCCGCCGATCCGCCTTTCGTCACCACCCGCGAAGGCGCCGGCCCACGGCATATCGCCCTGCACCCCAACTCGGCGTTTGCCTACGTGGTCAACGAGCTGGACTCGACCGTCGCCGCGTACCGCTTCGAGAGCAAAACCGGCGCGCTCAAGCCGCAGCAGGTGCTGCCATCGTTGCCGGCCACCTTTACCGGCAACAGCCGGGCGTCGGAGATCGAGATCGACCGCAGCGGGCGTTTTCTTTACGCCTCCAACCGCGGCTACGACAGCGTGGCGGTGTTCGTCATCGATGAAGGCACCGGCTTGTTGAGCCCGGTGGAGTTCATGCCCACCGACGGCAAGACCCCGCGCTTCTTCACCCTGACCCCCAACGGGCGATTTCTATTCGCCCTCAACGAGGACAGCGACACCATCATCTCCATGGCGGTGGACCCCAGGAAGGGCAGTTTGAGCAAGACCGGCTTTTCGGTATCGACCGGCAGCCCGGTGTGCATGATTTTTTCGACCTGATCAGCAGCGGATTCACAAAAACAACAGAAGCAGGCATTGTCTGCCGATCGTGAGGTTTGCCATGAACAACAATGACGTCGTCGACGAAGCTGCCATCGTGCGCAAGATCACCTTGCGCATCATCCCCTTCGTTTTTCTGCTGTACATCGTCTCCTATCTGGACCGCGCCAATATCGGCTATGCGGCGTTGCAGATGAACAAGGAACTGGCGCTGAGCAGCGAAGCGTTCGGGTTCATTTCCGGTATTTTCTTTATCGGCTACTTCCTCTTCGAAGTACCCAGCAACGTCCTGCTCAACAAGTTCGGCGCCCGGGTGTGGATCGCGCGCATCCTGGTGACCTGGGGGGTGATCGCCGCCTGTACCGCCTTTGCCCACACCGCCAATCAGCTCTACGTGCTGCGCTTTTTTCTCGGTGTCGCCGAAGCCGGATTCTTTCCGGGGATCATCGTTTACCTGACGTACTGGTTCCGCGCCAAGGAGCTTGCCACCACCGTGGCGTTGTTCACGGCGGCGATCCCGGTCAGCTACATCATCGGTGCGCCGCTGAGCACCTGGATCATGGACAACATCAACTGGCTGAACTGGAGCGGCTGGCGCTGGATGCTGTTCCTCGAGGGCGCTCCCGCGGTGTTGCTGGGCGTCGCCTGTTTCTTTTTCCTGACCGACAAGCCGGAGCAGGCCAAGTGGCTCAAACCCGAGGAGAAGGACTGGCTGCTGGCGGAGCTGGAGCGTGATCGCCGGAGCCGCAAGAACGTCAAGAGCCTGGGCGTGCTCAAGACCATGACCAACCCCAAGGTGCTGTACCTGTCGTTCATCTACTTCGTCTACCAATGCGGCAGCCTGGGCGTCGGCTACTGGATGCCGCAGATTATCAAGAGCTTCTCCGAGAGCTTGACCCATACCCAGATCGGCCTGATCGCCATGCTCCCGTATATCGTCGCGACCATCGCGATGATCCTCTGGTCGCGCAGCTCCGACAAACGCAACGAGCGCAAACTGCACTCGGCCATTCCACTGCTTTTTTCCGCAGCAGGGCTGATCGGCGCCGGATTGCTGGACAACCCCTTCGTGGCCATGGCGATGATCTGCCTGGCGCTATCGGGCCTGTACAGCTTCAAGTCACCCTTCTGGGCGCTGCCGACGCTGTTCCTCGATCGGGCCACGGCGGCGGTGTCGATCGCGGTGATCAATTCCATCGGTAACCTCGGCGGTTTCGTCGGGCCGTCGATGATCGGCATGGTCAAGGGCACCAATCAGAGCGCCGCCAATGGCCTGCTGTTTCTCAGCGGCTTGTTGCTGATAGGCTTCGTGATGACGATGCTGATGCGGGTGACCAACAAGGAAAAAACTGATCGCAGCCTCGGGGCCGTCAAGCAGGCCCACTGAGTCTCACGCGCGCCCGGCACCTTTGATCGAGGCGGCCGGGCGCTGTCGCGCAATCCCATTCGGAGCACACCATGAATTCCATTTCCCCAGCAGCACTGGAGCAACTGGCACCCGGCGGCGTACTGCGTACAGCCATCAACCTGGGCAATCCGGTGTTGGCGCAACCTGGCGTCGACGGTGGCCTGCAAGGTGTTTCGGTCGCGCTTGCCAAGGCCCTGGCCGCCGAGCTGGGGGTGGGTCTGCAGATGATCACCTTCGATGCCGCCGGCAAGGTGTTCGCCGCGTTGGAGGAGCGCTGCTGGGACCTGGCCTTTCTGGCGATCGAACCGGTGCGTGAAGAGCAGATCGCCTTCAGCAAGCCGTACGTGATCATCGAGGGGACGTATCTGGTCAGCCAGGGTTCGCCTTATCGGCACGTCGCCGACCTCGATCAGGCCGGCTTGCGCCTGGCGGTGGGCAAGGGCGCGGCCTATGACCTGTTTCTGTCGCGCAGCCTGCAGCACGCCACGCTGGAGCGCGCTGCGACGTCGTCGGCGGCGGTGGATCTGTTCATCGCGCAGCAGCTGGACGCCGCTGCCGGAGTGCGCCAACCGCTGGAGCAGGTGGCATCGAAAGATCCGCGCTACCGGGTGCTGCCGGGGGCGTTCACCGAAATTCGCCAGGCCATGGCGGTACCACGGGCCAATGCCTTGGCCAGCGCTTATGTTGCGGCGTTTCTGCAGCGCCAGTTGGCCAGTGGTTTCGTGCGCGGGGCGTTGTTGGGCAGTGGCCAGACGGATGTCAGCGCGCCGCGGGAGTGATGGTAGCTTGACCAGCGCGTCGATTCCTGCAGCGAGGGGGCGACGCCCCGATTGCGGTGTGTCAGCCATGACAGTGCGGCTGATGGACCTTTCGGGGGCGAGCCCCCTCGCTACAGTGACGCAACTTCAGCCCTTGTGGTGACTGGCCGCGAGCCCATACACCTGCGGTTGAAGCCCCTCGAACCGCGCCTTCAACTGCAGCGCCAGATACAGCGAATAATGCCGCGACTGATGCAGATTGCCTCCATGGAACCACAGGTTTTGCTGTTGCGTGGGCTTCCACATATTGCGCAACTCGCCTTCGTATGGGCCCGGGTCCTTGGTGGTGCCGGAGCCCAGGCCCCAGCACCGGCCGACCTTGTCGGCGACTTCCTGAGAAATCAGCTTCGCCGCCCAGCCGTTCATCGAGCCATAGCCGGTGGCATAGACGATCAGGTCTGCGGGCAGGCGCGTGCCGTCGGTCAACACCACTGCATCCGCTTCGATATGCTCGACCCCCAGGCCCGGTGCGCTCTTGAGCTTGATGGTGCCATCGGCGATCAACTGCGAGGCGCCGACGTCGATGTAATATCCCGAGCCACGGCGCACGTACTTCATGAACAACCCCGATTCGTCGTCGCCGAAATCGAGCATGAAACCGGCCTTTGCCAGGCGCTGGTAAAAGTCCTTGTCGCGCTCCTTGATCGCCTCGAACACCGGCTTGTGGAAGCTCGGCATGACCTTGTAGGGGATCGAGGCGAACAGCATGTCGGCCTTGTCGGTGGTCAGGCCGCTTTCCACCGCGTCCTCGGAATACAGCCCGCCGAACACCAGCTCCATCAGGCTGTCGGAGCGCACGATATGCGTGGTGGAGCGCTGCACCATGGTCACCTCGGCACCGTTCTCGACCAGATCGGCGCAGATGTCATGGGCCGAGTTGTTGGCGCCGATCACCACCGCGCGTTTGCCGCGCCAGGCGTCGCCACCGGGATGGCGGCTGGAATGATGCTGCTGGCCGTTGAAGGTGTCGGCGCCAGGATAGTCGGGCACGTTGGCGACGCCGGACATGCCGGTGGCGAGGATCAACTGGGTTGGCTGCAGCAACAGGCGCTCGCCATCGCGCTGCACCTCGACCGTCCAGTTGCCTGCCTGGTCGTCGAACGTTGCGCTGACGCATTCGGTGCGTGGCCAGTAATTGAGCTCCATGACCTTGGTGTACATCTCGAGCCAGTCGCCGACCTGATCCTTGGGGGTGAAGACCGGCCAGTGATCGGGGAAGGGCAGGTACGGCATGTGGTCGTACCAGACCGGGTCGTGCAGGCACAGCGATTTGTAGCGGCTGCGCCACTGGTCGCCCGGGCGCTCGGCCTTGTCGACGATCAGCGTCGGCACACCCAGGCGCTTGAGCCGTGCCGCCAGGCCCAGGCCGCCCTGACCGCCGCCGACGATCAGGCAATAAGGCTGCGAGGTGATGCCGAGGGAGGCTTCCTCATCGCGGCGGCGTTCCAGCCAATTGCGTTTGTCGGCATGGCCATGTCCGTGATGGGCGCCCATGGGGCGACGGCGGCCGCTGGGTTCTTCGAAACCCTTGAGCTCGCGCATGCTGGTCAGCAGCGTCCAGCATAGGCCATCCTTGAGGCGCACGTAGCCTTTGCCGCGCGCACTGTCGGTCTGCAGGCTGATCCAGCCTTCGAGCACGCCACCGGCCAGGGTCGCTTCGCCTTCGAGTCGCCACTGCTCGGGCTGGGTCAGTTGCAGCCGTGCTTCGAGCATGTCGCGGATCGCAGGCTTGCCTTCGAGGGTTACCAGGTTCCAGCTGAACAGCAGCAGGTCGCGCCAGTAACAGTCTTCGCTGAACAGCCCCAGGGTGGCGTCCAGGTCGCCTTGGGCCAGGTGCTCGCCGAGGCGTTCGACCCAGGCCGCGAGCTGGGCGGTGGGGGTTTGTTGAGGTGTTTCGACAGCGATGTTCATGGGGGTGTCTCCTGTTTTTGTTGTTTTTGTACCGAGGTGAATAGAGCAAGAGCCGGGCCATCTGCGGCAGACCTTCGGTCCAGAGCCTTCGCCTCCGCTACAAACCTGCGCACTGTCACGCCGGTGGGACGGGGGCATGACAAAGTGTCATCCCTCTGTAGCGAGGGGGCTTGCCCCCGAAAAAATCCTCGGCACACCGCGACCCCTCAGGCCGAGCGGTGCCTGGTCAGGTATTCGGGGGCAAGCCCCCTCGCTACAGGCGCACGGGTAGCGAGGGGGCTTGCCCCCGAAAATATCCTCGGCACACCGCGACCCCTCAGGCCGAGCGGTGCCTGGTCAGGGATTCGGGGGCAAGCCCCCTCGCTACAGGCGCATGGGTAGCGAGGGGGCTTGCCCCCGAAAAAATCCTCGGCACACCGCGACCCCTCAGGCCGAGCGGCGCCTGGTCAGGTATTCGGGGGCAAGCCCCCTCGCTACAGGCGCCCGGGTAGAGTTGGAAGCAGCCTCAAGTCCCTGTCTTTGGTCTAAGCTGGCAACAGACGTGTATTCATCGCAGCGGAGAACAACAACAATGACGTCCGCCTTGATCAGCGCCCATGCCCAGCAGGTGCTGCAAGCCGTGCACGGCGATCTCGCCAGCCACGCTCAAGCCAACGATCCAGCCATCACGCGCTCCTGGCGCCGTTGCCTGGATCAACACCAGCTCGACCCCGCCAGCCGCCGTGCGCCCAACGTGGTGGAACACCCGCGCTTGCAGGATCATCGCGGGCCGCTTGAACACATCATCAAAGTCGCGCGCTGGCAGATGAGCAGCCTGCACCAGCAGCTCGGCGGCGAAGGCCACGTGGTGTTGCTGACCGATGTCCGGGGCGTGGTCATCGACAGCGTCTTCAGTGCCTGCGAACAGGCCGAATTCCAGCGCTCGGGGCTATGGCTGGGGGCGGTGTGGAGCGAAGACTGCGAAGGCACCAACGGCGTCGGCACCTGTCTGGTCGAGCGGCAGAACGTGACCATCCGCCGCGACGAGCATTTTCGTGGCAAGCACGCTGGCCTGACCTGTTCGGCCAGCCCGATCTTCGATCCCCGCGGTGACCTGCTGGCGGTGCTCAATCTGTCGTCGGCGCGCGAGGAGCACAGTCTGCAGCAGCGCTTCCAGGCCATGGCGCTGACCAACCTGTCGGCCAAGCTGATCGAGAGCTGTTTCTTCCTCGGCCACGATCCGCAGCGCTATTTGCTGCGCTTTCATCCTGAGGCCGACTTCGTCGGGCTGCTGGGCGAGGGCCTGCTGAGTTTCGACGACAGTGCGCGCATCTGCTCGGCCAATCAGGCCGCCCTTGACCTGCTGGGGCTCGAACGCGAGCAACTGGTCGGGCGATCGTTGACTGGCTTGCTGGAGGCTTCCCTCGAACAACTGACGAGCCGAGCCAGTCCGCAGCCCGGTGTGTGTTGGCCGCTGCGGTTGCACGACGGGCGCTTGTTCTACGGGCAATTACGCGCGCCGCAGAAGCTCAAGCCGCAACTGCCGCCGCCGTCCAGTGACCCCGATCACCGCGTGTGCCTCGCAGACCCGCGCCTGCAACGCGCCTTCAGTCGTGCCCTGCGCGTGCTGGAACGGGATGTGCCGGTCTTTGTGCAAGGCGAGACCGGCACCGGCAAGGAGGCGTTCGCTGCGGCGCTGCACCGCGCCAGTTCGCGGGCCGCTCAGCCGTTCGTGGCGATCAACTGCGCGGCCATCCCGGAAAGCCTGATCGAGAGCGAGCTGTTCGGCTATCGCGGCGGCAGCTTCACCGGCGCCCGCAAGGACGGCATGGTCGGCAAGCTGGAGCAGGCCCATGGCGGCATCCTCTTTTTGGACGAGATCGGTGATATGCCGCTGGCGTTGCAGACGCGCCTGTTGCGCGTGCTGGAAGAGCGCCAGGTGGTGCCTCTGGGTGGCGCCACGGCGCGGGCGCTGGATGTGCGCTTGATCAGCGCCAGCCACCAGGACCTGCGGGCCGGCGTGGCCGAGGGGCGCTTTCGCGAGGATCTGTTCTATCGCATCGCTGGCTTTGCGGTGCAGTTGCCGCCGCTGCGTGAGCGTTCGGACAAGGGCCAATTGTTCGATCTGTTGTTGAGGGAGGAAGCGCCAGGCGCGCGGATAACCCTGGAGCCGGGCGTCAGGGAACGCCTTTTAGCGTATCCATGGCCGGGCAATGTCCGGCAATTGCGCACCTGCCTGCGGACCTTGGTGGCTCTGGCCGGGGACGGTTGTGTGTGTCTGCAAGACGTCGTGGAGTTGTTGCCGGGTGAACCGACGGCGGTAGCGCAGGGCGGCGATCCGTTGCAGCAGTCCGAACGCCAGACGCTGCTGACCCTGATCGCCGCCGAGCAATGGCACATTGGCCGGGTGGCGACGCGGTTGGGGATCAGTCGCAATACCCTCTATCGCAAGCTGCGTCAGCATGGAATAGCACGCTCGGGATGACTGTCCATTCACTGCTTGAACGACCGGCTACAACCCCGCCAAGCGCTCCACCGCCAATGCCACGGCAATCACTATCATCGCCGCCCCCGACACCCGGCTGACCAGCAATGCGGCAGCCGGGCGCGACGCAAGCACCGCTCGGGCGCCGAAGCCGACCATCAGGTACACCACCGCGCAGCTGCACGCATGCAGCACTCCCAGGGCGATAATCTGCGTGGGGACCGGCCAGGCGGCGTGAGGATCGGTGAACTGTGGCAGCAGGGCCAGGAACATCAGGATCACTTTCGGGTTCAGACCGCTGACGCACAGCCCCTTGATGGCCCAACTCGAGCCACTACCGGCCGCTGCACATTCACCCTGCACGGGGACGGAGGGCTTGAGCAGCATGTTGATCCCCAACCACAACAGATAGCCCGCGCCCACCAGTGTCAGCGCCGTCAGGGCGAAGGGTATCTGCGTCAACACACCGGCCACGCCTGCGGCGACGATCAGTGTCGCCAGCAGATGTCCGCAGAGCATTCCGCCCACTGCGGGCACTACCACATCGCCGCGCAGTCCGGCCGAGATCGCGTAGGCCCAGTCCATGCCAGGGGTGATAACGAACAGCAACGACACGGCCCAGAACGCCGCGATCACACTTGGATCCATGACCAATCCTCTCCCATCAGTCAGCCGGATATGCCGCAAGGCGGAGAAGGAAGGATAAGGAAATACACGTGGTATTATCTTTCGATTACAGCCCGTTAAACCCATCAATGGGGAAGGTTTTTAGGTATGGATCGCACAGATAGAAAGATTCTTGCGCAGCTGCAGGCCGATGGTCGCCAGTCGCTCACCGAGTTGGCGGATCGGGTCGGGATCAGCCTGTCGCCCTGCCATCGTCGGGTTCGGGCGCTGGAAGAGCAGGGCATCATCACCGGCTATCGGGCCCAGTTGTCCGCGCCCAAGTTGGGGCTTGGGTTCTCGTCGCTGGTGTTCGTGACCATGCGCGAAGGACACCAGCAGGCGATTGCGGATTTCGAGCAGGCGTTGCCGGGTATCCCCAGCATCACTCAGGCGCAGCGGCTGTTTGGCGATCCTGATTTCCTGCTGATGGTGGTCACCGAGGATCTGCCGGCTTTTCAGCGGCTGTATGACGAGCACCTGACCAAGCTGCCGAACGTACTGCGTCTGACCTCGACGCTGGTGATGAAACAGGTGATTGCCGATCGGGCGTTGCCGTTGTGACCGGGCAAATCGAAGCCTCCGGCGCGCTGATATGCACCTGCGGTGGCTCTAGCTGAGTTGAGTCGAGATTCCAACCCTGTGGGGGGGGGGGGGGGGGGGGGGGGGGGGGGGGGGGGGGGGGGGGGGGGGGGGGGGGGGGGGGGGGGGG
>NZ_JBYSWB010000051.1:0-16604 GCF_058986725.1 Pseudomonas sp. GW821-FHT01A09
AGCGGTGGGTTGATTCTTTCGTCTCAACCGAGGCGCGCATTCTACGCCAGCCTCACATTTTGTCAAGCGTTTATTTTCAGTTGTTTTCGTTAGAAACTTGAACAACTTCAACCACTTGACTCGCTTCGATCTCTCGTTAGCGGGAGGCGAATTCTACAGCGTTTCAAACTGCTGTCAACCACCTTTTTGACCGCTTTCGATTTGTTTCACCGAAGCCCAGCCTCGCTATCTGAAACTTGTAACTCGTTGATTAACAAGGAGTTTCAAGTTCCGACTGCGCCGGAAGTGGGGCGAATTATAGAGAGATATAATTCGCCGTCAACCCCTTTATTCGGATTTAAGCGAAACCCGTGCAAAGGCCTTCTTGCCGGCCTGGCACACATGGGTCGCGCCCAAGGCGAAGACAAAGCCGCGATCGACTACTTCACCATCTACACGTACACCACCGGAGGCCAGCAGATCGCGAGCCACCGCGGCGTTTTTCACCAAACCAGCCTTATTAAGGATAGCCGCGATCGGCATCGCCTCGGCCGCTGTCAGTTCGACTTCCGGCAAATCCTCCGGCAGCTCGCCTTCCTTCATACGGTTACCCGCAGCGCGATGTGCGTTGGCTGCCGCTTCCTCGCCATGGAAACGCGCGACGATCTCTTCCGCCAGCTTGATCTTGATGTCACGGGGATTCGCGCCCGCTTCGACGTCAGTCTTGAACTGATCGATCTCATCCATCGAGCGAAAGCTCAACAGTTCGAAGTAGCGCCACATCAGCGGATCGGGGATCGACACCAGCTTGCTGTACATCGAGCCCGGCGCTTCCTGGATGCCGACATAGTTGTTCAGCGACTTGGACATCTTCTTCACCCCGTCCAGGCCTTCGAGCAGCGGCATGGTCAGGATGTTCTGCGCTTCCTGGCCGTAGGCGCGCTGTAGCTCGCGGCCCATCAACAGGTTGAATTTCTGATCGGTACCGCCGAGCTCGACGTCGGCACGCAAGGCCACCGAGTCGTAACCTTGCACCAACGGATAGAGAAACTCGTGAATGGCGATCGACTGGTTGGCCTTGTAGCGCTTGTCGAAATCGTCACGCTCTAGCATCCGCGCCACGGTGTACTGCGAAGCCAGGCGGATGAAGTCGGCAGGCGAAAGCTTGTCCATCCAGGTGGAGTTGAACGCCACCTCGGTCTTGGCCGGGTCGAGAATCTTGAACACTTGCGCCTTGTAGGTCTCGGCGTTCTCCAACACTTGCTCGCGA
The DNA here is from genome assembly GCF_058986725.1 of Pseudomonas sp. GW821-FHT01A09. Taxonomy (NCBI): domain Bacteria; kingdom Pseudomonadati; phylum Pseudomonadota; class Gammaproteobacteria; order Pseudomonadales; family Pseudomonadaceae; genus Pseudomonas; species Pseudomonas sp. GW821-FHT01A09. The sequence continues at coordinate 1,250 of NZ_JBYSWB010000051.1, forward strand.
GTCAGAGGCGGGCGCGTGGCGCTCTTGCCGCTCGGGTCGCCAATCAGCCCGGTGAAATCCCCTATAAGGAAGATCACGTGATGCCCCAGCTCCTGGAACTGGCGCAGCTTGTTGATCAACACCGTGTGCCCCAGGTGCAGATCGGGTGCCGTCGGGTCGAAACCAGCCTTGATCCGCAGCGGCTGCCCACGCTTGAGCTTTTCCACCAGCTCGGACTCGACCAACAACTCTTCAGCACCGCGCTTGATCAGCGCCAGCTGCTCTTCAACCGACTTCATAAAAGTGACCTACAGGGCTCAGATTCAAAGGGCTCAACCATACAAGATCACGCATCAAATACAAGGTACGACCCGCCATGTGACCTGATAAGTGTTGCAGAACGTCTGCGCGCTTGCTTCGATGAGGATTTGGTTATATTTTATACAGTTATTTCATCTTCATCATGTCATTCATCTTTTCCAATTCATCTTTTTTCAAAGTCAAAACTACCTATGATCGAGACACCGCCTAAAGCGCCCCCGCTTTATCCGAAGAGCCATCTATTGGCCGCAAGCGGCATCGCCGCCCTCCTCAGCCTGGCCCTGCTGGTATTTCCCTCCAGCGAAGTAGAAGCCAAGAAAACCTCGATGGCCATCGACCTCGAGTCCCCGGCTGACCAACTCAGGAAAGAACAGGACAGCCCGGCTTCCGATGCCGGCGACACCGAAGACAGCACCGATTCGCCGTTCGCCAAGATCAACCAGAATGGCGACGATCAGGATACCGCCGACAACGGCGATGACGCCGACGACCAGGCCGATGCAGACGACGCCGCTGCCAGCGCGAAAGCCAAGACCGCCGCCGCCACTCCAACCGCCGCGCCTGGCTCGGTGCACAAACAAGTGGTCGTGGCCAAGGGCGATACACTCTCGACCCTGTTCCAGAAGGTCGGGCTCCCCGCCTCCGCCGTGGCCGAAGTCATGGCCAGCGACAAGCAGGCCAGTCAGTTCAGCAAGCTGCGCCACGGCCAGATGCTGGAGTTCGAATTGTCCGCCGATGGCCAGTTGCAGAGCCTGCACAGCAAGCTCAGCGACCTTGAAACCATCCGCTTGAACCGCGCCGCCACGGGTTTCGCCTTCGAGCGTGAAACCAACAAGCCGGTCATGCGCGAGGCTTATGCCCACGGCGTCATCACCAGCAATCTGTCGGTCGCGGCGCAACGCGCGGGCCTGTCGCACAAGCAGGTCACTGACCTTGCCGGCATCTTCGGCTACGACATCGACTTCGCCCAGGACATCCGTCACGGCGACGAATTCGAGGTCATCTACGAGCAGCGCGTGCTCAAAGGCAATGTCATCGGCACCGGCAACATCCTGTCCGCGCGTTTCGTTTCCCGCGGCAAGACCTACACCGCCGTGCGCTACACCAGCAAACAAGGCACCACCAACTATTACACCGCGTCAGGTGACAGCATGCGCAAAGCGTTCGTGCGTTCGCCCGTGGACTTCGCGCGTATCAGCTCGCGATTCTCGGGCGGGCGCAAGCACCCGATCCTCAACAAGATCCGCGCGCACCAAGGCGTCGATTATGCTGCGCCACGGGGCACCCCGATCAAGGCCACCGGCGACGGCAAGATCTTCATGGCGGGGCGCAAGGGCGGCTACGGCAACGTGGTGATCATCCAGCACGGCAAGACCTACCGCACCCTGTATGGGCACATGCAAGGTTTCGCCAAGGGCATCCGCGCTGGCGTCCTCGTGCGCCAGGGCCAGGTAATCGGCTATATCGGCACCACCGGGCTGTCCACCGGCCCTCACGTGCACTACGAGTTCCAGGTCAATGGCGTGCATGTCGACCCGCTGGGGCAAAAGCTGCCGATGGCCGACCCGATCGCCAAGGCCGAGCGAGCCCGTTTCATGCAGCAAAGCCAACCCCTGATGGCCCGCATGGAGCAGGAAAAAGCTACCATGCTGGCCTCGAAGCGCTAAGCCATGGCGCTTTATATCGGCCTCATGTCCGGCACCAGTCTCGATGGCCTGGACATCGCGTTGATCGAGCAGGAGCAGGCCACGCGTCTGCGCGCCAGCCACTATGTGCCGATGCCCGATGACCTGCGCCGCGCGCTGCTGGCCCTGTGCAGCAGTGGCCCGGACGAAATCGCCCGTGCCGCGCTGGCGGAAAACCAGTGGGTACGGCTGGCGGCGGACGGTATCGCGCAACTGCTGCAGGATCAGAAAATCGACGCCTCGGCGATAAGAGCGATCGGCAGCCACGGCCAAACCGTCCGCCATGAACCCGCCCGCGGCTTCACCTTGCAGATCGGCAATCCGGCGCTGCTGGCCGAGCTCACCGGCATCAGCGTGGTCAGTGACTTTCGTCGCCGCGATGTCGCCGCAGGCGGCCAGGGCGCGCCCTTGGTTCCGGCCTTCCACGAGGCCCTGTTCGGCGGCCATGGGCAGCGCCTGGCAGTGCTCAATATCGGCGGCTTCAGCAATCTCAGCCTGATCGAAGCCAACCAGCCCGTCGCCGGATTCGACTGCGGCCCCGGCAATGTGCTGCTCGATGCGTGGATTCAGGCCTGCAAGGGCGACAGCTACGACATGGACGGCGCCTGGGCAGCCAGCGGTCAGTTGAATCCGCTGCTGTTGATGACACTGCTGAGCGATGGTTTCTTCGCCGGTACCGGCCCCAAGAGCACCGGCCGGGAGGTCTTCAACCTGACCTGGCTGCAGCAACAACTGGCGACATTGCCGCCCTGCCCAGAAGCGGATGTACAGGCGACGCTGCTGGAGCTGACCGCGCGCACTATCGTCGACTCGCTGAAAAAAGCGCAACCGACCACCGAAGCGCTGCTGGTCTGCGGTGGCGGTGCGCACAACAAGGCGCTGATGAGCCGCATCGCGGCGCTGCTGCCCAATACGGTGGTCGACAGCACCGCAGCCAAGGGCGTTGATCCGGATTGGGTCGAGGCCACCGCTTTCGCCTGGCTGGCCCATTGCTGCCTGGAGAGCATTCCAGGCAATCGGCCCAGCGTCACCGGCGCCAAAGGCCTGCGCGTTCTGGGCGCGATCTATCCCGCCTGAACGTCATCAAAGTAAACGCCAGACAGCAAAACGCCGCGCAGATGCGCGGCGTTTTGCATTGCCCTGGATGAAATCAGATCGAAAACGACTGACCGCAACCGCAGGTGGTGGACGCGTTCGGGTTGTTGATCACGAAACGCGAACCTTCAAGACCCTCCTGGTAGTCCACTTCCGCACCCGCCAGGTACTGGAAGCTCATCGGATCGACCACCAGGCTGACGCCTTCGCGCTCGACGATGGTGTCGTCGTCGGCGACGTCCTCATCGAAGGTAAAACCGTATTGGAAGCCCGAACAGCCACCGCCGGTCACGAACACGCGCAACTTCAGGCGCTCGTTACCCTCTTCGTCGACCAGATTCTTGACCTTGTTCGCAGCGCCGTAGGTGAACTGCAAAGCCGTGGGGGTAAAGGTTTCGACGCTCATGCTGACTCTCTCCCGGCACTAGGCCGTCATAATGCGTAATGGCGCCATTATCCGCTTCTCCGACAAAATTGGTCAACAATTGTGCTAAGCAGCGTGATGAGAGGCGATGAGCACCATAATCGGGGGCAAGCCCCCTCGCTACATCGGCTGCGTTACGGCAGCATGCCCGCGTGGGAAAGACCAAGGCGCTCATCCAGGCCGAACAGAATGTTCAGGCACTGCACGGCCTGACCGGAGGCGCCTTTGGTGAGGTTGTCGATGACCGACAGTACGACCACCAGGTCGCCACCCTGAGGACGGTGCACGGCGATACGGCAGACGTTGGCACCGCGCACGCTGCGGGTTTCCGGGTGGCTGCCAGCGGGCATGACGTCGACGAACGGCTCGTCGGCGTAGCGTTTTTCGAACAGTGCCTGCAGGTCTACCGAACGATCGGTAACCGTGGCGTACAGCGTCGAGTGAATACCGCGGATCATCGGCGTCAGGTGCGGCACGAATGTCAGGTTGACCTCACCGCCAGCCGCGCGACGCAGGCCTTGAGTGATCTCGGGCAGATGCCGGTGACCTTTAACGGAATAGGCCTTCATGCTTTCGCCGGCTTCACAGAGCAGCGAGCCCACCGCCGCACCACGGCCTGCACCGCTGACGCCGGACTTGCAGTCGGCGATCAGACGGCTGTTATCGGCCAGGCCTGCTTCGAGCAACGGCAGGAAACCCAGCTGGGTCGCGGTCGGATAGCAACCCGGGACCGCGATCAGGCGTGCCTTGCCGATGGCTTCGCGATTGACCTCCGGCAGGCCGTAGACCGCCTCCTTGAGCAATTCCGGCGCACCATGGGGCTGGCCATACCATTTGGACCATTCGTCGGCGTCCTGCAGACGGAAGTCAGCCGACAGGTCGATCACTTTGGTGCCGGCCTCGAGCAGTTCACCGGCCAGCGAATGGGCGACGCCATGGGGGGTGGCGAAGAACACCACGTCACAGGCGCCCAGCGTCTGCACGTCCGGCACAGTGAACGCCAGGCCGTCGTAGTGGCCACGCAGGTTGGGGTAAAGGTCGGCGACGGGCAGGCCGGCTTCCGATCGCGAGGTGATCACGACCACTTCAGCCTGTGGATGCTGCGCCAGCAGACGCAGCAGTTCGACGCCGGTGTAACCCGTGCCGCCGACGATACCGACCTTGACCATATAACCGCCCCTCACTTAACGAACCAACTGGAAAGCCCCCGATGATAGAAGGCAAATCTTTCAGTAACAACCGTTCTGGTGACGGATTACCCCCTCTGCCACTACTATCGGATCACCGTGAACCTGGAATTTATTAGAAATGCTCTATTTATGGATCAAAGCCCTGCACATCGTCAGTCTCATCTGCTGGTTTGCCGCACTGTTCTACCTGCCGCGCCTGTTCGTCTATCACGCGCAGAGCGAAGACACCGTCAGCCGCGAGCGCTTCATCATCATGGAGCGCAAGCTCTACCGTGGCATCATGGGCCCCTCGATGATCGCCACGCTGGTGTTCGGCATCTGGCTCATCTACCTCAACCCTGGCTGGCTGCATCAGGGCTGGTTGCACGCCAAGCTGTTGCTGGTCTTCCTGTTGATCGGCTACCACCATATGTGCGGCGCCCAGCTCAAGCGTTTTGCCCGGGGTGAAAACACCCGCAGTCACAAGTTCTATCGCTGGTTCAACGAAGTGCCTGTGGTGTTCCTGCTGTTGATCGTCATCCTGGTCGTCGTCAAACCCTTCTGATCCCTTTTCCTCAACAAGGACGTCGTAATGGCCGTACCGCAGTACAAGATCACTTTTGACGGGCAACTGTTGCCTGGTACCGACAAACCCACCGCGGTACGCAACCTGGCGACGTTGTTCGAGGCCAGCGAAGAAGCGGTCGAGCGTCTGTTCGAAGGCCGCAAGCTGGCGCTCAAGCGTCACTTGCTGCTCGAAGATACGCACAAGTTCGTGCCGATGCTGGAGAAGGCCGGGATTCAGACTCAGCTGGAAGACGACACGCCGTTCGACCCTGCCCGAGCCGAAACCTTGGCCGGTGGTGCGACTTATGATGATGTGGAGTATTCGCCTTGGACGGCGCCCAAGTCAGATCAGGATGAGTATGTTGCGGACCAGCCCACTCGCGGGTTCTTTTCTCTCAGGGGGCGGCTGGGCAGAGTCAACTTCGCGGCCTGGTCGGCGTTGATTGCGATAGTGGCGGGCTTTGCCGCAACGAGCTTGCTGCCCAAACTCGGATTGGTCGTGGGCTCGCCGTTCGCCTCCCTGATCATCTCGGTCGGCTATATCGCGGCTACGCTGAAAATCAGCGTAAAACGCCTGCAGGACATTGGCTGGTCCGGCTGGCTGATTCTATTGTCGATGATACCTGTCGTGGGCTACGTCATCGGGCTGCTCCTGCTGTTCATGCCGGGTACCCGAGGGCAGAACAGGTATGGCCCGCAGCCAGCTCCTGCCCCTTTGCTGGTCAAGCTGTTCGTCGGTTTCGCTGCGTTTTGTGCAATTTTCACCATTGCCACGCTGATCTGGTACTTCATTTCGCTGCGCTCCTGAGCCTCGCGCAACGCGGCGCCTCGCTTAGGATCGGCACGAGCCGTCGAGCACGGTAGACTGTCGATCTTGATACGCCTGTGCGCTCCATCCCCGATCGCACAGGGCCGCACGGAGAACTGCATGACCCGTTACACCCTGATCACCGGCGCTTCCAGTGGCCTGGGCCTGGCATTGGCTGAAGCCCTGGCACGTCGCGGTCGCCATTTGCTGCTGGTAGCTCGCCAGCGTGAACCGCTGGAGGCCATCGCGCTGGAGCTGACCCAGCGCTTTGGCGTCGAGGTGCTGTTTCGCGCCTGCGACCTGGGCGAGCCGTTGCGACTCTCGGGCTTTTTGCTGGAGCTCGAAGAAAGCGACCGACGCATCGATCTGCTGATCAACTGCGCCGGCATTCGCTCCTACGGCCCCTTCCTGGCCCAGGACTGGGGCGTCGAACAGGACCTCATCGAACTCAACGTGCTGGCCCTGACGCGCCTGTGCCATGTGCTGGGTAACGCCATGGCGGTGCAAGGCGGCGGGCAGATACTCAACGTCGCTTCCCTGGCCGCGTTCCAGCCGGGCCCGTGGATGGCCAGTTACAGCGCCAGCAAGGCCTACGTACTGCATTTATCCGAGGCGCTGCGCGAAGAACTCAAGCGCAGCGGCGTCAAGGTCTCGGTACTGTGTCCCGGCCCAGTGCGTTCGCCCTTGCGGGATATCCCCCGTCTGGCAGGCTCCAGCCGTGTGCCAAGCCCGGAAGAAGTGGCGCTCTACACCGTTCGCGCGCTGGATCGCAATCGCGCGATCATCATCCCCGGCCAGCGCAATCGCTGGCTGGTGCGCTCCGTGCGCTGGGCATCTCGCTGGCTGGTGCGCAAGATCAGTGGCTACATCAATACTGCCTACTGCCCGCGCTGATACACTGCAGTATTCGCACAGTTGCCCGCCCGACAGGATCGGGCCGAATTTTCAGCCTGGAGAAACCGCTGTGGAAACTCTGTTCACCAAGATCATCAACCGGGAGATCCCGGCCAAGATCATCTATGAGGACGATCAGGTCCTGGCCTTCCACGACATTGCACCGCAAGCCCCAGTGCATTTTCTGGTGATTCCGAAAAAGGCCATCCGCACCCTCAACGACCTGACCGAAGAAGACAAGGGCCTGGCCGGGCATATCCTGCTGACCGCCCAGCGCCTGGCGCTCGAGCTGGGCTGCGAGGAAGGCTTTCGCGTGGTGATGAACTGCAATGAACTCGGCGGCCAGACCGTCTATCACATTCATATGCACGTGCTCGGGCAGCGCCAGATGACCTGGCCACCGGGTTGATCGCCTATCGAGACCACGCTAAAGCAATCTGCTGACCCTTTCTATTCGGAGGAGCCAATGGCTACCGAACGCCAATACTCGCCCATCGACCGCCTGCTGCTGCAGGCCGATACCGCCATGCGCACCTTGCTGCCCTTCAGTGGCCAGCCGTCGCGGCCATCGCCCGCCATCGTCAAGCCAGACGCGACCCTGGACGAGACCGAGTCCCGCCACATCGCCGGCCTGATGCGCATCAACCACACTGGCGAAGTCTGCGCTCAAGCGCTGTATCAGGGCCAGGCGCTCACCGCCAAGCTGCCCCAGGTACGCAAGGCAATGGAGCATTCGGCTGAAGAAGAAGTCGATCACCTGGCTTGGTGCGAGCAACGCATCCGCCAGTTGGGGAGTCACCCCAGCGTACTGAATCCGCTGTTCTACGGGATGTCGTTCGGTATCGGTGCCGCAGCAGGATTGATCAGCGACAAGATCAGCCTGGGGTTCGTCGCCGCCACTGAGCATCAGGTGTGCAAGCACCTGGACGAGCATCTGCAAGAGCTGCCCGATGCCGATCAAAAATCCCGAGCGATTCTTGAGCAGATGCGCCTCGATGAGGCCGAGCATGCCGAAACGGCGTTGGGTGCCGGTGGTGCGCGCTTCCCGGCGCCGATCAAGCTGGGCATGAGCCTGCTGGCCAAGGTGATGACCAAGACCACTTATCGGGTCTGATTATGGATTAGCAATGCCGGCCCCATCGCGGGCAAGCCTGGCTCCCACACGTACACCTGTGGGAGCACAGCTTGCTGGCGAAGGGGCCGGCACGGTTTGCGCAAGACCATATAATCTCCCACAGGCTGTAGGAGTCGGGCTCTGCCCGCGAAGGGGCCTTCAAGCACACCCTCATCGACCGGGCGAACCCCCTTACTCACCCAACTCGACGATTTCATAATCGTGAGTAATCTCCACCCCCGCCGCACCGAGCATGATCGAAGCCGAGCAGTACTTCTCGGCCGACAACTCTACCGCCCGCTTGACCTGCGCTTCCTTCAGACCACGGCCTTTGACCACGAAGTGCATGGTGATCTTGGTGAACACCTTTGGGTCCACTGGCGCGCGCTCGGCATCGAGGAACACTTCGCAGCTTTCGATCGGCTGACGGGATTTTCTCAGGATACTGACTACGTCGAAGTTGCTGCAGCCGCCCAGGCCGATCAGCAGCATCTCCATGGGCCTTACACCCAGGTTGCGGCCGCCGCTTTCCGGCGGACCGTCCATCACGACTACATGACCGCTTCCCGATTCGCCCAGAAACATGGCTTCACCGGCCCACTGGATACGCGCTTTCATCACCCGGACTCCACTGTTGAAAAAAATGGCGGCCAGCTTAGCACAGGCCCCGATTTACGCTGTCTGTGTTGCATGGCGCTGGCCGCGAGAAAGACTTCATGTCGAAGCGGTAAATATGAGGATACAAATATTCATGTCTGATAAGCTGACGCCAAATTGATGGCACTTTAGTACCTACTCATTCGGCGCGTCCCTTTCGAATCCGGAATATCCCTATGGCAGTCGCTTCCGTGGTCAAGATCCAGAATATCGAGAATTTGCTGACTCATTGCCATCGCCGGCGCTTTGCTGCCAAGAGCAATATCATTTGCGCGGGTGAGCAGTCGCAAACACTGTCGTTTATCGTCAGAGGCTCGGTGACCATTCTGATCGAGGATGACGATGGCCGCGAGATGATCATCGCCTACCTCAACCCGGGGGACTTCTTCGGTGAACTGGGCTTGTTCGAACCGGCCGAAGCCGAACGCGAACGCAGCGCCTGGGTACGCGCCAAGACCGAGTGCGAAGTGGCGGAGTTGAGCTACGAAAAATTCCGTGAGCTGGCCGATGAGAACCCTGACTATCTGTATGCACTCGGCAGCCAGATGGCGCAACGCTTGCGCAACACCACTCGTAAAGTGGGCGATCTGGCGTTTTTCGATGTCACCGGCCGCGTCGCCCGTTGCCTGCTGGAGCTGTGCAAGCAACCCGACGCCATGACTCACCCCGACGGCATGCAAATCAAGATCACCCGCCAGGAGATTGGCCGGATCGTCGGTTGCTCGCGGGAAATGGTCGGGCGGGTACTCAAAGATCTCGAAGAACAGAATCTGGTCAGCGTCAAAGGCAAGACCATGGTGGTGTTCGGCACCCGTTAGCCTTTGCGGGCGATCTCGTCGAGAATGCTGCGATAGGCTCCACTCAATACTGTAAACACCTCTTCGGCGGCAAATCGCTCGTGCAAGGCGATATGGCTGTCGGCCCGGCAGACCTGCGGCACGCCGCAGCGTCGATTGAAACGATTGACGGCGCCGACCATGGATTCGCGCTCGTTATCCATGAGCATGGCCCCGTGCACCAGCACCACCGGCCGCGTACCACCGAGCCCCTGGCGCCAGCGCTGCGCCGTGCCCACCCATTTGCGCCCCTCGAGATTGACATTGAAGCGCCCGTCGCAAAACGCGCCTTCGATTTCGCCCAGCGATGCTTCACCGCCATAGGCCTCGAGCACCGCGCAGAGTGGATCGCACAAGCGCCGATAGGCGATTTCCAGACGATTCTGGTCACCTTCGCTACGAGGGGCAGCATAGACCAGCGCCACATTGACCGTTGCCGGCGATTGCGGCACCGGCTCGCCGCCGGTTTCGCGCAGCAATACTGGCCAGCCGGAAGCAGCCAGCTCGGTACAGGCGCTGTCGAAATTTTCGAGACGGTTCATGCGCCGCGGCATCACCAGCGCATGATCGGTAGGTTGCCAGAACAGCAGACCATGGGGCTCGTGGCCAGCGCACACAGCGGCCAGCAGATCCTGCTCGGCCTGCAGGCCGGCGGCGGTAGTGAGGCGTTGCACAGTGTCCATGCCGTAACCCTGTAGCGAAGGGGCTTGCCCCCGATTCGGTAAACCTGATGCGCCGCAATGCAGGGGCATTTTTCGGGGCCTAGCCCCCTCGCTACGGGGTCAGTCCAGTGTCGGTACGCTGTTCTGGATGGTTCGTTCAGGAAAGAACAAGCGCTGCAACTCCTGCCCAGGGCTCTCTGCACGCATGAACGCTTCGCCGACCAGGAACGCGTACACATCGCTGATTTCCATCAACTCGACATCGGCACGGTTGAGAATGCCGCTTTCGGTCACCACCAGACGATCGCGCGGAATCCGCGGCAGCAGGTCCAGGGTGTTTTCCAGGCTGACTTCAAAGGTGTGCAGGTTACGATTGTTGATGCCCAGCAGTGGCGTATCGAGAACTTTCAGGGCCCGATCCAACTCGTGGCCGTCATGCACTTCTACCAGCACATCCAGGCCAACGCCCTTGGCGACGCTGGCAAGCTCGGCCATCTTCACGTCATCCAGCGCGGCGACGATCAGCAAGATGCAGTCAGCGCCCAACGCCCGTGCCTCGACCACCTGATAGGGGTCGATCATGAAGTCCTTGCGGATCACCGGCAATGTGCAGGCCGCGCGCGCTTGCTGCAGGTAGGCATCCGCGCCCTGGAAGTAATCGATATCGGTGAGCACCGACAGGCAGGTCGCCCCGCCCTTTTGATAACTGCGAGCGATATCCGCCGGCACGAAGTTCTCGCGGATCACGCCCTTGCTCGGCGAAGCCTTCTTGATTTCGGCAATCACCGCCGGCTGCTTGCGCTTGGCCTGTTCGATCAACGCCTTGGCGAAACCCCGTGGCGCATCAGCCTGGGTGGCCAGGCGCTCGACTTCGGCGAAGCTCACCCGAGCCAGACGCTCGGCAACTTCTTCGGCCTTGCGCGCCAGAATGTTTTCCAGAACCGTCGGTACACTCATCCTTCGTTCTCCTGCTTGAATACCGCGGTAAAGGCGCCCAGTTCGTCGAGTTTTTCCCGGGCCAGGCCGGTGTGCAACGCATCATGGGCCAAGGCCACGCCTTCTTTCAGCGACGAGGCGTGATCGGCAGCATACAAGGCCGCGCCAGCATTGAGTACGATCATCTCGGCGGCTTTTTGCCCGTTCTCGGTCTTGCGTTTGCCCAGGGCATCGCGAATCAGCTCCAGCGATTGCGCCGGGCTGTCCACCACCAGACCATAGAGGCTCTGGCTCTTGATGCCCAGGTCTTCAGGCTGCACGGTGTATTCGGTCACCACGCCGTTGTTGAGTTCCGCGACATGGGTGGCGGCGGCCAGGCTGAACTCGTCCATGCCGTCCTTGGAATGCACCACCAGCACGTGCTTGCTGCCCAGGCGCGACAGCACCTCGGCCAGCGGCCGGCACAGGGCCTCGCTGAACACGCCGACCACCTGATGCTCCACGCCCGCAGGGTTGGTCAGCGGGCCGAGCATGTTGAAGATGGTGCGCAGGCCAAGTTCCTTGCGCGGCCCGGCGGCGTGCTTCATGGCGCCGTGGTGGGCCTGGGCGAACATGAAGCCGATACCGACGCTGTCGATGCAGCGCGCCACTTGTATCGGTGTCAGGTTCAGGTAGACCCCGGCCGCTTCGAGCAAGTCGGCACTGCCACTCTTGCCCGACACTGCGCGATTGCCGTGCTTGGCCACGGTGCAGCCGGCCGCCGCGACGACGAATGCCGAGGCGGTGGAGACGTTGAAGATATTGGCGCCATCGCCGCCGGTACCGACGATGTCCACTACCCCGGCAAGGCTCTTGAGCTCGACTTTGCCGGCCAGCTCGCGCATGACCGATACCGCGCCGACGATCTCGTCGATGCTCTCGCTCTTCATGCGCAAGCCCATGAGGAAGGCGCCGATCTGCGCGTCAGTGCACCGACCGGTCATGATTTCGCGCATCACGTCGCGCATTTCATCGGTGGTCAGGTCAAGGTTGCTGACCACGCGGTTCAAGGCTGTTTTGATATCCATGTTGATTCCTTAGCCCTGACGGACGCCGCCGGTCTGCTTGAGAAAGTTGGCGAACAACTCGTGCCCCTGCTCGGTGAGGATCGACTCGGGGTGGAACTGCACGCCCTCGACGTTGAGGGTTTTGTGGCGCAGGCCCATGATTTCGTCGACGCTGCCGTCGGCGTGCTGGGTCCAGGCGGTCACTTCCAGGCAATCGGGCAGCGTCTCGTGCTTGACCACCAGCGAGTGGTAGCGCGTCACGGTGAGCGGATTATTGAGGCCGGCGAACACGCCCTGGTCACGATGGAACACCGGGCTGGTCTTGCCGTGCATCACTTGCCGGGCACGCACCACATCACCGCCGTAGGCCTGGCCGATGGACTGATGGCCCAGGCACACGCCAAGGATCGGCAGCTTGCCAGCGAAATGCAGGATGGCCGGGATCGAGATGCCCGCCTCGGTCGGCGTGCACGGGCCCGGCGATACGACGATACGCTCAGGCGCCATGGCTTCGATATCGGCCAGCGTCAGTTCGTCGTTGCGGACCACCTTGACCTCGGCGCCCAGCTCTCCCAGGTACTGCACGACGTTGTAAGTGAAAGAGTCGTAGTTATCGATCATCAAAAGCATGTTGCACCCAACCTACTGATGTTATGAGCGTTCGAGCGCGACATGGGCACTCGACGTGCGTCTGCATTAATCCAAAAACCGGACATGAGTGCTTCACGCCAGGAGCTGTGCGCCGGCGGTGGGCAGAAAAGAGGGTGTATCGCTGGCATCGGGCAATCTCCTGAGGGTTGGAGCCGCCGTGCCGGGGGAGTTAGCTGAAATCTGAACCTTGCTCACCCGTTACGGCGGCAAGTGCGCTTTCAAGGCGCAACGATATGCCGCTTCCTATTGGAAGCGCCACCACTGTTGAGTGAGGGTCGTTGCGTTGCACATAACGTGAAGCTACCGGTTTGTGATGAAGCGTCAGGCGGGCCTGGTACCGAACGGGCGGTATCAGAGGCTCAATTGCCGCCGAGTATAGCGTGGCGGCAGCGAGCCTGTCGATACGGGATACGCCCCTTGCGCGGGGCCGTTTCGACGCTGCCAGGGCAATCTTTCCCCATCGTTTATTACCCGCTGCCCTTGCTACCTTCCGAGCGCAACACAGGAACAGCCCCGCGCTGATTTCACGGATGAGTAATGCCATAACAAGAACAACAGGACCTTTCCCATGCTCAACTCTCGCTTGTCCGCCACGAGCTGCACCCTCGCTCTTGCCCTTGCCTGTTCGTCCGACAGCCTTGCGGCGCCTTATTCGTCTCTCCATGTGTTCGGCGACAGCCTCAGTGATGCCGGTCACTTCGCCGATCCGGATGCGCCCCCCCACAGCCGCCTGCGCTTTACCAATCGAGCCGGCCCCACCTACCTGCCCGGTGAGGCTTTCGCCCCTGTCGCGCCAATGCTGCTAGGCCGTCAACTGGGCCTTGCGCAGAGCAGCCTCGGCCCTGCGACGCACGGCGATCAACCGGCCGGCGGCAACAACCATGCGGTTGGCGGTTGGCGCACCGATCAGATTCTGCAAAGCATCACAGGCACCCCGGATGGGCCTGGCTATTTGAGTAACGGCCAGCGCGCCGATCCCCACGCCCTGTATTACCTTTCGTCCGGCGGCAACGACTTCATCCAGGGACGGGTATTGAGCCAGGCACAGGCCCAAGCGGCTGCCGATCGCCTGCTGGCCAGTGTGTCGGCCCTGCAGCAGGGCGGTGCCCGCACCATCATGGTGTGGATGCTGCCGGATCTGGGGATGACGCCGACGACTTACCCGACCGGCCTGGGCCATCTCGTCACGCCGCTGTCCGATGCCTTCAACCGCCAATTGCTCGGCGGCCTCGGCAAGATGGATGCGCAGATCATCCCGCTGAATGTTCCCGGACTGTTCGCTGAAGTACTCGCAACCCCGGAGCAGTTCGGCCTGGTGCCCGGCGATGGGGCTGTCGGAACCTGCTTCAACGGCCAGCTGTGCGATGAAAATCCTCACTATGGCATCAACAGCGCCACCCCTGACCCAAGCAAACTGTTGTTCAACGACGGCGCTCACCCCACCACCACCGGCCACCGCCTGATCGCCGATTACGCCTGGTCACTGCTCGCCGCACCGTGGGAAATTACCTTGCTACCGGAGATGGCCCACAGCAGCCTGCGCAACCATCAGGACGAACTGCGCAGCCAATGGCAAACGCCGTGGCAGGCAGTCGGTGAGTGGCAGGTGTTACTGGCGGCAAGCGATCAATCAACCCGTCATGAGGCGCAAAGCACGTCGGTGCAGGGCAAAGGCCGCGGGCAGCAATTGCTGCTTGGCACCAGCTATCGCCCGAGCGAGCACTGGCGCCTGGGCATCGCCAATGGCTTCGAGCATCAGCAACTGGAAGCCGGGAGCGTTGATTCACGCTATCGCATGGACAGCTATCTGCTCAGTGCCTTCAGCCAATACCGTGGCGACCATGCCTGGGCCGACCTGACGCTGACCGGCGCACTGACGCCCTTCGACAGCCAGCGACGCTTCGCGCTGGGCATTCAGACCCGTACCGAAGAGGGCAAAACCCAAGGCTCCGCATTTGCCGCTGGCGGGCGCCTGGGTTTTGACCTGGCGCAGCCGGACAGTGCCTGGCATCTGTCGCCGTTCGTCAGCGCCCACTATGGGCGCACGACCGTGGAGGGCTATCGGGAGAAAGGTGGTCGCACCACGGCGTTGACCTTCGCTGAACAGCAACGAAACTCCCGGCGCCTGGGTGTTGGCCTGCAAGGCACGCTGCCGTTGGGCAAGCGTCTGTCGCTACAGGGCGAGGTCAGTCATGAGCGCGAGTTCGAGAACCCGCGGCAGGCCCTGACGATCAGTCAGAACAACCTGTCAGGGCTGGATTTCACCTTGCAAGGCTATCAGGTACCCGGCCGCCAGGATCGCGCCAGCCTGGGGTTGCGGTACCAGTTGGCAGACGATTGGTCGCTGCAGACGGCGTATAGCTGGCAGCGAAGCGCGGGGGTAATGCAGCAGGGGGTTGGAGCGGGGCTGAATATAAGCTTTTGAGTTGACTCCGTGGTGAGGGGGGGGGGGGGGGGGGGGGGGGGGGGGGGGGGGGGGGGGGGGGGGGGGGGGGGGGGGGGGGGGGGAGG
>NZ_JBYSWB010000052.1:0-15139 GCF_058986725.1 Pseudomonas sp. GW821-FHT01A09
GCCTGAACCGCCGTATACGGAACCGTACGTACGGTGGTGTGAGAGGACGGCGGGTGTGAACCCGCCTCCTACTTGATGGCGCTGAAAACTGTAACGATCAGACGCTGACGTGCAGGCGGACGTCGACGTTGCCGCGGGTTGCGTTGGAGTACGGGCACACCTTGTGGGCCGCATCCACCAGGCTCTGTGCCTGCTCTTGCGCGAGGCCAGGCAGGCTGATGCGCAGGTCGATGTCGAGGCCGAAACCGCCTTCGATCTGACCGATGCCTACTTCGGCGGTGATCGCCACGTCGGCGGGCAGGGCAGTCTTGGTCTGACCGGCAACGAACTTCAGCGCGCCGATGAAGCAAGCCGAATAGCCGGCTGCAAACAGCTGCTCAGGGTTGGTCGCGGCGCCGCCGGCACCACCGAGTTCCTTGGGGGTAGCCAGTTTCACATCAAGGATGCCATCGCTGGAGACAGCGCGGCCGTCGCGGCCACCGGTAGCGGTTGCACTTGCGGTATAGAGCGTTTTCATGGGGTATTCCTCACTCGTGGAAGTCGGGTTCAAGGCAGGTTTGCCGTTGAGTACGGAACAAATGTATCGCGCTAATATTTAGAGCGCAAGATAAATTAACGAAAATGCCGACGAAAGGTCGGCTATCGCTTGTTACAGGCTGCCCTGCAGGTGGCCGCGCAGCCCCAACAGGCGCTTTTGCAGGTCATGAAGTTGTTCGACGGTCATGCCGCTGGCGCTGAGAATGCACTGTGGCACCTCCTGAGCGCGAATCTGCAAGGCTCGACCTTGGTCGGTCAGCTTGACGATGACCACGCGCTCATCGTCCTTGCTGCGGGTTCGGCTCAGCAAGCCTTCGGATTCCAGGCGCTTGAGCAATGGCGTCAGCGAGCCGGGGTCGGTCAGCAGGCGGGTGCTGATCTCACCCACGGTCAGCCCTTCCTGTTCCCACAGCACCATCATGGCCAGGTACTGCGGATAAGTCAGGCCAAGTGCTTGCAGCAGGGGTTTGTAGACCTTGGTCATCAGCAAAGATGTGGAATAAAGGGCGAAGCACAACTGGTTGTCGAGCAGCAGGTCCTCGCAAGGGGCCGAGGTCTCGGGTGCAGCAGGAGAGTTCGCGCTCATACGGATCCTTGTTTCAGTGGTACGCGCATATTTAGCGTTCTTGGATTTAGTGTTGCAGCTAATCGGAAGCGCCGCCATGGGTGTAGCGTGGTGATTGTAAATTTCGAACCGTAAAGTCTGTGAGAGTTCGTTCGAGTTTGCGCGCCATTATCCGGCGCGCTGAAAATGCTCGCGGCGGGCCACCAATGGTTACAGTTTGAAGCCCTCGGCGATGTGCTCGGCCAGGCATTCGGTCATTGACGATTGGGTCGCGGGGTTGCGCAACAGCATGATGTTGGCGGTGGGCAACAAGGGCAGGCCTTCGCGTTCGCCAAGGATGCGCATGTCGGCGGTAATCAGGCTCTGCAACTGTGCGGTCACCGCCAGTCCGGCGCTGACCACAGCCATGATCGCCGACAGGCTCGGGCTGGAGTAGGCGACTCGGTAGGCCTTGTCGCCGGCGTCCAGCGCGTTGCAGGCCCACTCGCGGCAAAAACAGTCGGTATTGAACATCGCCAGCGGCATCGGTTGCTGCTCATGGGGGGCGAAGCCGTTGGCTTCAGCCCAGACGAAACGTTCATGGCGCAGCAACTGCCCCATTTCACTGCCGGGCTTGCGGGTGACGATGGTCAAGTCCAGGTCGTGGCGCTGCAGCAGCTGTGCCGAGCTCTCGCAGTGCACCTCTACCTGAACCAGCGGGTAGGCCTGCGCGAATCCTGAGAGGATCCCCGGCAAGAACCGCATCGCGTAGTCATCCGGTGTGCCGATGCGCACGGTACCGACCATGTGTGGTTCGCGCAGGGTGGTGAACACTTCGCTGTGCAGTTTGAGAATGCGCCGGGCATAGCCGAGAAGAATCTGCCCCTCGGCGGTCAGGCGCAGCTGGCGGCCATCGCGTTCGAACAGCTGGCGCTGCAGCACGTCCTCTTCAAGGCGCTTCATCTGCATGCTGACCGCGGATTGGGTGCGGTTCACTCGCTCTCCGGCCTTGGTGAAACCGCCTTCATCGGCGATCGCCACAAAGGTGCGCAGCACTTCGGAGTCGATGCTCTGATACTGGGACATTGATCAATCTCCGAGATGTGTTGCATAAGAAACATTCGTTGGATTGATCTTATCCGCCGCCTGACACTGAAGCCATCCCAACAGGAGGGCAGAACGATGAAAGGTCAACGCGGATTCATGCAGGTCGAATTGAGAGAGTTTCCCGTAGCGGCGCGCCATTCGCCCTGGCGCTCGCTGTGGCAGCGATTGGCGCGCTGGTACCAGCTCAGCCAGCAACGCCGCACCTTGGCGGCCCTGAGCGACAGTGCGCTGAAGGATCTGGGGCTGAGCCGCGCCGATATTCATGAAGAGAGTGAGCGGCCGTTCTGGGATGATCCGCTGAAAAAATGACACAATCGCTTTTTTGATCGTGTCGAGCGAGCTGGTGGAAGACATCCCTGAGTCCGGAAACATCCCTGAACATGCCCCGCGCGAGCGCGTCGAGCGGGTGCTGGCCGAGGTGCATGATGCCTTTGGCATGATCCGCGTGCTGGAAGTCGAGGATTATCGATTTCTCGAATTCGGCGATGCCATCGAGCAAAGTTGCGTGTTCACGGCCGATCCCAGCTGGCTGGAGTATGACTACACCCGCGCCATGCTGATCGGGGCCCTGTGCCACGAGGCCCCGGAAAGCGCACTGTTCCTGGGGCTAGGCGCCGGTACCCTGACCCAGGCGTGCCTGAAGTTCCTGCCGCTTGAAGATGTCGAATGCATCGAGCTGCGCCCCGACGTTCCACGTCTTGCCCTGGAATATATGGGGCTCGACGACGACCCGCGCTTGTACCTGCGGGTCGGCGACGCGCTGGAACTGCTGCCGAGCGCGGAGCCGGCGGACCTGATCTTCGTCGACCTGTACACCGATCATGGGCCAGGTGTCGGCCATTTGGCCTGGCGGTTTCTGGAAGACTGCCAGAAGCACCTCAACCCCGGTGGCTGGCTGATCATCAATCAGTGGGCGGGCGATGACGGCAAGCCGTTGGGCGCGGCATTGCTGCGCGGCTTGTATCACCGCCACTATTGGGAGTGCCCGGTGACCGAGGGCAATGTGATTCTGATCATCCCGGCCGATCTGGACCAGGCACTGGATTTCGACGGACTGCGGGCGAGGGCGACGGCCCTGGCGCCGCAACTGGGTTATTCACTGGACCGACTGATCGACGCGGTGCGGCCGGCGAGCTGATTCAGAGGTCGCGCCGGGCCCTTGGACGGCCCCAGTCGATGGCCGGTCGGCTGCGCGAGCTTAAACGATTTAGCCCGCAGGCTGGCGGTCCTGGGCCTTTTACCGGCAGGGCGTTTGTTCGCTCCCGCTGCGTCGCGTCAGGCGCGGCGTTGGCTTGAATAAAAAACTCTCACGTGAAGGCCGATTTCAGGTATAGTGCGCGCCGGTCTTTAACAGGGCCGCGTTCAGGTAGCGCAATCCCCCGACACACAGCTTCGGCTGTCATCGCACTGCGAACATCTCCCTGACGATTCTTTCATTCAATCGTTTTCGCAAATCCCCGCCGACAAAGCTGCCAGGGTGACTCTCGAGTCTTACACGGCATGCGCAGCTTTGGAGCATGGGTCTTTGCGGATGCACTTAGAGGCAGACCCATGACCCAGGAAACCGGCGGCTTCGCCGCACTCGGACTTCACCCTACCATTGTTGCAGCCGTCATCGCGACCGGCTACGAAGAGCCGTCGGCTATTCAGCAGCAATCGATCCCAATCATCCTGGAAGGTCATGACATGATCGGCCAGGCGCAGACAGGTACCGGCAAGACCGCTGCCTTCGCTCTGCCTATTCTGAGCCGGATCGATCCGAGCAAGCGCGAGCCGCAAGCCCTGATCCTGGCGCCAACTCGTGAGTTGGCGCTGCAAGTAGCAACCGCATTCGAAACCTATGCCAAGCAGATGCCTGGCGTGACCGTGGTTGCAGTATATGGCGGCGCCCCGATGGGCCCGCAGTTGAAAGCCATCCGCAACGGCGCGCAAATCGTCGTCGCGACTCCGGGTCGTCTGTGTGACCACCTGCGTCGTGATGAAAAAGTCCTGGCCACGGTCAACCACCTGGTCCTCGACGAAGCCGACGAAATGCTCAAGCTGGGCTTCATGGATGACCTGGAAGTCATCTTCAAGGCCATGCCTGAATCTCGCCAGACCGTACTGTTCTCGGCGACCCTGCCGCAGTCGATCCGCGCGATCGCCGAGCGTCACCTGAAAGACCCGAAACACGTCAAGATCCAGACCAAGACGCAAACCGTTACCGCGATCGAGCAGGCTCACCTGCTGGTTCATGCTGACCAGAAGACCTCCGCTGTCCTGCGTCTGCTGGAAGTGGAAGAGTTCGACGCGCTGATCGCGTTCGTGCGCACCAAGCAAGCTACCCTCGACCTCGCCAGCGCGCTGGAAGCAAAGGGTTACAAGGCTGCCGCGCTGAACGGCGACATCGCCCAGAACCAGCGTGAGCGTGTCATCGATTCGCTCAAGGATGGCCGCCTGGACATCGTCGTCGCTACCGACGTCGCTGCCCGTGGTCTGGACGTACCGCGCATCACTCACGTGTTCAACGTCGACATGCCGTACGATCCGGAGTCCTACGTTCACCGTATCGGCCGTACTGGCCGTGCCGGTCGCGAAGGTCGCGCGCTGCTGCTGGTGACTCCTCGCGAGCGCCGCATGCTGCAAGTGATCGAGCGTGTAACCGGTCAGAAGGTCGCTGAAGTCCGCCTGCCGGACGCTCAGGCTGTTCTCGATGCGCGTATCAAGAAACTGACCAACAGCCTGGCGCCGCTGGTTGCCGATGCCGAAGCGTCCCACGGTGATCTGCTCGATCGTCTGACCGCTGACATCGGTTGCAGCCCGCGTGCCCTGGCTGCGGCGCTGCTGCGCAAGGCCACCAACGGTCAGGCGCTGACCCTGGGTGCGGTCGAGAAGGAGCAGCCACTGGTTCCGACCAGCGCTCCGCGCGAACGTACCACGGGTGATCGTCCTGAGCGTGGTGATCGTGAGCGTCGTGCGCCAATGCCTTTGGGCGAAGGCCGTGCGCGTTGCCGTACAGCACTGGGTGCTCGCGACGGTATCGCCGCGAAGAACCTGCTGGGTGCCATCCTCAACGAAGGCGGCCTGGCCCGCGAAGCGATCGGCCGCATCCAGGTGCGCGATAGCTTCAGCCTGGTCGAGCTGCCGGAAGATGGCCTCGAGAAGCTGCTGAGCAAGCTCAAGGACACTCGCGTTGCCGGTAAGCAGCTGAAGCTGCGCCGTTATCGTGAAGACTGATTCCCAGTGAATCAGTGAGCTGAAACAAAAAATCCCCGACCAGCGATGGTCGGGGATTTTTTTTGGCTGGAGTTCTACACAGGCGCTCTGCAAGCGCGGCGGCGGTCAGTCGAAGCGGTAGATGTCCATGCCCAGCGCGCCCAAGGTGAAACCCTGGTGGGCGATACTGAAGTGCTCGCCAGCGCCATAGGCGAAGTACAAGGGCAACAGGTGCTCGTCGCTGGGGTGATTGCGCGTGGCCTGAGGCGCCTGTTGGCGGTAGTCCAGCAGGGCAGCGCGGTCCTGCGCCTTGAGCTTGTCGACCATCCAGTTGCGAAACTCCAGCGCCCAGGGGGTGGCCAGTTCCGGGCCGGCCTGCCAGCTCAGTTCGCGCAGGTTGTGGGTGATGCTCCCGGAACCGATCAACAGCACGCCTTGACCACGCAGCCTCGCCAGAACTTGCCCGACCCGTTCCTGCAGGGCCGGGCCCTCGCGGCTGGGCAGCGAAACCTGAACCACCGGAATGTCGGCGTCGGGATACATCAGCGACAGGGGCACCCAGGCGCCATGATCGAAAGGTCGGTTGGGATCCAGGCGAGCAGGCAGGCCGGCCTCGGTGAGCAACTGCGCTACCTCGGCCGCCAAGGCTGGCTGCCCCGGCGCAGGATATTGCACTGCGAACAGCGCCGGGGGAAAGCCGCCGAAGTCGTGCCAGGTCTCGGGTCGCTCGCCGCTGGCGGCCAGCAGTTCGCGGCTTTCCCAGTGCGCCGAAACCAATACTATCGCTTTGGGGCGGGGTAGCTCGGCGGCCAATCGCGCCAGGGCTGGGCCGCTGGCGCCTGGCTCGAGCGCCAGCATCGGTGAGCCGTGGGAAATGAACAGGCTGGGCAGCATGATCGTGGTCCTGAGGTTGAGATAGAACTATCTTGGCCCAGGTGATTGATCAGAATCCAATATAAGTTTTACGGGGATCCAATCGAATTATTGGATCCCGCCTCCCCTGTAGCGAGGGGGCTTGCCCCCGATTGGATCTTGAGCATACATCGCAATAACTGCAGATCCCTTCGGGGGCAAGCCCCCTCGCTACAGGGTTTGGCAGATGCCGTGGCAGGCGTTATCAGCCGCGACGACGGAGGGCCTCGATGCGCTCTTCCAGCGGCGGGTGGCTCATGAACAGGCCCGCCAAGCCGTGCTTGAGGCCACCGTTGATGCCAAAGGCGGTCAGGGTGTCAGGCATGGTCACCGGCAGGCCCTGCTCAGCGCGCAGGCGCTGCAAGGCACCGATCATCGCTGCTGTGCCAGCGAGTCGTGCACCGGCCTCATCGGCGCGGAATTCGCGTTTGCGCGAGAACCACATGACGATAATGCTGGCCAGGACGCCCAGCACCAGCTCGGCAAAGATGGTCGCGATGAAATAGGCCATGCCCCGGCCTTCTTCGTTCTTGAAAATGACCTTGTCGACGAAGTTGCCGATGATGCGCGCGAAGAACATCACGAAGGTGTTGACCACCCCCTGGACCAGCGCCAGGGTCACCATGTCGCCGTTGGCCACATGGCCGATCTCGTGGGCCAGCACGGCCTTGACCTCGTCGGGCGAAAAGCGCTCGAGCAGGCCCTGGCTGACCGCGACCAGCGCGTCGTTGCGGTTCCAGCCGGTGGCGAAGGCGTTGGCCTCATACGCCGGGAAGATACCGACCTCTGGCATTTTGATCCCGGCTTCACGGGACAATTGCTCGACGGTCTGCAGCAGCCATTGTTCATGCCGGGTGCGCGGCTGGCTGATGACCTGCGTGCCCGTGCTCATCTTCGCCATCCACTTGGAGATGAACAGCGAGAACAGCGAACCGGCGAAACCGAACACGGCGCAGAAGATCAGCAACTGATGGAGGTTGAGGTCAACGCCGTTGGCCGCCATCACCCCGTTGAAGCCAAGCAGGCTCAGGGTGATGTTGGCAATCAGCACGACCGCCAGGTTGGTAGCCAGGAACAGCAGGATGCGCATCATGGTTGTAACGTTCCTCACGGATAAAATAGGTAGCGTGCTCGGGTATATAAGGTGCTTGCCCGAACGATTCAACCTGCCGACTATTTCAAACTGTGTCCCAGTAAAGTTTCCTACACCTTCGTAGGACGTTTCCTATAGGTGCGGCGCCCATTGCGAGCGCCGCTCCGGCCTTACTGGCGATAGGACTTGAGGAAATTGCCGATGCGACCGATGGCTTGTTCCAGATCATCCACACGCGGCAAGGTGACCACGCGGAAGTGATCAGGCCACGGCCAGTTGAAGGCGGTACCTTGCACCACCAGCAGCTTTTCCGAGAGCAGCAGATCGAGCACGAACTTTTCATCGTTGAAGATCGGGCACACCTTGGGGTCGATGCGCGGGAAGGCGTACAGCGCGCCCATGGGCTTCACGCAGCTGACGCCCGGGATATCGTTGAGCAGCTCCCAGGTACGGTTGCGCTGCTCCAGCAGGCGGCCGTTGGGCAGCACCAGGTCGTTGATGCTCTGGTAGCCGCCCAGCGCCGTCTGGATGGCGTGCTGGCTCGGCACGTTGGCGCACAGGCGCATGTTGGCGAGAATGTCGATGCCTTCGATGTAGCTCTGGGCGTTGTGCTTGGGCCCGGAAATAGCGATCCAGCCGGAACGGAAGCCCGCCACGCGGTAGGACTTGGACAGGCCGTTGAACGTCAGGCAGAGTAGATCCGGGGCCAGCGATGCCGTGCAGATGTGTACGGCATCGTCATAGAGAATCTTGTCGTAGATTTCATCGGAGAACACCACCAGATTGTGCTGGCGAGCGATCTCCAGCATCCCCAGCAGCACTTCCTTGGAATACACCGCGCCGGTCGGGTTGTTCGGGTTGATGATGACCATGGCCTTGGTGTTCGGGGTGATCTTGGCCTTGATGTCGTCCAGGTCGGGCCACCAGTTGGCCTGCTCGTCGCACAGATAGTGCACGGCATTGCCGCCGGCCAGGCTCACCGAGGCGGTCCATAGCGGGTAGTCCGGCGCCGGAATCAGCACCTCGTCGCCATTGTTGAGCAGCGCCTGCAAGGACATCACGATCAGCTCGGAGACGCCGTTGCCCAGGTAGATGTCCTCGATGCCGACGCCTTCGACCTGCTTCTGCTGGTAGTACTGCATCACCGCCTTGCGCGCGCTGAACAGGCCCTTGGAGTCGCTGTAGCCCTGGGCGGTGGGCAGGTTGCGGATCACGTCCTGGAGGATTTCCTCGGGGGCCTCGAAGCCGAATGGCGCCGGGTTGCCGATGTTCAGCTTGAGGATGCGATGGCCTTCTTCTTCCAGGCGCTTGGCGTGCTTGAGCACCGGCCCGCGTATGTCGTAGCAGACGTTGGCGAGCTTGTTCGATTTGCTGAACTGCATGATGTGATCCCGAAAAGAAAAGACCGCCGCGACGACGCCGAAAAATGAAAATTTGAATGCGTGAAACGCGGGTGACAGACTGACGTCCAATAGACGCGCAATCATACGTGCCACCCGATCCGTGGAAAAGACACAGATCCGGGTTTTTCGACTGCAGAGGTGTACCTGTGAGCAAGATTGAAAAGACACTCGAAGAGTGGAAAGCCATGCTCGACCCCGAGCAATACAACGTCTGCCGCCTCAGCGCGACCGAGCGCCCGTTCACCGGCAAGTACAACGAGACCAAGACCGACGGTGTGTACCATTGCATCTGCTGTGACGCGCCGCTGTTCGACTCGAAAACCAAGTTCGACTCCGGTTGCGGCTGGCCGAGCTTCTATGCGCCGATCGGCGAAGAAGCCATGGCCGAAATCCGCGACGTCAGCCATGGCATGATCCGCACCGAGGTCAAATGCTCCACTTGCGACGCGCATCTGGGCCATGTGTTCCCTGATGGCCCGCCGCCCACCGGTCTGCGTTACTGCATCAACTCGGTGTGCCTGAACCTGGCCCCGCGGGAGGCTTGATGAGCACGGATCTGCTGAAAGTGCCGTGCATCACCCTCGACGGCCAGCATCTGACGCTGGAAGCCTGGCGCGGCAAGGCCATTCTGGTGGTCAACACTGCCAGCCAGTGCGGCTTCACCCCGCAATACAAGGGGCTGGAGCAGCTCTGGCAGACCTACCGCAGCAAAGGCCTGGTGGTGCTGGGTTTTCCCTGCAACCAGTTCGGTCATCAGGAGCCGGGCGATACCCTGGATATCACGCAATTCTGCGAGAAGAACTTCGGTGTGAGCTTTCCGATGTTTCGCAAGATCGACGTCAACGGCGAGTTGGCGCACCCGTTGTTCGTCAAACTCAAGGAGCAGGCCCCCGGTTTGCTGGGCAGCAAACGCATCAAATGGAATTTCACCAAGTTCCTGATCGCTCCGGATGGCAAGCGGGTCAAGCGCTTTGCGCCGACCACCAAGCCGGAAAAACTGACCGGCGAGATCGAAGCGCTGTTGCGCTGAAAAGGCTCATGAGGCGTCCGGGACCCACTGGTCGATCAGCGTCATGAGTTCTTCTCGCCGGAACGGTTTGGCCAGGTAGTCGCTCATGCCCGCCGCGCGGCAACGGTCGCGCTCCTCGGGCATGGCGTTGGCGGTCAGGGCGACGATCGGCAACCTGGGCCAGCGGCCGCTCTGGCGGATCCGTCGGCTGGCCTCGTAGCCGTCCATCACCGGCATGTTGCAATCCATCAGCACCAGGTCGAAGCGGTGCAGCTCAAGGGCTTCCAGCGCTTCACCGCCGTGCCCGGCGACCATGACTTCACAGCCCAGCTTGCTCAACATGCCCTTGGCCACCAGCTGGTTGACCGGGTTGTCCTCCACCAGCAGGATATTGGCGCGTCGTTGCGGGCCGGGCAGGCCCGGGCGCATGCCCGGCTCGGTCACCTCATCGCCATGCAAGGTGCGGCGCAGCGTTTGATACAGCGCGTTGCGCGCCAGCGGCCGGGCTTGCTGCTGCAGCGGTGACAGCGAGGTGGCCTGTTCGCTGGGCAGAAAGTTGCCGTAGGCGGTCACCAGCAGGATCTGCGCGCGCAGGGCCGGGCGCAGGCTGAACAGATGATCGAGGTTGTCGGTGATCACCAGATCGGCGCTGGCGTCCTTCAGGCTCTGATCCGGGTCCTGCCGCGTGACCGTGACGCCCCAGACCGGCAGCAAGGTGTTCAGCAGCTCGGCCAGGCCGCTGCCCGCCGCGCTGATGACCAGCACGTTACC
The DNA here is from genome assembly GCF_058986725.1 of Pseudomonas sp. GW821-FHT01A09. Lineage (NCBI taxonomy): Bacteria > Pseudomonadati > Pseudomonadota > Gammaproteobacteria > Pseudomonadales > Pseudomonadaceae > Pseudomonas > Pseudomonas sp. GW821-FHT01A09. The sequence goes on from NZ_JBYSWB010000052.1 coordinate 10,572, forward strand.
GCTCAGCGGAGCCGGGCGTGTCGCGGGCGTATGGGTCGGCAAGGGCAGTTCGGCGCAGAACTGGCTGCCAAAACCGGATTCGGAGCTGATGGTGAGTCGTCCGCGCATGGCTTCGCAAAGGTTGTTGGTGAGCGCCAGGCCCAGCCCGGTACCGCCGAATTGTCGCGTGATGCCAGCGCCAGCCTGGGTGAAAGGCTGGAATATCTTGATCTGGGCTTCCTGGGGGATGCCGATGCCGGTGTCCCGCACTTCCAGGCGCACGCCACTGGGCTGCGCATCGAGGCATACATCGACGCGGCCGAAGCGCGTGAACTTCAGGGCGTTGGACAGTAGATTGCTGACGATCTGCCGCACCCGCGTCGGGTCCCCCAGCACCAGGGCCGGGAAATCCGGATGGATGAGGCACGTCAGCTCCACCCCCGGGGCGGCGTTCTGGGACAGCAGATTGGCGGTGTCCTCGACCAGCGCGCCCAGATCGAAGGGGATGCGTTCGAGCTCCAACTGCCCGGCATCGAACTTGGACAGGTCGAGAATATCGTTGAGCAACTCCACCAGCACCTTGCCGGAGTCGTGGGCGATGGACAGTTGTTGGCGTTGCTCCGCATTCAGGGGGCTGTCCAGCGACAAGGCGATCATGCCCAGCAGCCCGTTGAGCGGCGTGCGGATCTCGTGGCTCATGTTGGCCAGAAAGGCCGCGCGCGCCTGGGCCATGTCCAGCGCCGTGCGGCGGGCACGCTCGAGCTCTTCGTTGGATTGACTCAGGCGCACGTTGCTGGCCTTGAGTTCGGTGGTGCGCGCCGAAACGATGTTCTCCAGCTCCGCGAGATAATCGGTGAGCCGCTGTTCGGCGTCACGGCGTTGCTGGATCTCGGTGGTCATGCTCACGAACTGCTGATTGGCGACCTTGACCAGTACGCCGATCTCATCCTGCTGGTGGCCCGGCGGGCATTCCAGCTTGTTCGGCCTGCCCGCGTGGGGATTGCTTTCGCTCAAGGCCTGAATGACCTTCACCAGCGGTTTGGTGAGGATGAAGTAGAACAGCACCAGCAGGATGGCGGTGAGGATCAGCGTGCGCACGAAACCGCTGAGCAGGGTCACCTCGGAGCGCGTCAGGAAGCGGTTGCCTATGGCGTTCGTATCGACCTCGATCGACAGCGTCCCCAGCGGCTGATTGGGCATGCTGGCCAGAAACAGCGGCTCCTCAAAGCGCAGGCTGGCGCCGAACAGATAGTCGCTGATCATTCGGAAGTCGCTGGGCTGGCGAGGGCGGCTGACGTCGGCCAGGACGTTGTTATCATTATCGACCAGCCGCGCGTTGATCACCGATTCCGAGCGCAGCAGGCCGCGGGCCAGTTCTTCGGCCAGTTCTGCGTCTATGGTGTAGGCAATGCGCGAGGCGGGATCATGACTGACCTCGAGAAACGAGCGCATCTGGCGGTTGATGGCCTGATTGACGCTGGCATAATCGATAGCGATTTGTGCAAAGCTGAGCAGTGTCCCCAGAATAAAGCCGACGAAGACGGTCAGTCTGGCCTGCTTGTAAGACAAGCGCTGGGTGAACTTGATATCCATGATGGATGAGCCGATTTCCATTCCGTTGCGTGAGGCACGCTAGGCCGTTACCGAGTTTATATCGGCTTCGGTGACTTTTAATACCGCTGCGCCCCTGTGCCGACGGCTTTTTTATCTATTTTTTGTCATGAGGAAACTGCGTGGACGCTCGATTGATGGCTTTCCTGGAACGCGCCGAAGGCGTGTTGGAGCGGTTGGAACCGCTGTTGCCGGCTCAACGTCCGGCGATTGACTGGCACTCGTGCCTGGCGGCCCGTTGGCAGCGTGAGGGCCGCAGTGGCTACCTGTTGCCGCTTGAGGTGAGCCTGGACATGCGTCTGTCGGACCTGATCGGCGTGGATCGCCAGCGTGAGCAACTGACACGCAATACCGAGCAGTTCATCGCTGGTATGCCCGCCAACCACGCCCTGCTGTGGGGTTCGCGCGGCACCGGCAAGTCGTCGCTGGTGCGCGCATTGCTGGCCGAGCATGCCAGGCACGGCCTGCGCCTGATCGAGATCGAGCGCGACCATCTGGCCGACCTGCCGCGGGTGGTCGAGCAGCTAGCCGGGCTGCCACAGCGTTTCGTGCTGTTCTGCGACGACCTGTCGTTCGAGTCCGGCGAAGGCGATTACCGCGTGCTCAAGAGTGTGCTCGATGGCTCGCTGGAGCAGGCTCCGGACAACGTGCTGCTGTACGCCACCTCCAACCGCCGCCATCTGGTACCGGAAAAGGAAAGCGACAACGAAAACTGGAAACACGTCGACGGCGAACTGCATCCGAGCGAAGCCGTCGAGGACAAGATCGCGCTGTCGGACCGCTTCGGCCTATGGCTGTCGTTCTATCCCTTCACCCAGGAGCACTACCTGAACGTGGTCGAACACTGGATCGCCGAGCTGGCGCACAAAGCCGGCCTGCAGTGGGCGCGCGACGAGCAACTGGATATCCTCGCCGCACGCTGGGCCACCGGACGTGGCAACCGTAATGGTCGCTGCGCCTATCAATTCGCCCGCTACTGGGTAGGCCTGCAATTGCTGGAGCAACGTTGATGATCGATTTGAATGCGGCAGGGCAGGGGCTCGCCGGGTATGGCCTGCTGAAGGCGCAGCTGGAGGCGCTGTTCAGCGACGAGCGAGACTTTATCGCCAACGCGGCGCAGTTCTCGGCCTTCCTGTACAGCCAACTGGATGACCTCAATTGGGCAGGCTTCTATCTCAACCGCGGTGAGGAGCTGGTACTGGGGCCGTTTCAGGGGCAGGTGGCCTGCGTGCGCATCGCCTTCGGTCGTGGCGTCTGTGGCGCCGCCGCGGCGACTCGACAGACGCAGCGCGTCGAGGACGTGCATGCGTTCCCCGGGCACATAGCGTGCGACAGCGCTTCCAACAGCGAGCTGGTGGTGCCCTTGGTCAAGGAAGGTCGGCTGATTGGTGTGCTGGACCTGGACAGCCCGAAACTGGCGCGTTTCAGCGAGGCGGATCAGGCGGGTATCGAGGCGTTGGCCGAGGTGTTTCTGCGTTTGACCGACTGCTAGGTTCCGCTCACGAAAAAGGGCCCGATGGCGGGCCCTGTTCCAGTGCAATTCTGGTTATCAGTCGTAGATAACCTTCTTCATGCCTTCCTCCTCGGCCGCATTCAGTTCGTTCAGGCCTGCCGTCAGCTCGCTGGCATCGTCGGCGTGCATGCGAGTGTTGGTCAGCACCATGTTGTTGGCGCGCTTGAGGAGCTTGTTCATGTAGTCCAGCTGCTCGCTATAGGCGGTCGGATCGGGTTGCTTCTTCAGATATTGCACGCCGCGCTCGAACGCCAGCCGTGCCTGGCCTGGCTGGTCGTCCTGAAAGGCCTGTTGCCCCAGGTTGTTGAAGAACTCGATGTGCAGCAGCACCAACACATGGCGAATCTGGTTGACCCAGAAACGTGATTCGGTCTGTTGCAGGTAGCCTTCCTGCGTCGCGCGGATCACCTGATGGTGCAACCCCTCAAGGTGATAATTGACTTCCTTGGCCTGGGCCTCGGTCATGATGGGCGGCGAGGCATTGGTGATGGTGATGTCCGGGCCCTTGGCGATCTCTGCTTCCAGTTCTTCCAGGCGAGCCAGCAGCGCCTCGTTTTTTTTATCCAGCGCCAGGCTGCGCTGCACGATATTGAGCTCCAGTCGCGTCAGCAGCAGCTTCAAGTCCGCAGACATGAACTGCCCGGGGAACGCTTCACTTATCTGCCCACAGCGACGCAGGCGATCGGTGAGCTCGATCTTGAGGCGCACTCGTTCCACCTTGGCGGTTTCCACGGCGTTATTCAGAAAGCCTATGGCTATCAGAATGGCGACCCCGGCCAGAATCAGCAGGGCGATCATTAATGGCGTCACCGTTGGTACCTCGTCAGGTGTGTATGGCTTGAGTGTAGTGGCTTGCCGGTGGGCCGAAAAGCGCCGTCTACAGGCGCTCTCATACTTCCTGTGTCGGCTGTTCGTTCGATTGGCTCAATGCCGCCGACGACCGCCCGTCCGACGCATGCAGGCGGTATCGGGGGGTTGCCCGTGAATAATGCCTAAAACCATGGCGAAGTCATTGATTTAAATAAATTTATAACAGGGGGTTGACGACCTCCCCAAGCATCCATAGAATGCGCGCCACTTGCAGCGTAAAGCACACAGCAAAGCGCAGCAGGGAGTGAAGTTGTAGTGTGTCCCCTTCGTCTAGTGGCCTAGGACACCGCCCTTTCACGGCGGTAACAGGGGTTCGAGTCCCCTAGGGGACGCCATTGCGGGAATAGCTCAGTTGGTAGAGCACGACCTTGCCAAGGTCGGGGTCGCGAGTTCGAGTCTCGTTTCCCGCTCCATATTTAAACAATTCTGCTCTCGGGCAGGATTGAGTGAAACCAGAACCAAATCTTCGGATGCGGATCTGGGCGCTGGGATACACACCATGTGTTCCAGTTAGCGTGTCCCCTTCGTCTAGTGGCCTAGGACACCGCCCTTTCACGGCGGTAACAGGGGTTCGAGTCCCCTAGGGGACGCCATT
>NZ_JBYSWB010000053.1:0-15074 GCF_058986725.1 Pseudomonas sp. GW821-FHT01A09
CGCGCATTCTACGCTAGCCTCACATCTTGTCAAGCGTTTATTTTGAAGTATTTCACTGGAAACCTGAACAACTTCAAACACTTGACTCGCTTGGAACACCTGAGTGCTCGTCTGCGGGAGGCGAATAATACAGCATCGGAATAACCGGTCAACCTTTTATTTCAGCAATTTGCGATTTTTCTGCAAAAGCCGTCTCCTCTCTACTATATAGACAGGACGCAATGCTCGCTGCCCCTGGCCTGCCTGAATGGAGGTGGCGACAAGTCCAGCGCCAATCGGCAGAATCGCGCGTTCAAACTGAAAGGGACTGGATGAGAATGAGCATGCCTGGACGCAAAGGATTACCCATGCCACCGCACCCCCCGCCAGACCCAACGAGCTCAGGGACGGCTCGCGCGGCAACCGTATTTCGCCTGACGGTGTGTTTCATCGTGCTGGTGATCCTTACCTTCGTGGCTGTCGAAGGCTGGCGCGCATGGCGTGATTACCGGCAGGCCTTCGTCATGGCCAACGACTCGGTCACCAACCTGGCTCGTGCCACGGCGCAGCATGCCGAAGATGCCATCCGCCAGGTCGACGTGCTGACCGATGCGCTCGGGGAACGAGTCGAAGGCGATGGCTTGGCGAGCATCGATGTACCCCGGATCCATGCGCTGATGGTCCAGCAGGCCAAGATCATGCCGCAGCTTCACGGCCTGTTCATCTATGGCCCCGATGGCCAATGGATAGTCACCGACAAAGCCGTCACCCCGGAACAGGCCAACAACGCCGACCGCGATTACTTCATCTATCACCGCACCCACACCGACCGCAGCGTGCGCATCGGCGAGGTAGTCAATAGCCGTTCCACCGGCGAGCCGATCATTCCGATATCAAGGCGCCTCAACAATCCCGACGGCTCGTTCGCCGGGGTGTTGCTGGGCACCCTGCGGGTCAGCTACTTCGTCGACTACTATGGCGACTTCAAGATCGACGACAAAGGCGCACTGGTGCTGGCGCTGCGCGATGGCCGAATTCTGGTTCGGCGCCCCTTCATCCCGGGTGTCACCACCCAGACGCTGGCCGACAGCGCCATTTTCAAACGCTACCTGCCGGTGTCCAACGAGGGCGTGGCCGAAGTCAAAGCCGTGGTCGACGGCACTTATCGCCTGTATGGCTACCGCGCCCTGAGCAGTTATCCCCTGGTGGTGGAAGCCGGCCTGTCACGGGAATCGTTCGTCGGCCCCTGGCGCCGCGACCTGATCAAGACCGGCCTGTACTTGCTGGTGCTGGTGGGTTTTCTGGCGGGCTTCGGGTTTATCGTGCTCGGCCAGTTGCGTCAGCGGATAGAAATGGAGCACGAATTGCGCCAGGCGCATCAGACCGTACAAGAGATGGCCTTGACCGACAGCCTCACCGGGCTGGGCAATCGCCGCAAGCTGGACATGGTGCTAGCGCTGGAGATTCGCCGCGCCAAACGCCAAGGCTATCCCCTGGCCCTGATCATGCTCGATGTCGACTACTTCAAACGCTTCAACGATAAATACGGTCACTCGGCCGGCGACGACTGCCTGCGCCGAGTGGCCGATACCCTGAGAAAGACGCTCAAGCGCCCGGCCGACCTGGCGGTGCGCTATGGCGGCGAAGAATTTACCGTGCTGCTGCCCGATACCACCGAAGCCGGTGCCGGCCTGATCGCTCAGGAGATGGTCGAGGCTGTCCGCGCCCTCGCCATCGAACATAGCGAACATCCCCTGGGGATCGTCACGGTCAGCGGCGGGATCGCCAGTTGCTCCCCTGTAACCGATGACGCCACACCAGACGCACTCATCAAGGCCGCCGACGGATTCCTCTACAGCGCGAAAAACCACGGCAGGAATCGCTGGGAAGCCGCCAGCGGTAACGCTATGGTCGACGTCTCGTCCCAAGGAACCCAGCCACTGTGAGCGGATTATTCACAGACCAACCTGAAGACGATGGCCTGCCCGATGCCGAATGACGCCTGGTGATGATCGCCGGGATGACCGTTACCGGGATGGCCGTGCCGCTGGGCATCATCGGCGCAACGCTGAAGCTACGCGCCATCTCGCATGAATCCACCTCCAACGGCTGGGCGTTCGACATCACCGCAGCAGGCTTTGCGCTGGCGGCGGCCTTGGCGGCATGCGCGAGCATCGGGCGTATCCGCAGAGCGGTAGGATGCCCGCCCGCAAAGCGCTTTCGCTTTAGCCCGTAGTGAACGTCGCGTACCATGCCCCACTGACCGCCCACCCGATGGAAACACCCCCAGGATGCCTTCCGAGCCCTCATCCGCCGCCAGCGCGACCAGCGACAAGATCGTGCGCGGCACCTCAGCCTTCCGCGCCATCGCGATCTGCATGACCCTGGCCGGGATCTCCACGTTTGCCCTGATGAACTGCGTACAGCCGCTGATGCCGCTGTTTACCCATGCGTTCTCGATCAGCCCCGCACAAGCGAGCCTGTCGCTGTCGATCAATATCGGCGTGCTGGCCTTGCTGATGCCCTTCGCCAGCCTGGTCTCCGAGCGCCTGGGCCGCAAACCGGTGATGGTGGTGTCGTTGATCACCTCGGGGCTGGTCTGTATCGCCTCGGCCACCGCCGACTCGTGGAACACCTTCCTGTTCTACCGAGCATTGCAGGGCGCGGCGTTCAGCGGCGTGCCGGCCATCGCCATGGCCTACATCGCCGAAGAAATCGCCTCATCGGATTCCGGTTACGCCGCCGGTGTATATGTCAGCGGCGCAGCGTTCGGCGGGATGGCCGGCCGGGTGCTGGCCGGATTCGTCGCGGACGCTTGGGGCTGGCGGGTCAGCCTGATCTCGATCGGTGCGGTGGGCTTTATCTCGGCGGTGCTGTTCAGCTACCTGCTGCCGCGCTCCCGACACTTCGTGGCGCAACGCTCGGACTTAAAACTGCTGCTGGACAACTACCGACTGCATCTGCGCAATCGCGCGCTGCTACGCGCGTACATCAGCGGGTTCTTCATGATGGGCAGCCTGGTGATGGTCTACAACTTCCTGGGCTTTCGCCTTACCGAGGCACCGTTCAACCTCAGCCAGACCTTCACCGGCTCGCTGTTTCTGACCTATCTGGCGGGCATCTATGCCTCCACGTATGCGGGCAAACTCGCTGACCGCCATGGTCCCAAACGCGTGACCATCGGTTCGCTGGCACTTTGCGCCGTGGGCGCGGTACTGATGATCCCCACCTACCTGCCCGTGGTCGTTGCGGGCCTGCTGCTGTTCACGGTGGGCTACTTCGCCACTCACGCTGTCGCCAACGGCTCGGTATCCAAACAGGCGAGCACGGGCAAATCCCAGGCCTCGACCCTGTACTTCATCTCGTTCTACGCGGGCGGAGCGGTGTTGGGCTGGGCCGGCGGAGTGACCTGGGCGCATTTCGCCTGGCCAGGGGTGACGGCGTTGCTGGCGACGGTGATCGCGTTGACGTTTGTGCTGGGCTTGAGTGCTCAGGCCCAGCGCAAGGTGTGACGTCACACGCACCTGCGCACAAGCGTGGCGCTTGTGTCATCAGTGGGGGATCAAACTCCCGCCAGCGCCACCACCATGATCTCCACCAGCACCTCGGGCCGCGCCAGATCGGCCTGCACCGTGGCCCGGGCAGGCCCGCAGCCATCCGGCAGCCAAGCTTCCCAGACCTCATTCATCGCAGCGAAATCGCGGCCGATGTCTTTGAGCCAGATTTGCGCCGACAGTAATCGACTGGAATCACTGCCGGCCTGGGCCAGCAATCCATCAATCTTGGCCAGCACCTGACGGGTCTGATCCGCGATCGGCGCCTGCAGATCGCTGGGGACCTGGCCAGACAGAAATACCCAGCCGCCTGCAGACACTGCGCCGGACATGCGCGTATTGGTGCTGAAACGTTCGATGTCACTCATGGTATTGCTCTGCGGTGTGTTCAGTTTCAGTGATCGAGCAGCGCCACCAGTCGCTGGGCGCTGCCGAAGGCCAAGGTCATACCCAATGCACCCTGGCCGCAGTTCAGATAGAGGTTGTCACAGCCTTGGGCGGCGATGATCGGCCGCCCCGTCGGCGTTGCCGGTCGCCAGCCCATCCAGGGCTCGCAATCGCCTTGCTCGGCGAGCCATTCGGCGCCGAAGATTTCGGCGGTCGCGGCCTGCAACTGGGCGATGCGCGCGGGGTTGACCCTTGGGTCGAGCCCGCACAGTTCTACCATACCTGCCACCCGCAGGCGCTCGCCAATACGGGCGAAAACCGTTTTGCGCCGCATGTCGGTAATACTGACTCGCGGCGCATGGCTCCCCGCGGCGATCGGCAAGGTGATGCTGTAGCCCTTCAATGGATAGACCGGGACCTGAACACCAAGGGGCCGTAACAGCTCGGTGCTGCATGCTCCGGCGGCAACCACGAAGGCGTCGGCGGCGATCTCCACATCGGCACAGCGCAAGGCCTTGACTCGACGCCGCTCGCGAGCAAAACCTTCGACAGCGGTGGCAAAGCGCAGATCGACACCCCGCCCGGCCAGGCGCCGGACCAGTTCAACGCACAGCTTGCTACCGTCGATAGCGCATTCGCTCGGCGTATAGACGGCGCCGTGGAACGCCCGTCGATAGTCGCCCAATGCCGGCTCGATGGCCAACGCTCGGGCCACGTCGCAGATCTCCTGACGGCTGCCATGCTCGGCTTGGAAGGTCGCCTGTGCCACGGCCTTGGCCAGCCCGGCGGCATCCGGGTAAAGCACCAGCTTGCCGGTGCGTGAGAAGTCGCACTGCGGCTGCTCTTCGTTGATGAAGGTTTCCAGTGCAGCGCGGCTCTCGCTCGCCAGTTGCAGCAGCTCGAGGGTGGTCTGGCGCGACACGGCGGTGCGGCAGGCTGCCAGAAACGCCAGGCACCAGCGCCATTGCGGCGGGCTCAGGCGCGGCGTGAATTTAAGCGGGCCATCGCGCTCCAGGAGCATTTTCGGCAGGCCGGACAGCAACGCTGGATCGGCCAGCGGTTGCACGTAGCTGTAGCTCAGCTGCGCGCCATTGGCGGCGCTCGCGCCCTGCCCCGCTCCGCTGGCCTGATCGACCACGATCACCTCATGGCCAGCCTTGCGCAGAAACCAGGCGCTGCTCAGGCCGACGATACCGGCGCCGATCACACAGACTTTCATCGGGCCACCTCCTCCAGCGCCCAGCCCGCAGGGCGCTGACGATGCCAGTCGGTGGTCTGCTGATAGGCATGCCCGACACGCAGGATCAGCGCCTCATCGAACGCGCGACCGACCACCTGGATCGACGCTGGCATGCCGTGCTCGTCGAAACCGGCCGGCAGGGCCACGGAGCAGAGGTTCAGCAAATTAGCGAAACGCCCGAGCAATGCCAGCGGCGTGCCATATTCATCGACGTCACCGAGCGGCACGCTGCCCAGCGCATTGGTCGGGAATACACACACATCAAGGCCTTGCATCGCCTCGCGCATGGCGACTTCGGCGTGCTGGCGCTGGCGTTGCAAGGCGATGTAGGCGCTGGCAGAGACGGCTCTGCCGCTCAGGATGCGGCGCTTGACGTGGCTGTCGAAGCGCAGCTCGCCCTGCTCGAACAGCGCACCGAGACTGGCGTAGCCCTCACTGCTCATCAGGCCCCCGGCGACCTGCATGCAGTCGGTCAGGGACCACGGCAAGTTACGCTCGACCAACTGCATGCCCAACGCCACCAACTGCTGCAACGCCCGGTCGTAGGCTGCCAGTACACCGGGTGCAATCGCCGCGCGTTCGCTGTGGGGCAGCACCCAGACGCGCAACCCGTCCACCGCTCGATCGAGCCCGGCCGCGGCGCTGAACGTCGGCGCCAGGGCACTGACCGGATCCTGCGGGTCCGGACCGAGCAATGCGTCCAACATCCAGGCGGCGTCCTGGACGCTGCGGGTGATGGGGCCGACCGAATCCAGCGACGGGCACAGCTCGATCAGGCCATGGCGGCTGATCAGCCCGCGGGTGGTCTTGAGGCCCACCAGCCCGCACATACCGGCCGGGATGCGCACCGAGCCGCCGGTGTCGGTGCCCAACGCCGCCGTCGCCAGACCGCTGGCTACCGCGACGGCCGAGCCGCTGCTGGACCCGCCCGGCGCACGGTGCTGGGTGATGTCCCACGGATTCCAGGGCGTCCCCATGACCTCATTGGTGCCCCAGCCGCCAAAGGCAAACTCCACGGTGTGGGTCTTGCCGAGCACAATGGCACCGGCCCGCTCCAGGCGCGCCACGGCGGTGGCCGTGTGGGTAGAGACACGCGACGGCCTGGCCCGGGAGCCGCCGGTGATGCGCCGACCGCTGATTTCGAACAAGTCCTTGATCGCAACCGGGATGCCCTGCAAGGGCCCCAGATCGACCCCGGCCGCCCGCAGTTGATCACTGGCTCGGGCGGCACCGAGGGCACGTTCCTGATAGGCCTCGATATAGGCATTCAGTTGCCCGTTGTACTGCGCGATACGAGCCAGCTGGGTGCTCACCAGTTGTTCACAGGTGAGGCGACCCTGGGCGAACCGGGCTTGCAGGTCGGCGATGCTGGCGGCACTGGCGGTGTCCATGAGATCCAAGATTTCAGCCTCTGAGGGTACGGCGCCCACGGGCGAAGCGAACTTCAAGGCCGCGCGAGAGCATGGATAGGGGGAAGGCGATGACGAAATAGAACAGGCCTGCCAGCAGGAAGATGTGCATCGGCAAAAAGCTTTCCGAAGCGATGGCCCGGGCCGCCAGCATCAGCTCGTTGGTAGCGATCAGCGCGCACAAGGAGCTGTCCTTGAGGATCGACACATAAGCATTGAGCAACGGCGCCAGCATCAGGCGCAGCGCCTGCGGCAGGACCACCGCGCGGAACGCCGCCATCGGCGTCAGCCCGCAGGCCAGCGCGGCTTCACGCTGGCCACGGTGCAGCGAATCCAGGCCGCCACGCAGAATCTCGGCGATGTAGGCCGCGCCCTGCAGGCCCAGCCCGATCACCCCTGCACTGAACCCTGAGAGCGTCATGCCCCAGCTGGGCAAGGCGAAATACAGCACGAACAGCAATGCCAGCAGCGGCACGGCACGCATGATCTGGATCAGCCCGACGGCGCCGAGCCGCACCGGCGCGATCGGGCTTTTCAGCGCCCAGGCGAGCAGGCAACCCAGTAGCAGGGCCAGACCGAAACCCGCGACCGACAACTCGGCGCTGATCACCGCGCCCTCGACCAGCCGCGGCCACCAGTCGCTCCAGTAATCGGGATACTGCGCAAAAAAGGCAATCATCGACTTGCTCCCAGGCGGCGTTCCAGGCGATTGAAGCCCAGGCCGATCGGCAGGATCATCGCCGCGTACAGACAGATCACCGCCAGATAGATCAGTGAGGTCTGGAAGGTCGAGGTCACCAGATTGCGCGCCAGGAACATGATCTCCGGCACCGCGATGGCCGAGGCGATCGAGGTGTCCTTGAGCAGTTGCGTGGCATAGTTCGCATACGCCGGCAGGGCGATGCGCAGAGTTTGCGGCAACAGGATGCAGCGCAGAATCTGTACCTGAGTCAGCCCGACCGCCAGCCCGGCTTCCTGCTGCCCCAGGTGCAAGGACTGCAGCCCGACGCGGAACACATCGGCGAGCACCGCCGTACCGACCAGGCTCAAGCCGATGACCGCAGCCTCCCAACCGGTCAGGTTGATGCCGACATACGACAGTCCGAAGTAGATCAAAAACAAATGCGCCAGCGCCGGCACATTACGCATCCACTCGATGTAGCACTTGATGAGCAACTGCACGAACCAGGAGCGGGAAAAGCTCGCCAACACCGCCAGCGTCATGCCTCCCACGCTGGCCAGCAGCAAGGTGCACAGGGCGATTTCCAGCGCCGCCACAGCGCCTTTGAACAACAGCGGCAGCAAGCCAAGGAAGATCTGCAGGTTGGCCATCACGCATCCTCCGACAACAGGCGCCCGAGAAAACTGCGGGTGCGTTCCTCGCTGGGGTGATCGATGACCTGCGCGGCGCTCCCCTGCTCGACGATCTTGCCGCCGTCCATGAATATCACCCGGTCCGCTACGTCACGGGCGAAGCGCACCTCGTGAGTGACCATGATCATGCTGCGGCCTTCCTCGGCCAGGTCGCGAATCACCGCCAGCACTTCGCCCACCAGCTCCGGGTCGAGCGCCGAGGTGGGTTCGTCGAACAGGATCACCCGCGGTTGCTGAGCCAGCGCGCGAGCAATCGCCACTCGTTGTTGTTGGCCGCCGGACAGATGATCCGGGAAGGCGTCGGCCTTGTGCCGCAGATGGACCTTTTCCAGCATCTGGTCCGCCAGCTCGTAGGCCTGCAGGCGCGGCAGGTGCCGGGCCTTGATCGGGCCGAGGGCGACGTTGTCGCGCACACTGAGGTGCGGCCACAGATAGAACAGCTGGAAGACCATGGCGATTTCCAGACGCTGCGGCGCCATCTCACGATCGCTGAGCAGACGCCGTCGGCCACCCTGCTGGCGCTGACCGATGAGTTCGTCGCCCAGCCAGATTTCCCCCTGGGTGGGCTTTTCGAGGTAATTGATGCAGCGCAGGCAGGTCGACTTTCCCGAGCCGCTCGGGCCCAGCAGCGACAAGGTCTCGCCTGGCTTGAGCTCGAGGCTGATGCCCTTGAGCACGTCAAGATCGCCGTAGCGCTTGTGCAAGTCGTTGACCCGTAGCAGGGCCTGAGTGGAATCGTTCACAGGGCGAGCCCTCCAGGGTCATCGATGCGCGGTCGAGGCAAAGCCGCCCCGGCCTGCGCGGTCATTTGCAACTGGGCAATTGCCAGTCGGCCGGGCGGTCGATGCCGGGGCGCACATTCTTGCCGTCGGGGATGAACCACACATCCTGGGTCAGGCCGTAATGCGAACCGATCTGGCGCAATTCGCAGCTTTTCCACAACAGCTGAATTTGTGCATTGAAGGCCGCCACCAGCGCCGGGTTGTCCTTGTTCAGGCCGAACACCACCTGACCCAGCCCGGTGAGCAGCGGAAAGTCCGGGTTGTCGTCGGTAAAGGCGTCGAAATGCAGGTGCCACTGCGGATTACGGGAAATGGCGTACTGCATGACGGGTGGATCGCCGATCACCGCGTCGATACGCCCGGCCATCAGGTCACGCACGGCGGCATCTGAGGTGTCATAGAGCGACACTTGAATACCGTTGATCTTGCGCAGCTCGGGGATGAACGAGAAGCCGGTGATGGTCCCGACCTTCTTGCCTTCAAGGTCCTTGAGGCTGTGCCATTGGGTCTTGTCGGTCTGGGTGATGCCGTTCTTGAAGTAGTGGATCGGGTCGCTGAGGCTCATGATCTTCGCGCGCTGCTGCGTCCAGCCCATGGTCCCGGCCATGACATCGACTCGCCTGGCTTGCACCGAGGCGATGGTGCCCGACCACTCCATCAGCGCCGGTTTGACCTTGAGCCCGAGTTTTTCGGCGATGCGTTGAAGGATCTCGCCGTCGTAGCCGACCATCTTGCCGTCCTGATAACCGGTGCCGGGCATGTCGCCACTGAAGGCGATGGTCAGGGTGTCGGGTTCCACGGTTTCAATGCTGCTGGCAGCTTGAACATTCATCCAGGCGCCCAGCAAGGCTCCACATAGCAGGGTATGGCGCAGTAACTTATAGTGCTGCATCGCGTGTTCCCCAATCATCGGTGCCGTCGTGTGCCTTGCGGCGTGCGGTTGGTACGGGTCCATCCTAGTGGTGCGATGGCACGAATCCGTTGGAGGTTTTGCACGAATGATTGAAGATTTGCGACATTCAGCCAGCGCGCAGGAAAAACTCATGCAGCACCTCGACCACGGTCGAGCCCGGCGCCCACCCCCGCCACGCGACAGCGCCGAGCTGTCCATCGGCATAGTGCTGTGGCCGCGCTTCCCGCTGCTGTCGTTGTCTGGGTTGACCGAAGCGCTGCGCCACGCCGCCGATATCGGTGATCAGAGCCGACCTATTCGCTGCCGCTGGCGAATCCTCGGCACGCCTGGCCAGCGTGTGATTTCCAGCGGTGGCCTGGACGTACCGGTCGACAGCGAACTGAGCGCGCCGCAACGCTTCGACTACATCGTCGTGATCGGTGGCTTGCTCGATTCGCTGGACACCGTGCCCAAGAGCTACCCGGCCTTTCTGCACCAGGCCGCGGCTGCCGGCGTGCCGCTGATCGGCTTGTGCACCGGCAGCTTCGTGCTCGCCCGCCTCGGCTTGATGCAAGGCCGCACCGCGTGCGTACATGCCTACCATGGCGCAGACTGGAAGCAGGCCTTCCCCACGTTGCGGTTCGTGACCCACAGCGACTTTTTGATCGATGGCGATCGCATCACCTGCGCGGGCGGCGTCTCTGTGATCGAACTGGCCGCCTACCTGATCGGCCTGCACTGCGGCCCCGACCGGGCCGGCAAAGTGGTGCACCAGATGACCGTCGCCAAGCGCGGCTCCACCGGCCTGATAGACCGCCGCAAGGCCCTGGGCTACGCCACCTCGGCCAACCGCCGCCTGCACGAGGCGGTCATGCTTATGGAGAAGCACATGGCCGAACCCTTGGAGATCGACACCATCGCGCAACTGGTGGGCACCAGCAAACGACAGTTGGAGCGCATCTTCACCACTGAGGCCGGCAGCAGCCCGGCGCAGTTCTACCGCCAGCTGCGCTTGCGTTTCGGCCGCTGGCTGCTGGTGAGCTCGGATCGGCAGATCGGCGAGATAGCCTTCGAATGCGGGTTCGCCGATGCGCCGCATTTCATTCGCCAGTTCCAGAGTACGTTCGGTCTGTCACCGGGCAAGTTGCGCCAGGCTCTGGCGGGCGGGGTCGCAGGCAGATGATGCTTGAGGGGCCAGGGCGAATCGGCCTCAGGCCCTCGCTCCCTGACGACGGGCCTCAAACGGCTCAGAACTCTTCCTCGGAAAGATCATGCACCGCCATGTTGCCATCCCTGACTTTCTGCAACGTCAGGGTCATGACGCTGTAGCGAATACCCCGCGCGTCGGTCGTTTCATCGAGTGTCATCGCCTCGGATCGCCAACGGCCGCCCGTCATCAGGTCTTGATACCTGACATCGTAACGGCCCGCTTCGATGCTCCGTATCGTGAACTTGCCATGGGCGGGGATGAAGACCTGCCGAGCGGGCCGAGCGACGCTACCGGCAAGGGTGACCAGTTTGACCAGCACATCCGAACTGTTCTGGCCGTTGTCTAGAGTGACTTCGGAACGCCCGGCGGTCCGGGTCTGTGGTTCGCCCTGGAGATAACCCGCCACCGCTGGCCATGGTTTGCCATTGGGCGCGGCATTGGGTCGAACATAGGCCGGCTGTTGCGGCGTTGGCTGAGCGACCTTCATCGCTGGCGCCTGGGTCATGGGCGCCGCCAGCGCTTGAGAGGAATACGGCATGGGACCCTTCGGCGACCTTCGCTCATGCACCGGGGCATACAGCACCGCCAAGGTGATTGCAGCCGCCACCACCGCCATCGCGCCCGCATGCAACACAAAAAACCGATTGACGACTTTCCATGAGTTTTTCAACCGCGCGGCGGCCACCGGACGCCCCTGTGCCAGCAGCGCCTCAAGGCGCCGAACAAGGTCATCGCGTTCGATGACCAGCGCGGGCTGGCGCGCAGTAGGCCGGATCTTGCGGCAGAAATTCAACCCGTCCGCCGCGATCGCGCGGGCAATGTCTTGGCGCCCCGTGGCATGGAAGCAATACGCTTGATAGGCCAGCAGCCGTGCGTTCTCAAGCGCCGGCTGGGTACCGCCGAGCATGTTTTCCAACAGTGCCTGTGCAGAATGGATCGGCCCCCACGGCAACCCCCACCAACCCAGTAACCAGGTAGAGGCCGAGGCCTTCAAGGCCTTCTTCTGCGCGCATTCGCTGCACAACACGCCAGCGATCGGTTTGCGAATCGTCACCAGCAAAAAGCTTTTCACCGATCGGTACACCACCACTCGCGGTTGCGCAGACACTTTTCCACAGCAGGAGCACTTGATCGGCTCTGGCGGCGGTTGCACTGTGTCGGCCGCGGGCACCGCCGATGCGGCGGGGGTATCGTATGCCGCTCGAGTCACGGCATCGGACAGCGCCTTGAATGCCTCATTGAGTGCTTGAAATTGCTCGGTCGTGTCGCGGCCAGGATTACGATCCGGGTGCAAGACCATCGCCCTGCGGCGGTAGGCAGCTTTTATCTGCTGCTCGGTGGCATCGTGGTGCAACTCCAGGACTGCGTAGTAGCCCAGAGGGTCGCGCGCGCTCATAGAACATCCTTGTGACACCGCCAGTGGCGGGACTTGCCGATTGGAATTGGAAAGGTCTCGATAGGGTATCTGTGAGGTTCTCGATAACTTTAACTACAGAAATGAAACAAATAATGGCCAAAGGATATCCGCTTGCTGCCGCTCAAGGTTCGATGACTCGACCATTGCAATTTCATCTGCTACAACCTTGCAATCATTCGAATTGAACATAGCCAGATCATGAAAGCACTGGACGTCGAAGCGGTTGAAGCCTTTGTCATGGTGGCCGACTTCAAGAGTTTCACTCGCGCGGCCGAAGCGCTGGACACCACCCAGTCGGCGATCAGCCTGAAGATCAAGCGCCTCGAAGCCGGCCTTGGCCAGCGTCTGCTCGAGCGTACCCCGAGGCTGGTGCGGCTGTCGGTACAAGGGAGCGCGTTTCTTGGTGCTGCGCGCCATCTGCTGGCCGCTCATCAACAGGCGATGGGCGCGTTTTCGGCGCCTGCCCAGCGACTCAAGGTCGGCATCAGTCATCACCTGGTCGGCGCCGAGCTACCGCGATTGCTCAGGCAATTGAAGGAGACTCAGCCTCAGACGGTGTTCGAGATTCACGTCAGCACATCGCGCGATGCCTTGCAGCATTTCGACGATCGGCAGCTGGATGCCGCGGTGGTGCTGCAGCATGACAACCGCCGCCAGAACGGCGAGGTGATCCTCAGCGAGCGCTTCGGCTGGATGGCCAGCCGAGACTTCAGCTTCGAAGCTGGGCAGCCCTTGCCGCTGGCGACTCAGGCGCCTCCTTGCAGCGTGCGCAGCATGGCGATCGAGGCGCTGGATCGTGCGGGTGTGGCCTGGCAGGAGGCATTCGTCGGCGGCGGCAATGCCACAGTCGGCGCGGCGGTGTCAGCCGGGCTGGCAGTGGCCGCCCTGCCCTTGCGTATCGCCCCGGCGGGCACCCTGGACGTGACGCGCACGCTCGGGCTGCCGCCGCTTCCAGCGAGGGATGCAGTGCTCTACGCCAACAGTTCCGACGTGCAACTGCGTCAGGCGCTGCGCAGCTTGACCGCAGCGCTCAAAGCCAGCGCGCAATAACGGCCAACGCCAGGGCAAGCGCGGCGACACCCGCCGCGCCAGCCAGCACCACCGCCAGATGCAAGAGCAGCCAATCACGGTGGCGAGCCATCAGCTCAACTGCGCCAGCCCAGGCGCGGCGAGGTGCAGCACTTCATGAACCTGCTGGGCATCCCGGGCATCAGGCTCGGCGGCGGACAAGGTGAAACGCACCCGGCGCCAGCTGTGCAGATCCAGTACCGTCCAGACCGCGACGGTGTCGGCCTGCTGGGCGATGGCATGATTGCCCTCCAGCTCTCTCGCCAGAATCCTTGGGTCAACGGCCAGCGTGCGCTCCTCGCGATACAGCGTCAGCGCACGGCGAGCCGGCCCCCTTAGCGCCTGCACCGGTAGCCAGGTCTCGATGGGCGGACGGCCGAACGAACGGATGACACTGTCGAAACGCTCACTGGCGATAAAATCCGCAGCGGCTCCGGGATCGGCCCAGAGGTACACGGACGCATAGAGATTGCCTGTCGCCCCGTGCCGTCCGGCCTGCTGCAACACGAAGGCCTTGACCACCAGCCCCGGCGTCGCATCCCACAAGGGCCCGCGCTCGGCAGCACGCGCGCGGATGATCTGCAGGTCGTAGTCGGCGGGCAGGCGATGGGCATATTGCATAGCGAACATGGTGGAGTGCTCCTGATGGGGTTCAGGAGCAGATTGAGGGATGAGCGGCGTTTGAAACAGAGGCCGCAGGTGATAGCTGTGAGGGGGTTTGGCAATGGTTGGTTACGTGCACTGGCGGCGAAGGCCAAGAATCGAGGCACGACTTTACAAACTACAAAAAAGGAGCCGGGTACTGAATGAAGCATGCATGGAGGCAACAGGCCACGAGGGAAGTTTTTCCCGATTAACCAAACTGGCCTGGCCATTTACAGTCGTGGCTTTTCGAGCCACGGCAGCCTCCCCGATGGATGAGCAGCAAGCAAAAATACTTCTAGGCCACAAACTTTCCGCACGTGAGCAGGCAGCCATCGAGATCTGCGAACGAGGTGCACCTTTTCTGCCATGCCAGTTGGCAGTCTCCGACATTGATCAGTCAGCGATCACTGCCTACGAAACGTGGCATCACAATTTGTTCGAATTTGGCTGGGAGCGGGTCTTGCGCTGGAAGCGCAAGCGAGCTCATGCCCGCGCGCTGGACATAGCCGTATGGAACGATGGAGTACTCGCCGGGCTATGCTGGGCTTCTCCCCAAGACAGCCACGAGAAAATCCTGGTGCTGTACCTGCAACGCAATCCCGACAGCAAACTACCAACTACTGGTTTTATCGCCCCCCTGTGCCTTAGTGCGGTCAGGAACTATGCGCTGCTATCGGGCTTTGAATGGGTAGTGGTGAAAAACCCGATTCCCGAAGCTCGCGCTGCGTACATGCGGGATGGATTCAAGCAGGTACCAGGTGTCGGTCTTGCCTACAAATTGACCACAGCCTATGCTGTCCTCAACCTAGAGGTAACCGATCATGACCACTAAAGCCCTCAACGCCGACAAATCAGTTTTGCAGATCAAGGCCGAAGCCGATGCGAAGCTTGCACGATTACGCCAGTCTCCTCGTTTCGAGAGTTTTTACTCCGACGGGGTAATCGAGGCGTTCAGGAATATCGAATCATCCGCATACGCAGGCAAGTCGCGACCGCTCATCCGCTGAAGGTCGCCGCCAGAATGACCGGGCCATGCCCGGTTTTTTTGTGGTGCGCCAGGCATGGCGC
The DNA here is from genome assembly GCF_058986725.1 of Pseudomonas sp. GW821-FHT01A09. NCBI lineage: Bacteria > Pseudomonadati > Pseudomonadota > Gammaproteobacteria > Pseudomonadales > Pseudomonadaceae > Pseudomonas > Pseudomonas sp. GW821-FHT01A09. Next base: position 15,026 of record NZ_JBYSWB010000053.1, read on the forward strand.
GTTGCGCGTAAGCGCAACCAGCTTGGCTGTGGTGGCCACGCTGGTGACT
>NZ_JBYSWB010000054.1:0-15046 GCF_058986725.1 Pseudomonas sp. GW821-FHT01A09
CCGGAACGCGGGAACCCCGAGCGTCAGCGAGGGGCCAATGTGGGGCGCCGCCCAGGCTGGAGCGCAAGCAGGGCCTGAACACACCCATCAGCCCCACCACCAAGCCTTTAGCCTTTAGCCTTTAGCCTTTAGCCTTTAGCCTTTAGCCTTTAGCCTTTAGCCTTTAGCCTTTAGCCCAGAGCCCCACAACACCACCAAGAACAGAAAAAAGCCCAGCTCAAATCCGCACCAACCGATGCAACAGCGGAAACACCACCGCCCAGATAACCGCCAGAATCGCCAGCGTCGTAGCCAGACCAAGCGGCATCCCCACCCCCGCCAACTTCGCCCCGGCGTAATACGACATCGGCCCCGATACCGCCCCCAAAACCGCCGCCAGCCACAGTGGCCGCGCCGTCCACGCCAGACAATGCCCCAAGGTCATCGCCAACAATGGCCACAGCAAACCCATCCATAACGGCGCCAGAAACCCCGGCTCGCTGAAGGTCAACACCCCCATCACCCGCAACTGCCCGTCCACCAACGCACCCAGCACGAAGGCCAGCAACATCAGCCGCCCTTCACTCTTCCACGCGCGGTACCAAGCCAGATGCCCCAGCAGTATCGCCAAGGCGCCCAGCAACCATAGGCTGTCGCCCCCCAGCACACAGATGAACCAGGCCGTCTGGAACAGCAGCGCATTGACCAGCTTGCCGAGCACCTTCAGGCGTCCAGACGCCCGAGCAAAGGTTGCGGTTGCGCTTGGGGCTTGGCGAACAGCAATTGCGCGGTGCCGATGGTGCGTTCCAGGAATCCGCCCTCGCAGTAGCACAGATAGAACTCCCACAGGCGCAGGAAGTATTCGTCGTAGCCCAACTCGCGCAGACGCCCGTGGGCCAAGCGGAAGTTGTCGTGCCACAGGCGCAAGGTGCGGGCGTAGTGCAGGCCGAAATCCTCCATGTGCAGCAGATTCATGTCGGTATCCTTGCCGACGATCTGCAGCATCTTCTGCACCGACGGCAGGGCGCCACCGGGGAAGATATAGCGCTGGATGAAGTCGACGTTGCGCTTGGCCTGCTCATAACGCTGGTCGCGGATGGTGATGGCCTGGATCAGCATCACTCCGTCGTCGGTCAGCAGCTCGGCGCATTTGCGGAAGTAGGTCGGTAGAAAGCGGTGTCCCACGGCCTCGATCATCTCGATCGACACCAGCTTGTCGAAGCGCCCCTCGAGGTCGCGGTAATCCTGCAGCAACAAAGTGACTCGATCACTCAGGCCTGCCTCATCGATACGCTGACGGGTGTAGGCGAACTGCTCATTGGACAACGTCGTGGTGGTCACGCGGCAGCCGTAATGCTGCGCCGCGTACAGCGCCATGCTGCCCCAGCCGGTGCCGATTTCCAGCAAGTGATCATGCGCTGTGAGGGCGAGCTTCTGGCAGATGCGCTCCAGCTTGTTCAACTGCGCCTGTTCCAGGGTGTCGTCCGGGCTGCGGAACTGCGCCGCCGAATACATCATGGTCGGGTCGAGAAACTGCTCGAACAGATCGTTGCCAAGGTCGTAATGGGCCTCGATGTTCTTCTTCGAGCCCTTGCGGGTGTTGCGATTGAGCCAATGCAGGCCCTTGACCAGCGGCCGGCTCAGGCGCGCCAGGCCCTGTTCCATGGCATCGAGCACGTCGAGGTTGCTGACGAATACGCGAATCACCGCGGTCAGGTCCGGCGTGGTCCAGTAACCGTGGATAAAGGCCTCGCCTGCGCCGATCGAACCGTTGCTGGCCACCAGGCCCCAGATCGCGCTGTCATGGATGTGAATCTCCCCCAGCAGCGCTTCGCCAGGCGTGCCGAACAGCAGGCGTTCGCCGCCCTCGTGGACGACCAGTTGCCCGTGCTTGAGCGCCTGCAACTGGCGCATGACCCCACGGCGCAGCAGCGAGCTGCTCAGGCCATGGGTACTGACACCGGCTTTGGCCGAAAAACTATTCATGGCGTGGCTCCTTTCGGGGGCGAGGCGGGGTGGGTGGCGCAGCGGCCTTGGCGGTACGGACCTGGCCTTCGGCGGGCTCATGGGCAAAGATCGGCATGCCCTTGAGCGCCAGGCGCAGGGCTTGCCAGTAGATCGACAGGCAGGTCTTGGCGGTCATCCACGGGAACAGCAGCAGATGCCGGTGCAGGGCTTTGCGGCTCAGCGCCTGTTGGTGCAGGTTGAGGGTGGCGTCGAAGACTTTTTCCTCGCCTTGCCAGTTGGCCATGTGCACGCCCAGCCGTTCGTCCGGCGGGCTGAAGCTCATGCGGTATTCGAGATTGCGCGGCAGAAACGGCGACACGTGAAAGGCCTTGGCCACCGCCACATGCTGATGGCCCTCGCCGCTGGCGGGCAGCACGTAATGGTAACGTTCGCGCCACGGCGTGTTGGTGACCTCGCAGACGATCGCCACCAGATGCTCGCGGTCGTTGAAGCAGTAAAAAAAACTCACCGGGTTGAAGGCCAGGCCCCAGGTGCGCGGTTGGGTCAGCAGGCAGATCTTGCCGTTGGGCGCCAGGCCCAGCGATTCGGCCACCACGTGGCACACGGCATCGCTGAGGCGCCAGCCATCGCGGGTGTACTGGCGCAGGTAGTCGCTCTCGCGAAAGCCGAACATCGCGAAGCGCCCGCTGCCGGCCAGTGGGGACAGGCCCAGCACCGCGTCTTGTTCATCCAGATCCAGATACAGCAAACCGATGCGATACCGAAACGCATGGCCCTTGGGCACGAAGCGTCGATGGGCGATCCAGCCGCTGTACAAGGCACTGTTCACAGGGCTTCTCCAAACGCCTGAGCGACCCGCAGGCCACTGACCACGCCGTCTTCATGGAAGCCGTTGGCCCAATAGGCGCCGCAGAACCAACTGCGTTGCTGGCCGTGCAATTCTTGCCAGCGCTGTTGCGCCGCCACCCCGGCCAGGCTGTATTGCGGGTGAGCGTAGCGGTAGCGCGCCAGCACCTTGCTCGGGTCGATGCGCTCGCTCTGGTTGAGGCTGACGCAAAAGGTGGTCGGGCTGTCGAGGCCCTGCAGCATGTTCATGTTGTAGGTCACCGCTGCCAGTCGCTGGCCCGGCTCGCCCAGCCGGTAGTTCCAGCTGGCCCAGGCCAGGCCGCGCTCGGGCAGGCGGCTGGTATCGGTGTGCAGCACCACGTCGTTGTCGGCGTAGGGCAGGGCGCCGAGTATCTGCTGCTCCGCAACGCTGGGCTCGGCCAGCAATTGCAAGGCCTGGTCGCTGTGGCAGGCGAAGATCACCTGGTCGAATCGTTCGCTGCCGCGGGCGCTGTGCAGGGTGACGCTACTGTCATCGCGTTCGACCTTGGAGACCGGGCAATTGGTATGGATGCACTCGGCGAAGCTGGCAGTGAGCGGCTTGATATAAGCGCTCGAACCGCCCTCGATCACCCGCCATTGCGGGCGGTTGGTGACCGACAGCAACCCGTGGTTGTTGAAGAAGCGCACGAAAAACGCCAGCGGAAAACCGAGCATGTCCGCCAGCGACATCGACCAGATGGCCGCGCCCATGGGCACTATGTAGTGCTCGATAAAACGCGTGCCGTAACCCTGCGCCTGCAGATAGCTGCCCAGGGTAGTGTCGGCGGCGATGCGCTGCGCGTTGAGGTCCGCCACGGCTTGCTTGTTGAAGCGCAAGATGTCGCGCAGCATGCCCCAGAACCCCGGCGACCACAGATTGCTGCGCTGGGCGAACAGGCTGTTGAGGGTGTTGCCGTTGTATTCCAGCCCGGGCGCGCGCACTGAAAAGCTCATCTCGGTGGGCTTGGAGCTAACGCCCAGACGTTCCATCAGCTTGATGAACTGCGGATAGGTCCAGTCGTTGAAGACGATGAAGCCGGTATCAATGGCATGGCGACGCCCCTCCACCTCGATATCCACGGTATGGGTGTGCCCGCCGATCCAGCTCGAGGCTTCGAAGACCTGGATATCGTGCTGGCGATTGAGCAGGTACGCGCAGGTCAGGCCCGAGATGCCACTGCCGATGATTGCGATCTTCATGCCTGTTCCGATTCCTTGGAGGTGTCGCGGACCATCCGCTTGGTCAAATGCAGTGACAGCCGTCTTGGCAGGCACGCGAGGGCACGCAGCGCAGTGATGAAGGGCCAGGGGAAGGCGATTTCCATCGGCCGTTTGTCCAGCCGTGCGGCGATGTGGCTGGCGGCCTTTTCCGCGCTCCAGAGCATGGGCATGGCGAAGTCGTTGCGGTCGGTCAGGGGTGTTTTGACGAAACCGGGGCTGACCAGGGTGACGTCGATGCCTTCCGCTGCCAGATCGACGCGCAGCGACTCATACAGATAGCGCACGCCGGCCTTGGACGCGCCGTAGGCCTCGGAGCGGGTCAGGGGCAGAAAAGTCACGGCGCTGGCGACGCCTACCAGATGCGGCCGATCGCCCATGCGCAACAGCGGCAGCGCGGCCTCGATGCAGTAGGCACTGGCAAACAGATTGGTCTTGACCACGCGCTCGATCATCGCCGCCTCGAACTGGCGTACATCGATGTACTCGCACGTGCCGGCATTGAGGATGACCTGATCCAAAGCGCCCCATGCGGCCTTGATGCGGGCGCCGATCTCGCGGACCTGCTGGGCGTCGGCCAGATCGCCGGGTACCAGCAGCACCTGGCCAGGGAAGCGCAGGTCCAGGGCCTGCAAGGGTTCCAGCGAACGGGCGCTGACGGCCAGGCGATAGCCCTGACGCAGCAAGCGCAACGCCAGTTCATAGCCCATGCCGCTGCTGGCGCCCGTCAGCCAGATTCGCCGCGGGCCACTCATGCCATGCGCCTTTTCAGCCAGGCGACGGCTGGACCCATCAGCGGCAAGTGTTCATAGAGCAGGGCGCCGGCATCGAAATAGTCGTGATGGCGCGTGACGCGGTCGTCGTGCCACTGCAGATGGGAGCAACCCTGCACCGCGATGGGCTGGCCCTTGTGCAGGCGCGGGTGGCTGTAGGTCATGACCCAGCGCAGGTAGCCTTCGCCGCCATCGGCATGCTGGTTGACGTCGTCGAAGCCGTGAAACTCGAATTCGAGCTGCTCGACATTGGCGTACAGCTGGGCGAAATAACGCTGCAACTCGGCCAGGCCGTGCACGTCGTGCAAGGGATCGGTGAAATGGATGTCGACGCTGTACAGCTCGCCGAGGCGCTGCAGATTGTCCTTGTTCAAGGCACTGAAGCCTTCGGCGAAGCGGTGCAGGAAGTCAGCCATAGTGGGCCTCGGTTTCGCGACGGTGGGGCAGGTTCTTGAACGCTGCCAGGGCGCGATCGCGGCTGGCGCCGAGATCGACGATCGGCGCCGGATAATCCAGCGCATCGAACAGGTCGCGACGCTTTTCAGCGCCAGGGTGATGGATCTCTTTCTTGTCCAGGCCTGCGAGCGCCGGCAGCCACTGCCGAATGAACACGCCTTGCTCGTCGAAGCGGCTGGACTGCGTGACCGGATTGAAAATGCGGAAGTAGGGCACCGAATCGGTCCCCGTCGAGGCGCTCCACTGCCAACCGCCATTGTTGGCGGCGAGGTCGCCGTCGATCAGGTGCTGCATGAAGAAGCGCTCGCCTTCGCGCCAATCGATCAGCAGGTTCTTGGTCAGGAACATGGCCGTGATCATGCGCAGGCGGTTGTGCATCCAGCCGGTACTGACCAGTTGGCGCATCGCCGCATCGACGATCGGGATCCCGGTGCGGCCTTCTTTCCAGGCCTGCAGGTCGTCCGGGGCGTTGCGCCAGGGCAGGGCCTCGGTGTCGGCCTTGAAGGCGCGATGGCGGGAGACCCGCGGGTAGCCGACCAGAATGTGCTTGTAGAACTCGCGCCACAGCAGTTCGTTGATCCAGGTGACCGCACCCGGGCTGCCGCTTTCGAACTCGCCCATATTGCCGTTGAGCGCTGCTTGCAGGCACTGGCGGGGCGAGATGACCCCGGCCGCCAGGTAAGCGCCCAGCTGACTGGTGCCGGGCTTGGCCGGCAAGTCGCGTTCGTCCAGATAGTGATCGATCTGCTGATCGACGAAGGTGTCGAGGCGCCGCTTGGCTTCATCTTCGCCAGCGGGCCAGAGCTGCTGCACGGCCTCGGGGGGCGTGGCAAAGCCGCTGACCTGCGCAGGGACAGGATCGCTGGCGATGCGCAGCGCAGCCTGCTTGCCGGGGCGCGGCAGCACCCGCGGCATCGAGGCGCGCAGGCGGTTGTAGCAAACCCTCTTGAACTGAGTGAATACCTGAAAGTAGCCGCCGCTTTTGGTCAGCACACTGCCCGGTTGCAGCAGCAGTTGATCCAGATAACTGTCGAAGCCGATGCCGGCTTTATCCAGCGCTTGCTGCACAGCCTGGTCGCGGCGGCTTTCGTTGATGCCGTATTCGTCGTTGCAATGCAGGGTCTGGATCTGCAGCTCCTGGCACAGATCGAGCAGCACCTTGGGTGCCTGGTGCCAATGGTTCGCGTGGCGGATCAGCAGCGGAATCTGCAGTTCGCCCAAGGCCGTGCTCAATTGCTGCAGATTGCGCAACCAGAAGTCGACCTTGCACGGCGCGTCGTCGTGAGCCTGCCATTGCTGCGCACTGATCAGGTACACCGCCACTGTCGGGCCCTTGCGGCAGGCCCGGTACAGCGCGGTGTTGTCGTGAATACGCAGGTCGCTGCGCAACCAGATCAGTTGCATGGGCTTCTCGTTATGGTTGTCCGTCATGCCTCGTACCCCTGCAGGAGGCCCAGTTGCTGCAGGCACTGCTGAGCGGCGAGTGGGTCATCGATCAAGTACAAGTGTTCGATCTCCTGGGCTTGTACGAGCAATTCGGCGCGGTGGATCACTACGGCCGGCCCGACGATAAGTTTTTTGCAATGGCAGCCCTGCAGCAGGCGCGGCAGAGCGTTGAGATTGAGCGCGCGGTTGGAGTACATCAGCACCGCGCGGGCGCCCAGACGCTCGATGGCCAAGGCCAGTTCGCCGGGGGGCAGCGGCCAGTCGAAGACTTCCACCGGACAATCGGCACTGCTGATCAGCCACGCCGACAGCCACAGTTGCGGCTCCATCGGCGCGTCCGACTGGTTGATCAACAACAGCGGTGCGCCACTGAGCTGGCGGTTGTTGTGGTAGATGCGCGCGCCGAACTTGCTGCGCAGCCAAGAGCAAAAGAACGTGCGCTCCATCTGCGCGCCGAACTGGCCCTGCCAGCGCTGGTCCAGGTCCTTGAGCAGCGGCTGCAGCAGGTGCTCGTAGAGGGTGCTGGGCGGGTACAGGGCCATCACCCGATTGAAGGTTTCGTCGACCTTGCGCTCGGCCAGTTCGCCGATGGCTTGCAGCAGGGCGCGGCGCAACGGCTGCCAATCGTTCTCGGTCTGGGCGTCGATAAGCGCGGCCGGAGCGTCGAGTAATTGCTTGACCTGGCTGACGGCGACACCGCGGGCCAGCCACGTCAGGATGGTCTGTACTCGCTCTACGTGGGCCTGGGTGTAAAGGCGATGGCCCTTGGCGGTGCGCTGCGGCACCACCAGGCCATAGCGGCGTTCCCAGGCGCGCAGGGTCACGGCATTCACGCCGGTCAGGCGCGCGACTTCGCGGATCGGCAGCCAGCCATCGGCGAGGGCCTGTTGATAGGGGGTGGGTGATTCGGCCGCAGTGGCGGCGACAGCATGGGAGCGGCTCATGATTCAGATCGCATTTCGCAGGCTTAGATTTTCCGGATGCGGCTGCAGGTAGACCTGTTGGCTCACATAGGGATCGGGGTGCAGGCGGAACAGGTGTTTGAGCAGGGTCAATGGCACCACCAGCGGCACGATGCCCTCGCGGTACTGGTCGATGAGCTGGCGCAGCTCGCGCTTGTCGGCGCTGTCGATGGCGCCGCGCAGATAACCGCTCAGGTGCAGCAAGACGTTGGTGTGGGTGCCGCGGGTGGCGCAGCGCCTGAGGGCGGCCATCAGCGCGCTGAAGTAGCGTGGTCCGACCTCACTGGCATCGCTGCGGCCCATGGAGCCGAGCATCTTGCCGATGGCCTTGTACTGTAACGGGTGGTTGGCCATGAGCTGATATTTGTAGCGCGCGTGGAATTCCATCAGGCCACGACGGCTCAAGCCTTGAGCCAGCAGCGCTTGCCAGTCGGCGTAGGCGTAGACACGGGTGATGAAGTTCTCGCGCAGCACCGGATCGCACAGGCGGCCGTCTTCTTCGATCGGCAGGTCCGGGTGGCGGGCGCAGAAGGCGGCGGCATAGATACCGCGTCCGCCTTCTTGCTGAGGAGCGCCGTTTTCGCGGTAGACCTTGACCCGCTCCATGCCACACGAAGGCGACTTGTGCATGAAGATATAGCCGCTGATGTCGTGCAGCTCGGCGGCCATTTGCTCTCCATACTCGGCCAGTTGGCGGGTGACGTTCAGCGCCCGGTTGACGGTGCCGACGGCTTGCGGCGCGTGGCTGTCGCCGACCAGGCGGATGGGTTCGCGCGGGGTGCCGAGGCCGATGGCCACTTCCGGGCAAACCTGGACGAACGTGAAGTGTTCGCTAAGGGTGCGGCTGCACAGCCGCGATTCCTTGTGACCGCCGTTGTAGCGCACTTCGGCGCCCATAAGACAGGCGCTGATGGCGATGCGGGGCTTGCTGTTGAGCGGCACTGGCATGGTGAACCTCTGAAAAAAGTTATACAGATGTATATCTCTGTACAATTTCTTTCATCATAGGTTCGCATGTGTACAAGTCAATTTTTTTGTACAACGTTGCCCAATCTGTAGCGAGGGGGCTTGCCCCCGAAAGGTGATCAGCTGCAGATGATGTGTCTGATTTGCGATTTTTCGGGGGCAAGCCCCCTCGCTACAGGGTGTTGGAGAGGGCTATTTCCAGCCGATGCGCCATTGCTCGGCATCTTGCAAAGCCTGCCAGGGCAACTGCTGAATATTGCCGGTCATCACCGCTTGCAGCGCCACGCCGATGACCGTTTGCTCGTCGGCATCGAGCAGCAGCTCAGTCACCAGAAAGTGTTTTTCCTTGTTGCGCGGCTGGGCTGCCGTCCATTTCGACAGCAGCAGCTTGCGTGGATTCAGGCGGTGGGATGCACCGCCGGGCTTAGGCATTCAGCGCGCTGATCAGTTTGCGTGCGGCTTCCTGACCGCTCAGCCAGGCGCCTTCGACTCGGCCGGACAGGCACCAGTCGCCACACACGTAGATGCCCAGGTCGGCATCCGCCAGCGCGCCCCACTCATGGCTGCTGGCCGGCCGCGCATAGAGCCAGCGGTGGGCCAGGCTGAAGCTGGGGGCGGGCACCGGGCAACTGAGCAGCTCGGCGAACGCGCCGTACAGATGCTCGATCACGGCGTCCTTGGACAGATCGATATGCTGGCGGCTCCATTCGCTGCTGGCATGCAGCACCCAGGTGTCCAAGCTGGCCTCCCGCCCAGGCTTGCTGCGATTGCAAGCCAGCCAATCGAGCGGACTGCCCTGCACGAAGCAACCTTGCATGGGCGTGTCCAGCGGCTGCTCGAAGCCCAGCGCGACGGCCCAGGTCGGGTCCATCTTGACCCCGGCGGCCACGGCGGCGAGCTTGGGCACCGTGGCCAGCAGCGCGGTCGCTTGCGGCGCTGGCACCGCACAGATCACATGGCTGAACGGCCCGTGACTGGCGCCTTCGGCGTCGAGCAGATGCCAGTACTGTTTGCCGCGGAACACTTCGGTGATGCGGCAGGAGAACACCGCGGCCATGTCACCGAGTTCGGCGCGGCCGATAGCGCCCATGCGCGGCGTGCCGACCCAGCGAGTCTGCTCGTCGGGCGAGGGGCTTAGCACGCCAGCGTTGGAGTTGTACAACTGCGGCGCCCATTCCTGGACCCAGCCCTCGGCTTGCCATTGCTGGACCTGGGACACGAAACGGCGGTCACGGGCAGTGAAATATTGGGCACCCAGATCGAGTGAACCGGCATCGCTGCGCTTGCTCGACATGCGCCCACCCGGGCCTTTGCTTTTGTCGAACAGATGCACAAGATGCCCGGCCTTGATCAATGCCTGGGCGGCGGAGAGTCCGGCGATACCGGTACCGATGATTGCGATAGGTACAGTCATAGTGGCCTCGTAACTTCTCTAAAGCACAGACTACGCTCAAGAACAAACCTGTACAATGGCGTTTTCCGGTACAACTTGACTGTACGCCGTTTTCTCGGTTGCTCTATGGTTTATCTGAGGAGCGGCGCAATACTTAAGCGCCTTCTCTTCATAAAAATAGACTAGCGACTTTGATCGAACGCCACACAAAGGAAGGTGACATGCATATATTGCTGACGGGCGGTACCGGTTTGATTGGCCGCGCCCTGTGCCGACACTGGTTGACGGCAGGCCACCAACTGACCGTGTGGAGCCGCGATCCCGGTTCGGTTCGACGTTTGTGCGGGGACGCGGTACGGGGTATCGAGCGCCTTGAAGAGCTCGGCGCAGAGCCTGTGGATGCGGTGATCAATCTGGCCGGCGCACCGATCGCCGACCGCCCGTGGACGGGCAAGCGCCGGGCCTTTTTGTGGGCCAGCCGCATCGCCCTGACGGAGAAACTGCTGGAGTGGCTGCAGGACCGCGGGCATCGACCAGCGGTACTGATCAGCGGCTCGGCGGTGGGTTGGTACGGGGATGCCGGCGAGCGAGAAATCACCGAGACCTCCACCCCCGTCAAAGAAGACTTCGCCAGCCAGCTGTGCATCGCCTGGGAAGAGACCGCCGAGCGCGCCGGCAATCTTGGCCTGCGGGTGGTGCTGATACGCACGGGGCTGGTACTGGCCAGCGAGGGCGGTTTCCTCAAGCGCCTGGCGCTGCCCTTCAAGCTGGGCCTGGGCGGGCCGATCGGCGATGGCCGCCAGTGGATGCCCTGGGTGCACATCGATGACCAAATCGCCTTGATAGATTTTCTTCTGCATCAGGACGATGCCCAAGGTCCCTATAATGCCTGCGCGCCGAACCCGGTGCGCAATCGTGAATTCGCCAAGCGCCTGGGCAAGGCCCTGCACCGCCCGGCCTTCCTGCCGCTGCCGGCGCCGCTGTTGCGCATCGGCCTGGGGGAAATGTCCGGGCTGCTGCTGGGTGGCCAGCGAGCGCGCCCGACACGGCTGCAAGCGGCTGGCTTCACCTTCCGTTTCACCGATCTGCAACCGGCCCTGGACGATCTGTCCGGGCGCCTCTGACATAGGATGCTGCATGACCGATCATGCCCTGCTGTTGGTCAACCTGGGCTCTCCGGCCTCGACCTCAGTCGCCGACGTAAAAAGCTACCTCAACCAGTTCCTCATGGACCCCTACGTCATCGATCTGCCGTGGCCGATTCGTCGCCTGCTGGTGTCGTTGATCCTGATCAAGCGTCCTGAGCAGTCGGCGCACGCCTATGCCTCGATCTGGTGGGAGGAGGGCTCGCCCCTGGTGGAGCTGACCCGGCGCTTGCGCACTCAGGTCGATCCGCTGTGGTCCCATGGCCCGGTAGAGATCGCCATGCGCTACGGCGAGCCATCGTTGCAGTCGGTGCTCGGCAAGCTGGCTGCGCAGGGCGTACGCAAGGTGACTTTGGCACCGCTTTACCCTCAGTTCGCCGACAGCACGGTGACCACGGTGATCGAGGAAGCGCGGCGCGTGGTGGCTGATGATCGTTTGCCGATCGAGTTCGCCGTGCTCAAGCCCTTCTATGATCAGCCGGAGTATCTGGATGCGCTGGCCGAGAGCGTGCGGGCCTATGTGCAGCAGGATTACGATCACCTGTTGTTGAGCTTTCACGGGCTTCCCGAGCGGCATATCAAAAAGCTGCTGCCCAAGGATGAGCCTCGTCACTGCCTGGCCGACGCAGACTGCTGCATGAAGGCGTCACCGCAGACATTGGCCGTCTGTTATCGCGCTCAGTGCATGCGCACTGCGCAGTCGGTGGCGCAACGCCTTGGCCTGCCGGCGGACAAGTGGTCGGTGGCGTTCCAGTCCAGGTTGGGTCGCGACAAGTGGATCGAGCCTTACACCGAAGCGCGCCTGGAGGCATTGGCGAAAGGCGGAGTGAAGAAGATTCTGGTGATGTGCCCGGCCTTCGTCGCCGATTGCATCGAGACCCTGGAAGAGATCGGCGACCGTGGCCGCGAGACCTTTGTCGAGGCGGGGGGAGAGGAGTTGGTGCTGGTGCCGTGCCTCAACGATGGCGCGCGGTGGGCGCAGGCGTTGACTGGACTCTGCGAGCGGGCCTGAAACCTGCGTCCTGCCAATCACCCTGTAGCGAGGGGGCTTGCCCCCGATTACGGTGAATCTGCGATAAAGATCTCGCGGGCACTGTTTTCGGGGGCAAGCCCCCTCGCTACATGGGATCGGTGCCTAGTCTCAATCCACCACGTTGTTCTTCCACTCGCCACCACCCGGCAGCAGCAGGTTCAGGGCAATCGCCACTACCGCGCACAGGGCGATGCCCTTGAGGCCGAAGTCGCCCGGGCCGGTGCCCGTGCCCACTAGCACTCCGCCAATCCCGAACACCAGGGTGACCGAGACGATTACCAGGTTGCGCGCCTCGCCCAGGTCGATCTTGTGGCGGATCAAGGTGTTCATCCCTACCGCCGCAATCGAACCGAACAGCAGGCACAGGATACCGCCCATCACCGGCACTGGAATGCTCTGCAACAGCGCGCCGAACTTGCCGATGAACGCCAGGCTGATGGCGAACACCGCCGCCCAGGTCATGATCTTGGGGTTGTAGTTCTTGGTCAGCATCACCGCGCCCGTCACTTCCGCGTAGGTGGTGTTGGGCGGCCCACCGAACAGGCCGGCCGCCGTGGTGGCGATGCCATCCCCCAGCAGGGTGCGGTGCAGACCGGGTTTTTTCAGGTAGTCGCGACCGGTCACGCTGCCCACCGCGATGACTCCGCCGATGTGCTCGATGGCCGGTGCCAGCGCCACCGGCACGATGAACAGGATCGCCTGCCAGTTGAACGCCGGCGCGGTGAAGTGCGGCAGCGCCAGCCAGGGCGCGGCAGCGATCTTGGCGGTATCGACCACGCCGAACCAGAAGGCCAGGGCAAAGCCCACCAGCACGCCCGAGATGATCGGTACCAGACGGAAGATGCCCTTGCCGAACACCGCCACCAGCAAGGTGGTCAGCAGCGCCGGCATGGAAATCATCATGGCGGTGCTGTAGGGGATCAACTCGCTGCCATCACCAGCCTTGCCCATCGCCATGTTGGCGGCGATCGGTGCCATGGCCAGGCCGATGGAAATGATCACCGGGCCGATCACCACCGGCGGTAACAGTCGATCGATGAAGCCGGTGCCCTTGATTTTGACCGCCAGGCCCAGGAAGGTGTAGACGAAGCCCGCCGCCATCACCCCGCCCATGGTCTCGGCCAGGCCGAACTGGCCCTTGGCGAGAATGATCGGGGTGATGAAGGCAAAACTCGAGGCCAGAAACACCGGCACCTGACGCCCAGTGACGATCTGGAACAACAGCGTCCCCAGCCCGGCGGTGAACAGCGCCACATTAGGGTCCAACCCGGTAATCAATGGCATCAGCACCAACGCGCCGAACGCCACGAACAGCATCTGCGCGCCCGAGAGGATCTGGCGCCACAGCGGGTCGTTGAACTCATCCTGCATGCTCAAGCATCCTTCTGCTTGGTGCCGAAGATCTTGTCGCCGGCATCGCCCAGGCCGGGGATGATATACCCGTGTTCGTTGAGTTTTTCATCGATGGAGGCGGTATAGATCTGCACGTCGGGGTGGGCTTTTTCGACGGCAGCGATGCCTTCCGGCGCGGCGACCAGGACCATGGCGCGAATGTCCTGGCAGCCGGCTTTTTTCAGCAGGTCGATGGTGGCGACCATGGAGCCGCCGGTGGCCAGCATCGGGTCGATGATCATCGCCAGGCGCTCGTTGATCTCGGGTACCAGTTTTTCCAGGTAGGTATGAGCCTCGAGCGTCTCCTCGTTGCGGGCGATGCCGACAGCGCTGACCTTGGCACCCGGGATCAGGCTGAGCACGCCGTCGAGCATGCCGATGCCGGCGCGCAGAATAGGCACCACGGTGATCTTCTTGCCGGCGATCTTCTCGACCTCGACGGTGCCGGCCCAGCCCTCGATGTTGTAGGTTTCCAGGGGCAAATCCTTGGTCGCTTCGTAGGTCAGCAGGGCGCCGACTTCCTGGGCGAGTTCGCGGAAATTCTTGGTGCTGATATCGGCGCGGCGCATCAGGCCGATTTTATGGCGGATCAGCGGATGGCGGATTTCGCGAATGGGCATGTGGAAAAACTCCCTGAACGGTCAGAAAAATGCGGGCTAGATTAATCTATTCGACACAATGTGTCTGTGAGCACATTGGACGTTAGTCCAGAAAAGCTTGATCTGATCGAAGCGGATGCGTACCTTTGCCCGCTTTTATTCTGCCACCCCCCAGGAGAGCGCCATGTCCGCTGATCTCGAGCACATCCGTCAAGTCATGCGCGAGGCCGATTGCCTGTACAGCGAAGCCGAACTCGAGGCGGCCATCGCCCGTGTCGGCGCGCACATCTGCAGCGAGCTGGCCGACAGCAACCCGGTGGTGTTCTGCGTGATGAACGGCGGGCTGATCTTCGCCGGCAAGCTGCTGACGCATCTGAATTTCCCGCTGGAAGCCTCGTATCTGCACGCCACCCGCTATCGCAACGAGACCCGCGGCGGCGATCTGTTCTGGAAGGCCAAGCCGGAAATCTCGTTCATCGACCGCGACGTGCTGATCATCGACGACATCCTCGATGAAGGTCACACCCTCAGCGCCATCATCGATTTCTGCAAGCATGCTGGCGCCCGTGCGGTGCACACCGCGGTGCTGATCGACAAGCTGCACGATCGCAAGGCCAGCCCGGATCTCAAGGCGGATTACGTGGGGCTGACCTGCATCGATCGGTTCATCTTCGGCTATGGCATGGACTACAAGGGTTACTGGCGCAACGCGGCCGGTATCTACGCCGTGAAAGGCCTGTAAGACGGTTCTGATCATTCCCTGTGGTGAGGGGGCTTGCCCCCGATAGCGGTTGACCAGTCACAGAGATGTCGCTGACACCCTTATCGGGGGCAAGCCCCCTCGCTACA
>NZ_JBYSWB010000055.1:0-12305 GCF_058986725.1 Pseudomonas sp. GW821-FHT01A09
ATTCAACGAAGGGCTACCGCCTGCGGTCGCAGAGGAAAAACTCAATTCAGTGTCCGGGATCAGTTGACCACTACAGTTTTTTCAATCCATGAAACAGCCAGTTCTCGCTTTTCGGGGGTATCTCCAAAGATGGAGAGCTGCATCTTGGCGCGAGTTGTAAGCGACAACTGGAGCTCATTCCTCAAATTTCCAGCGGAGTTTAGGACTTCAGCCCAATAGGGGTCTCTCTGGTTTTCGCCAAGCGCCTCATAGACTGCTGTCAGGGTCCAAGCGTCGCGACTCAACCCATGAGCTTCGAAGACTTCTTTATGAAAGTCCAATGCTTCACGGAATTTAATATCTCTAGTCAGAGCCCCACCAACGCTGACTTTCGTAATAACTCCGAGATATTCATCCGCCATATCGAAAACAATATCTCTCGTCTTATCTGCATCTAGCTGTAAACCGACCTCCTTAGCCGACAAACTCATGAAATTCATCGCTACATTTCCCGCTACGGTATTTTGTTTTGCGACGCCGTTTGCTAGCTCTGCATATCGCAATCCTTTAGGCTGGAGAAAATCATACATTGCTATAGGCCCCTCAAGCTTCAATAGATCCCTAGCTTTTTGTAAATCTTCTTGCGTCACTAATATGTCCACAACAACTCCCCCTTATTCCAAACGTGATTTAACGAATTGCTTTACTGCCTGCACTATTTCTAGCACCTCCAGCATCTTTTCCGAAGTCAACGTTATCGATACGTCAATACGCTCCGACTCCATCAAATACCTGCCTCTACACGAATGAATGCGCTGTAATATTTTTGCCCAAGAGCACGTAATCACTACGACATCAGGGCTGTCCAGCTCCGTCCAATACCATATTGCCGGGTGAGCCAGGCTTTCGCTGTAGGCGCTCTTTAACCCTGGCAGTTTTTCTTGGGCATTAGCCATTATTTGATCAGCGTCGTCCCCAAGCATCTTCTTCAAGTACCAATGCCTGGATTCTCGGGGCCCATCCTGAGGGATTAATCCGATACTGATCCCATCAAATTCTGAATTTCTAGTTTGAAACCCTCCTTTCGGATCTGGCAGCATTTCCGGCCATGTCATGGACAAGGGCAGCGAACTTAGCTCGTGTCGACACCCAACTCTCGCCTTCCGTGGCTCAGGCCTCGGCGTCCAACTGTCTTCCCCCACATACTCGGCGAATAGCGATATGTAGGCCCGCTCAATATTGATTACACGTCCGCTCAACATTCCGCAGAAAATTGGTGAAGAGTCATAAACCGGCTCTTGATATTTGCCATCCCCTAAAAAGAACGTATGCAGCTTAGCAAGCTCTTTGGACTCATAAGGTGCAAAAAACCTCACGAGTGTCTCAATGGCAATGATCAAAGCGCCTATTACAAGAAAAGAAATAGCGGCAAGACGAAATATTCTTATGAATAGCATCACCCTATCACCTATGCAGTTATTGAAATGGTTTCAAGCTCGATCTAATCATTCGTTCGGCACCATCGATCATCCTGCGCCAGTCCACCATCTTCTCGGGAGATATAATCACATCCACTCTGACACCTTGAGGCTCTATCACAAAGCGTCCTTCGCACCCATAAAACAGATAACCTGTACTGAGCCATCTACATATGAAAATCGCCGGCCGAGGCTTGTTAAAATCTGTCCAATAGACCATCACCAGCCCTCCATTACTTGTAGAGCCTGCGGCCTTCTTCAATCCAGGACTTACTATCCTCGCTTTTTGCATTTTTGTGAGTGCGTTATCACCCAAATAGTCAAGCAGGGTGCTGAACAGCAAAAGATTTCCCGTCGGCTCAGGGCGAACAATCATTTGGATACCGTTACGGATATCTGTGGGCGGCGGATAGAATCCTCCTAAATGAGGTTGCAAACCCGGCCAGGTCATTGACATCGGCAATGCCGCCAGCTTTTCATGGCAACCCCTGACGGATGAGGAGTCGGTACTTTCATGAATACTCTCGCCTTCAAACTGCGGCCACAAAAATAGGTAGTTACGCTGTATTTTTATACTATTCCTCCCCATTACCCCGCAGATATAACCTGGTGGCGGCATATCCTTTGGGACCGGCTTCCAAACCGTGCTGCTGGACGCATTTTCCAACGTATAAAAACGTGCAACTTCCGGCGCTCTGCAGATCAGCAGCAGAGCACAGCACGCAGCTCCAAAAAGCAAGACGGACAACTCATAGATACGTCGTGTCTGCCTTACTCTTACGGTGCCGTTAGTGATCAATTATTTGCCCTCCGGTCAACTGAGCATAAATTCCGCCCAGTGCCAGTAACTCCTCATGCGTCCCCATCTCAGCCACCCGCCCCGCCTCCATCACCACAATCCGGTCCGCGTTCCTCACCGCATTTAACCGATGAGCAATAACAATCACCGTCCGGTCCGCTCGAATCTTGGCCATGTTTGCCTGAATCACCCGCTCCGATTCGTAATCCAGTGCACTGGTGGCTTCGTCGAAAACAAGAATGCGCGGATTGCCCATCAGCGCTCGGGCGATAGCCAGGCGTTGCCGTTGGCCACCGGAAAGCGAAGCGCCGTGTTCGTCGACGGGGGTGTCGTAGCCTTGCGGGAGTTGCAGGATGAACTCGTGGGCACCGGCCACTTGTGCGGCCGCGATGACTTCGGCGATGGGCGCGCCACGATCGGTAAAGGCAATGTTGTCGCGCACACTGCACTGAAACAGCAGATTGTCTTGCTGGACCACGCTGATCTGGCGGCGCAGTGAAGCGGTCTCGACGTCGTCGGTGTCGACCCCATCGATCAATACGCGACCGCTCTCCTGGACATGAAGGCGTTGCAGCACGCTCGTCACAGTGCTCTTGCCACAGCCTGAACGGCCTACCACACCGATCATCTCGCCGGCCTTTATGTCCAGGTTCAGGCCGTCGAGTGCCATAGCCGCACCCGGCCGATAGCGAAAGCGTACCCCCTCGAATCTTATGGCGCCGCGAATGGGCGGCATGGGCGGCTGATCGCTTTTGTCGGCCTCGCTGCGGGCATTGAGGATGTCGGCCAGGCGTTGCATGGCGATACCCGTCTGCTGAAAGCCGGTCCAGAGTTGCGCCAGGCGCTGAATCGGCTGTGCCACGCGGCCGGCGAGCATATTGAAGGCAATGAATTGGCCAACGGTCAGTTGCCCTTCGATTACCAAGCGGGCGCCAAGCCAAAGCAAGGCAACGCTGGTCAATTTGCCAATCAGGCCCACACCTTCGTTGGCCATGGCGGCGAGATTTTGAGTACGAAAATGCGCGCCGACGTAGCCCGCCAATTGCTGACTCCAGCGCTTGACCATGTGCGGTTCGAGGGCCATGGACTTGAGGGTGTCGATGCCTCTGACCGTCTCCAACAAAAACGCCTGTTGCTCCGCACTGCGGCTGAAGCTTTCTTGCACGCGCGCCTGCAGCGGCGCGGTAACGAACCAGGACAACAGGAGATACAGGGGTAGAGAGGCTACCACTAGCCAGGTGAGCAGGCCGCTGTAGCTGAACATCACAGCGATGAACACCAAGGTGAAGAAGACGTCCAGCAGCAGGGTAACGCTGTTGCCGGTGAGGAATTCGCGAATGCTTTCCAACTCGCGTACCCGCGCCACCGAGTCCCCTACTCGGCGTGCCTGGAAATAAGCCAGCGGCAATTCGGTCAAGTGATTGAACAAACGCGACCCTAGCTGCACGTCGATCCGTGCTGCCGTGTGGGAAAACACATAGGTGCGGATGCCCGAGAGCAGACTCTCGGCAAGCATGATCACGATGAGGCTGAACACCAGCACATCAAGGGTGTTGAAGGCCTGGTGTACCAGCACCTTGTCCATGACCACCTGAAACATCAGCGGTGTCATCAGCGCCAGGAGTTGCAAGGCAAAAGCTGCCAGCAACACTTGGCCCAACAGACGGCGATAGCGGATAACGGCCGGAATGAACCAACTGAAATCGAATCGCGCCCGGTCACCAAGTAAAGAGGCCTCAGATTGGACCAGAACCAATTCGCCCTTCCAACGCGCTTGCAGTGTTTGATGGTCGAGACGTTCGCTGCACAAAGTGAGTGGGTCATGGACTAGCACCAGGCCCTCAGCAGCGCTTCCCACAATGAAACATCCGCCGTCAGACGCCAGCGCGATGGCTGGTAGTGGTTGCTCGCGCAACTGTTCAGGGCGGCAACGAACAAACGCGCCATGAAGTCCGGCCATTTTCACGGCAGCCAACAACGCCTGGGGATCGACCATTCCCTGCGCTTTGTCGAAGCGTTCGGGATCGATTTGCACGCCATGAAACCTCGCCAGCAGAACGAGGCAATGAATGGCTTGGGCTGAGTGCGACATTAATCGAGCTACCGCGTGTGGTAATTGCCGCCCAAGGTAAAACGCGTTCGTTCGAAAAGATGTCCGGCGCTTTCCGACAGATGCGTAGGACGTTTCCGAGACCGCTTGGCATTGATGATCAGGCGAGGATTTTCGATGCGCAAGTGCATGTCACGTAGTCAGATAAAGCCGCCTAGATCAGCCACTCTATTAACTATCGCCATTACAAGTCTTGTTACAAATAGCTAAGAATCTACGTCCCCTGAATCCACGAGTGTGTCGCCCGCCTGCTACCTATTTTTGGGCAAACCTCGCCTTGCTAGCGCCGCGAATACGTCTCCGGCTTGACATCACCCTGGCGGGTGGTTGTTCAACGAACGTTCCAATCGGTGCCCAGCGATTACTATCGGCCGAGGGTACGCTCGCCCCTCCCGGTGCGAGGACGGTACGGGTAGTCCGCCTATTGCTGCTGTTATTGATGTATTTAACTATCCTAAGGGCTGTGGAAAGCGCCAAACGAGCGTTGGCCAAATCGCCGCTACGACAATAGATGGCACTGACGGCATTAAAAATAAAACCAACCAATTAAAATATGCCGACCGCATTCCGATGGATATGTAGGATATCTCCCGCGACTCTGTGAATGGACTAAAATCAATTACGGCCGGATGCCCCGTCAATCAGTTTGATATCCGGATTTTTTGACAGGGTAGCAATGAGCGCTTGAGAAACCAGGTCCGTCAAAATCGGCTTTGCAGTCGACTCCATCTTTTCACCAACTGCATTTTGCTGAATTATGACCTTCGGGGCGTATTTGGAAGATCTTCCGTCCTTGGCCAAGGAGGACAATTCGTCTTCAGTGAACAATTCCTCGTAGACCAGCGCAATATTTTCGTTCCATCCCGGCTGGTATAGGTGCAGTAGAGCATTGATTTCGGCAGAAACTGCTTTTTCGGCATTGACCTCTCCCAGCCTAGAAGCGATAAGCGCGAAGGTTACTGTTCGCCTAGCCACCGAGAGCGCAATAATTGGAAGATTTTGTCCTATTTTCGCTCCTTCCACGAAACTCACCGCATCTCTATGGGAGGATGCTTCAGCGAGTACAACGCCTGAATTGGTAGTGATCAGTATCAGTGCGATAGTCGCAACTAATTTCCATCTCATATTTGACATCCCTAAGCTCACTGCAGGGCGACCGAAGAAGCATTTAATTTGGACCCGATTCCAAAAACGGTTAACTGCAATTCTTGAAAGCACAAAACGCCTAAGGCTTTAACCCCAAACTTTCTAACCTTCGGAAAATTGGTCGCAGGACTATCCTTGCGCAGAATTACACGGCCTTATATCCATGGGCTACAGTAGAGCAAAGTCCAACGACGATCTGACGTTTGCTGGGCACGACCAGGAGACGTATAAGCAAGCCAGTCACTCCCCGATCTTGAACTCGACACCAACCACCAAATCCCCCGGTTTCGCCGAAGCAACCCCTTGAACGAGCATTTTGATCTGAAAAGTGTCGTCATTTTTCCACTGAAGATGTGCCACCCCATCAACAGCTACGCTTTGACAGGAAGACCGATAAACCTGGTAGTCCTGCTCTTGGTGCTCAGAAAGGTGTGCCGATTCGGCCGAATACACCGAAATCGACTCGTTGCAAAATGACGAAATCGGGAGACCTCCAGCCTCCATTTTGTAAAGGGCCACGTATTTTCCATCAGGTGACGGATACCAAGTTTCTTGCTTATGGTCAGGGCTCTCCACCCACTCCCCCAAGCTCCGGCCTAGCAACGCTGCAACGCACACCACCACCCCTAGCACCCCCATCCCGCGCCATGTCCAGCGCACGACAAAGCCAAACATCCTCCCGATCACCTTGATTCTCACTGACTACGAAATGTGGCGCTAAAGATACGGCCCCCTCGCGGCCAAGGATGTCAGACGCATTCGGACCTACATGTAGGACGTTTCCGAAAAAGCCGGTCCTGAACACAATCTCCGCGCCCGCACCGATTTCACCTGTCAGCATCACCACTGCCGGCACCCTGCGCCGTCATCGAAACCGGACCAAGCCTCTGTATCACCCTTGCAACATTTCCATGACGCCAGAATGCCATCACTGTATGATCCACCCGCCAATCGATCCCTGAACCCTCACGGTTCGATTCCATGGATCGGTATTTTCAGGAGATACCCGTTGAAAACAGCTTCTCGCGTCATGTGTTTGAGCATGACCGTCCTCACCCTGGCGCTTGCCAGCGGTTGCGCCAGCGAAAGTTCGCGCGCCTTGCCCGTCGAAAAAGTCGAAAGTGCCGCCCGGCCCTGGTCCGGTCAGCGCTCGCCGATTGCCGTCGGCCAGTTCGATAACCGCTCCAGCTATATGCGCGGGATTTTCTCCGACGGTGTCGATCGCCTCGGCAGCCAGGCCAAGACCGTGCTGATCACCCATCTGCAGCAGACCAACCGCTTCAGCGTGCTGGACCGCGACAACATGGCCGAGATCCAACGCGAGGCGCAGATCAAGGGCCAGGCCCAGCAGCTCAAGGGCGCCGATTATGTGGTGACCGGTGACGTCACCGAGTTCGGCCGCAAGGAAACCGGCGACCAGCAACTGTTCGGCATTCTCGGCCGCGCCAAGACTCAAGTGGCCTACGCCAAGATCAACCTCAACATCGTCAACATCAGCACCTCGGAAGTAGTGTATTCCACCCAGGGTGCCGGTGAGTACGCCCTGTCGAACCGGGAAATCATCGGTTTTGGCGGCACGGCCAGCTACGACTCCACGCTCAACGGCAAGGTCCTCGACCTGGCGATGCGCGAGGCGGTTAACCGGCTGGTCGAGGCCATCGACAATGGCAGCTGGAAACCCAGCGCGCGTTGAATTCAACACAGTGAAGTGGGGCCCGCGGGCGGGCCCGTTCAGCAATGACATGGAGTAGTACCCGTCATGACCCGTTA
This sequence comes from Pseudomonas sp. GW821-FHT01A09, assembly GCF_058986725.1. Classification (NCBI taxonomy): domain Bacteria; kingdom Pseudomonadati; phylum Pseudomonadota; class Gammaproteobacteria; order Pseudomonadales; family Pseudomonadaceae; genus Pseudomonas; species Pseudomonas sp. GW821-FHT01A09. Next base: position 7,283 of record NZ_JBYSWB010000055.1, read on the forward strand.
CATTATTTCGCGCCCAGCACTGGCTGTGGCGTTGCTGACCAGCGCGCTGCTGGCCGGTTGCTCCGGACCGAAGACTATCTACCAGTGGGAAGGCTATCAGCCGCAGGTCTACGAATATTTCAAAGGCGAATCCAAGGAAGCCCAGGCACTGGCGCTGGAAGCCGACCTGGAGAAGATCCGCGCCAAGAACGGCGTGGTGCCGCCGGGCTATCACGCGCAACTGGGCCTGCTGTACTCGAGCCTGGGCAAGGATGATCAGATGCTTCAGCAATTCCAGGCCGAAAAGGCAGAGTTCCCCGAGTCCGGCGCCTACATGGACTTCCTGATGAAAAACGCCAAAGGAGCAGCCCAATGAGTTTTCTCAAACCGTTGGCGGCCCTGTTCGCCTTTGCTCTGCTGGGCGGTTGCGTGGCGCCGAAAACCGTCGACTACGCGGCATTCAAGCAGGCCCGGCCCCGTTCGATTCTGGTGCTGCCACCGGTCAATGAATCGCCGGATATCAAAGCCGGCTATAGCTTGATGTCGCAGGTGACCTTCCCGCTGGCCGAGGCCGGCTACTACGTGGTGCCCGTGGCGCTGGCCGCCGAGACGTTCCGCCAGAACGGCCTGGACAACCCCAACGACATCGCTGAGGTGCCGGCCGAGAAGCTGCGCAGCATCTTCGGCGCCGACGCGGCGATGTACGTGAAGGTGACCCAGTACGGCACCACCTACATGGTCATCAGCAGCAACACGGTGGTCACCGCCACCGCCAGGCTGGTCGACCTGAAAACCGGCACCACGCTGTGGACCGGCAGCGCCACGGCCTCCAGCGAGGAAGGCAACAACAACGGCGGCGGCCTGATCGGCATGCTGATCACGGCGGCGGTGAAGCAGATCATCAACTCGTCCACCGACGCGGGCCACCCGATCGCCGGGATCACCAGCACGCGACTGCTGTCGGCGGGCCAACCGGCCGGCTTGCTGTATGGCCCGCGCTCACCGAAATACGGTTCCGACTGAAACCTGTAGCGAGGGGGCTTGCCCCCGAAAAATCGTCCGGCCAGCACCAGGTAGGTGGCTGATACGTTTTTCGGGGGCAAGCCCCCTCGCTACCTGTCAATTCCCGCTGCAACCAGACCGCTCGGTCATCTTTCATCCGCTGCGACAGCGCGACCAATCGTCACAGACGAAATTATTCCTTATCATACGCGGCTTAAACGATTCCATAGCCCGACGGGATGAACCCGGTACTGCCTCCATAAGGAGCAAACATGTCCAGAATTTCCCATAAGGGATTGCGCAGCGCCTTTCGCGAGTTGCTTGCCTCGCACACCTGCTATCACACCGCTTCGGTATTCGACCCAATGTCCGCACGGATCGCCACCGACCTCGGCTTCGAGTGCGGCATCCTCGGCGGCTCGGTCGCCTCGCTGCAGGTGCTGGGTGCACCGGATTTCGCCCTCATCACTCTGTCAGAATTCGTCGAGCAGGCCACGCGCATCGGTCGCGTCGCCCAGTTGCCGGTGATTGCCGACGCCGACCACGGCTACGGCAACGCCCTCAACGTGATGCGCACCGTGACCGAGCTGGAGCGTGCCGGCATCGCCGCGCTGACCATCGAAGACACCCTGCTGCCCGCACAATTCGGGCGCAAGTCCACCGACCTGATCTCGGTCGAGGAAGGCATCGGCAAGATCCGCGCGGGGCTCGAAGCCCGAGTCGACCCGGAGCTGTCGGTCATCGCCCGCACCAACGCTGGCGTGCTGTCCACCGAAGAAGTGATTCACCGCACCAAGGCCTATCAGAAGGCCGGTGCCGACGGTATCTGCATGGTCGGCGTGCGTGATTTCGAGCATCTGGAAGAAATCGCCGCCAATCTGACCGTGCCTTTGATGCTGGTGACCTACGGCAATCAAGCGCTGCAGGACGATAGCCGACTCGCCAAACTCGGTGTACGGATCTGCGTGGATGGCCACGGCGCCTACTTCGCGGCCATCAAGGCCACCTACGACGCCCTGCGCGCCCAGCGCAACCTGACCCACAGCACCGAGAACCTAAGTGCGAACGAATTGACCCGTGTGTACACCCGGCCGGAGCGTTACGTGGAGTGGGCGCGGGAGTTCATGCACGTCGACGAGTGATACCCACTGCGACACCCATCGGGGGCAAGCCCCCTCGCTACGGTCCCAATCCTGTAGCGAGGGGGCTTGCCCCCGATCGCTATTGGCAGCAGCCACTCGCGCGCAGCAAACGCCCACGGAACTTAAAGGCTCAAGTCCCCCACTGAGTTTCAACGCGTCCTTCGTCGAGCTCACTATGGCCAACCCTGCCTTGCGTCGCAGCACCTATGCATTGGATGCGCTGAACTTCTTTCTTGCCGACGTGCGCGACGGGTTGGGGCCTTATCTAGCCATCTACCTACTCGCCGTCCACCACTGGGAGCCAGGCAGCATCGGCCTGGTAATGACCCTCGCCGGCCTGGCGGCACTGGTCACCCAGACACCCGCAGGCGCACTGATCGACCGCACGCGCAGCAAGCGCTTGATCGTCGCCGTGGCCGCGCTGGTGGTCACGGGTAGTTGCGTGATACTGCCGTTCATCAACGACTTCACTTGGGTGGCCCTGACCCAGGCCTTCAGCGCGGCGGCGGCCTCGATCTTCGCCCCGGCCATCGCCGCTATCTCGCTGGGCATGACCGGCCCGAAAGCCTTCACCCGCCGTACCGGGCGCAACGAAACCTTCAATCATGCGGGCAACGCTTGCGCCGCACTGCTGGCGGGAGGCTTCGCCTGGCTGTTCGGGCCGGTGGCGGTGTTCTACCTGATGGCGGCCATGGCGGTGTGCAGTGTGGTCGCGGTGGCGGCCGTGGCGCCAGGGGATATCGATCATCAAGTAGCGCGTGGCTTCGACCCTGCCCACGAGGAACAGGCTTCCGGCTGGCGGGCGCTGCTGAGCAACCGCTCATTGTTGCTGTTCGCGTTGTGTTGCGCATTGTTTCATCTGGCCAACGCGGCCATGTTGCCGCTGGTGAGCCAGAAGCTCTCACAGTTGGACCTGACACTCGCCACACCGCTGACCTCGGCCTGCATCGTCGCCGCACAGTTGGTGATGGTGCCTGCCGCGCTGCTGGTGGGCGCACGCGCCGACCAGTGGGGGCGCAAACCCCTGTTGCTGGCTGGGTTCGCCATCCTGCCGATCCGCGGCGTGCTCTACACACTGTCGGATAACCCGTACTGGCTAGTGGGCGTGCAGGTGCTCGACGGCATCGGCGCCGGGCTGTTCGGGGCGCTGTTACCGTTGGTGGTCAAGGATCTCACCGCCGGTACCGGACGCTTCAACATCAGCCTGGGTGCGGTGACCACCGCCTTCGGCCTGGGGGCGGCATTGAGCAACGGGCTGGCCGGCTGGGTGGTGCAGGAAGCCGGCTACAGCGCGGCGTTCCTGACCCTGGCAGCCGTCGCCGCAGTGGCAGTATTGCTGTTGTTGGCGCTGCCTGAGTCCCTCGATCGATCCTCCTCTGCCTCCTGAGTCCGCCCTATGCATTCGCCGTTGATCATCTGGTGTATTACCGCCTTGGCCACCGCTGGCGTCATCTTGCGTCCTTGGCGGGTACCGGAGTATGTCTGGGCCTTGGGGGGCGCGCTGATGCTGCTGATCAGCGGCCTGATGCCCGCAGGCCTGGCGCTGGGCGCGGTGGCCAAGGGTGACGATGTCTATCTGTTTTTGATCGGCATGATGCTGCTGGCCGAGATGGCGCGCCGCGAGGGGCTGTTCGACTGGCTGGCGACCTTGGCCGCGCGCCATGCCCGCGGCTCGAGCCAGCGTCTGTTCGATCTGGTCTTCGGTGTCGGCACGTTGGTGACGGTGTTTTTGTCCAACGACGCCACGGCGGTGGTGCTGACCCCGGCGGTGTATGCCGCGGCCCGTGCCGCCAAGGCCGATCCCCTGCCCTATCTGTTCATCTGCGCCTTTATCGCCAATGCCGCGAGCTTTGTGCTGCCGATCTCCAATCCGGCCAATCTGGTGATATTCGGCCAGCACATGCCGCCACTGCTGGACTGGCTGGCGCAGTTCAGCCTGCCGTCGCTGGCGGCAATCGTGCTGACCTATGGAGTCTTGCGGCTCAGCCAGCGCAAGCATCTGCGGCAGCAGCTAGCCGAGGTTTCGGCGCTGGGCCCGCTGCCCATGGGCGCACGGCTGACGGCTGCCGGTATCGCGGTCACCGGCGTGCTGCTGCTAGTGGTGTCGGCCCTGGATCAGCCGTTAGGGCTACCGACCTGCCTGGCCGGGCTGCTGACGGTGGCGCTGGTGCATCTGGTGCAACGTCGCAAGCCGTGGGCGGTGTTCAAGGGCGTGTCCTGGGGCGTGCTGCCACTGGTGGCCGGGTTGTTCGTGCTTGTGGAGGCCTTGGCCATGACCGGTGTGATCGCCGAGCTGGCCAAGGCGCTGGAGCATTGGACGCAGCAGGCGCCGACCCAAGCGACCTGGGGCACCGGGGTGTTGGTCGCGATCGCCACGAATCTGATGAACAACCTGCCGGCGGGATTGATCGCAGGCTCGGTGGGGCAACTGGCGAGTCTGCCGGGGCACACCACTGCGGCCTTGGTGGTGGCGGTAGATCTCGGGCCTAATCTGTCGATCACCGGTTCCTTGGCAACTTTGCTGTGGCTGATTGCAGTGCGTCGTGAAGGCCTGCATGTGAGTGCCTGGACGTTTTTGAAATTGGGTGTGCTGGTGATGCCGCCGGCGTTGTTGGGGGCGCTGGCGGCGTTGAGTTGGGTGCGGTGATGGGGCTTGTGTCGACAGGTATTGGAGTTCGGTAGCGGATGCGCAGTGTTGGGGCACTTTTGATCGGGGTGGTTCTCCTTTCGAGCCGGCCTTGGGGTCGCGGCCCCCGCCATTGGCCCCTCGCTGACGCGAGGGGTTCCCGCGCTCCGGCACACTTGCGCAGGGCACGCCCCGATGGGCCATCCATCAGACTGTGTGGAAACCCTGGAAATATGCTTGCCAATTCCAGAAAATGCCCGTATCGCAAGATACG
>NZ_JBYSWB010000056.1:0-12124 GCF_058986725.1 Pseudomonas sp. GW821-FHT01A09
GGAACCCCGAGCGCCAGCGAGGGGCCAATGTGGGGCGCCGCCCAGGCTGGAGCGCAAGCAGGGCCACACCCCAATCCACACCCCAATCCAGCCCCAATCCATGCCCAATTGCCTGAAACGCCCAGAAATGAAAAAGCCCCCAATGCAGGAGGCTTTCTCAGACCGCTGGACGCCGACTCAGACGTTAAAGCGGAAGTGCATCACATCACCATCCTTGATCACATATTCCTTGCCTTCCAACCGCCACTTGCCTGCTTCCTTGGTACCGGCCTCACCCTTGTACTGAATGAAGTCGTTATAGGCGATCACCTCGGCACGGATAAAGCCCTTCTCGAAGTCAGTGTGAATCACGCCAGCGCCTTGCGGAGCGGTAGCGCCGATCTTCACGGTCCAGGCGCGGACTTCCTCGACGCCGGCGGTGAAGTAGGTCTGCAGGTTCAGCAGCTCGTAGCCCGCGCGGATCACGCGGTTCAGACCGGGCTCTTCCAGGCCCAGGGCTTCGAGGAACATGTCCTTTTCTTCGCCGTCATCGAGCTCGGCGATTTCCGCTTCGATCTTGTTGCACACCGGCACCACGATCGCGCCTTCTTCTTCGGCGATGGCGCGGACCACGTCCAGCAGCGGGTTGTTGTCGAAGCCGTCTTCCGCGACGTTGGCGATGTACATCACCGGCTTGGTGGTCAGCAGGTGGAAGCCACGGATCACCGCTTTTTCGTCGCTGCTCATCTTCTTCATCAGGCTGCGCGCCGGCTTGCCTTCGGTGAAGTGGGCGATCAGTTGCTCCAGCAGGCCTTTTTGCTGGACTGCGTCCTTGTCGCCACCCTTGGCGTTACGGGTGACCTTCTGCAGTTGCTTTTCGCAGCTGTCGAGGTCGGCGAAGATCAGCTCGAGGTCGATGATCTCGATGTCGCGCTTAGGGTCGACGCTGTTGGACACGTGGATCACGTTGTCGTCTTCGAAGCAGCGCACCACGTGGGCGATGGCGTCGGTCTCGCGGATGTTGGCGAGGAACTTGTTGCCCAGGCCCTCACCCTTGGAGGCGCCCGCCACCAGGCCGGCGATGTCGACGAACTCCATGGTGGTCGGCAGGATGCGCTTGGGCTTGACGATAGCGGCCAGGGCTTCGAGGCGCGGATCGGGCATCGGCACGATGCCGCTGTTCGGCTCGATGGTGCAGAAGGGGAAGTTCTCTGCCGCGATACCGGATTTGGTCAAGGCGTTGAACAGAGTGGATTTGCCGACGTTGGGCAGGCCGACGATGCCGCAGTTGAATCCCATGGTGCTTCCCTCTTCGAAGAGTCAGGCCTTTTGGCTGTGCAGGGTTTTCATCGCGCGATTCCACTCGCCGGCGAAGATGTCCGGCAGCACGCCGAGGGCAAAATCGATACTGGTGTCCAGCAGTTCCTGCTCGGCGCGCGGTGCGCGGCCCAGCACGAAGTTGGACACCTGACTGGCAACGCCCGGGTGGCCGATGCCAAGCCGCAGACGATGAAAACCGTTGTTGTTGCCGAGCTGCGCGATGATGTCACGCAGGCCGTTATGCCCGCCATGGCCGCCGCCCAGCTTGAGCTTGGCGACGCCAGGAGGCAGGTCGAGTTCGTCGTGCGCCACCAGGATCGCCTCGGGAGGGATCCGGAAGAAACCCGCCAACGCCGCCACGGCCTGGCCGCTGCGGTTCATGTAGGTGGTCGGGACAAGCAGACGAACATCGTGGCCCTGATGGCTGAAACGCGCCGTCAGGCCGAAATACTTGCGATCGGGCACCAGCTGTACGTTGTACTTCTGGGCGATGCGCTCAACGAAAAAAGCCCCTGCGTTATGCCGGGTCTGTTCGTATTCGGGGCCGGGGTTACCCAGGCCAACGATCAGTTGTATGGCAGTCACGACAGGGGCTTTTCCTTTGGAGGGGTCAGTAACATCACGAAAGTCGCACGTGGACGAAAAGGCGCATTTTACAACGTAATCCGCGTTATTTCGTCCGTCGTTCGCAGGATATTTCCTCGCGATGTTACCGGCCCAACTCCGACGTGCGGAGTAATGAATTACTCGGCAGCGCCTTCTTCCGCGTCGTCTTCAGCAACGATGCGTGGGGCGTGAACGTTGGCGACAGCCAGGTCCTTGCCGTGTGCCAGTGCAACGAACTCGACGCCTTTAGGAGCTTTGAGGTCCGACAGGTGAACGATGGTGCCGATTTCAGCGTCAGCCAGGTCGACTTCGATGAACTCTGGCAGGTCTTTCGGCAGGCAGGTCACTTCCAGCTCGGTCTCGGTGTGCGAGATCTCGCCGCCTTTCTTGACTGCGGCTTCCTGGTTCATGAAGTGCAGAGGAACAACGGCAGTCAGTTTCTGACCGGCAACGACGCGGACGAAGTCAGCGTGCAGCACGTGGCCTTTGGCTGGGTGACGCTGCAGGGCCTTGATCACGACGTTCTGCTTGGTGCCACCGACGTTCAGCTCGATGATGTGGCTGTAGGCCGCTTCGTTTTCGAGCAGTTTTGCTACTTCCTTGGCCAGCATGCTGATGGACTCAGGGGCTTTGTCGCCACCGTAGACCACGGCTGGAACCAGGGCGGCGAGGCGACGCAGGCGGCGGCTCGCACCTTTCCCCAGGTCGGAACGCGCTTCTGCATTCAGGGTAAAATCGTTCATGTGAATCTCCAAAATAACCACATTCGCCCAGCGCTTGCGACCGGCGCCAAAGGCGATATGGGCAAAAAAGCCCCGCCCGGACGGGAATCGTCTGGGCGGGGCGCTTTACGTCAACTCGATGTAGAAGAGGGCAGGGCCCTCAGCGGAACATCGCGCTGATCGATTCTTCATTGCTGATGCGGCGGACCGCTTCAGCGACAACCGGGCCGATATCCAGTTGACGGATACGGGCACAGGCTTGTGCGGCGGCGGACAGCGGAATGGTGTTGGTCACCACCAGCTCGTCCAGCACGGAATTCTCGATGTTCTCGATTGCCCGACCCGACAGTACCGGGTGGGTGCAATAGGCGAACACCTTGGCTGCGCCATGCTCTTTCAGGGCCTTGGCCGCGTGGCACAGAGTGCCAGCGGTATCGACCATGTCGTCGACCAGAATACAGGTACGCCCTTCGACGTCGCCGATGATATGCATCACTTCGGAGTGATTGGCTTTCTCACGGCGCTTGTCGATGATCCCGAGATCGACGCCCAGCGACTTGGCCACGGCACGTGCACGCACGACGCCGCCAATGTCCGGGGACACGATCATCAGGTTTTCGAAGCGTTGATCTTCGATATCGTCGACCAGCACGGGCGAGCCGTAGATGTTATCGACAGGGATATCGAAGAAGCCCTGAATCTGATCCGCATGCAGATCGACAGTGAGAACACGGTCGATACCCACGACGGTCAGCATGTCAGCGACGACCTTGGCGCTTATTGCCACACGGGCAGAGCGCGGACGGCGGTCCTGACGAGCGTAACCGAAGTACGGGATCACAGCGGTGATTCGGGAAGCCGAGGAGCGGCGGAAGGCATCAGCCATCACCACCAGTTCCATCAGGTTATCGTTGGTTGGCGCGCAAGTCGGCTGAATAATGAAGACGTCTTTACCGCGGACGTTTTCATTGATCTCAGTGCTGATTTCGCCGTCGGAGAATTTTCCGACAGAGACGTCACCGAGAGGGATATGCAGCTGACGTACGACACGCCGAGCCAGATCGGGGTTAGCGTTCCCCGTAAAGACCATCATCTTGGACACGCGCAGTACCTGCCGGCTGAGGGTATACCTGGATGAGTATAGGAAAATGGCAGGGGCGGCTGGATTCGAACCAACGCATGGCAGGATCAAAACCTGCTGCCTTACCGCTTGGCGACGCCCCTGTAGCTGAATCAATTCGAATGCCGAGCATTCGTTTCTTAGAACAGACTTTGCAGCTTGCGATGCAACATTGAAATGTTGCTTCCCTTTGCTACGAACCCTGTAAGGGACTCTGCAAGAAGGTGCGAAACTCTATCAGCTTCCGCTTTGCTTGGGAAGGCCCCAAACACACAACTTCCAGTTCCTGTGAGCCTTGCTTCAGTGAATTTGCTAAGCAGATTCAACGCGTTACGTACCTCTATGTAACGACGCTCGACCACTGGTTGGCAGTCATTTCGACTGTTTCCCTCGAGAACGGGGCGCACTTTAATGGGCGCAGAGTCACGTGTCAACAGCGGATCTGAAAAAATTTCTGCTGTACTTACAGATACTTGCGGTACGAGCACCAGATACCAGGGTTCCGGGGGCTCGACCGGGGTGAGGATTTCGCCGACGCCTTCAGCGAAAGCAGCATGGCCCCTCACGAAAACCGGTACATCGGCGCCGAGCTTCAGGCCCAGCGCGGCCAGCTGATCTTCGCTGCACCCCAGCTGCCACAGGTGGTTGAGACCCAGCAGGGTGGTGGCGGCATCGGAACTGCCACCGCCGATGCCACCGCCCATCGGCAGTACTTTGCGCAGCCAGATATCGGCGCCCAGGGTGCAGCCGGTCATGGCCTGCAATTGGCGCGCGGCCTTGACGATCAGATTGCTGTCGTGCGGGACATCGTGCAGATCGCTGTGCAACTGGATGACGCCATCGTCGCGCACGGCGAAATCGAGCTCGTCGCCATGATCGAGAAACTGAAACAGCGTTTGCAGCTCGTGGTAGCCGTCAGCGCGGCGACCGAGGATGTGCAGCATCAGGTTGAGCTTGGCGGGTGCGGGCAGGGTCAGGCGTGGCTGGGTCATGAATCAGTGCCCCAGCTGGCGTGGTTGCCAGTCCTTGATCACCAGGGTGACGTCGAGATCCTGCCCGTGCAGCTTGATACGCTCGGGCAGCGAGTAGCCGTTCTGCTCGGTATAGCTGAGGTATTCCAGGCTCCAGCCGTCCTGTTGCAGGCTGGCCAGGCGGCCCATGCTGTCGACGTTGAGGGTGCTCTTGCTGTCCGGGGCAGGCAGGCCGCGAACCCACCAGACCAGATGCGATACCGGCAGTTTCCAGCCCAGCTGTTCTTCCAGCAAGGCTTCAGGCGTCGGCGCTTCGAAGCGGCCCTGGTTGGCGACTTCCAGCACCACGTTGCTGCCCGGGCGACCGGTGAGACGCGCGGCGCCACGCCCTAACGGGCCCGACAGGCGAATGTCGTAGTAATCCTGGCGCTGCAACCAGAACAAGGTGCCGCTTCCGGAATCTTTTGGCGCGCGGATGCCGACCTTGCCGTTGATCTGCCAGCCGTCGAGCTGGCTGAGTTGAGCCTTGTGCTGGCTCCATTGCTGAGGAGTGCCCTGGCCTTGCAGAGCCTCCCGTGAACCGAAGGTGGAACAGCCTGCGAGCAGGGCAATCAGGATAAAGGTGCTGCAGTGGCGCAAAAACATAAAATTAAAGGGTCTCGGATCCGGTCAGGCGCAGCACGGTGGCGCGCAGAATAGGGCTGTCGGGCTGGTCGTTGAGGGCTTTGATCCAGACCTGACGGGCTTCGCGTTGCTTGCCGGCGGCCCACAGGACCTCGCCAAGGTGAGCGGCCACTTCGTGGTCCGGGAACGCCGCGAACGCCTGGCGCAACAGGCGCTCGGCCTCGGGCAGATTGCCCAGGCGATAGTTGACCCAGCCCAGGCTGTCGAGCACGGCCGGGTCATCCGGGTTGATCTGATGGGCTTTTTCGATCAGCGCCTTGGCCTCGGCATAGCGAGTGGTACGGTCGGACAGGGTGTAACCCAAGGCATTGAGGGCCATGGCGTTGTCCGGTTCGCGGGCGATGATGGTACGCAGGTCTTTTTCCAGTTGCCCGAGGTCGCCGCGTTTTTCCGCCAGCATCGCGCGGGTATAGAGCAGGTTGGCGTCGTCGGGATAAGCCTTCAGGCCCTTTTGCAAGACTTGCCAGGCTTGATCGTTCTTGTCGCTGTTGGTCAGCGCCTCGGCCTCGATCAGGTACAGCTGCACCGCATAGTCAGGCTCGGCGGTGCGCTCGGCGGCCAGGCGTTTGGAGGCTTCGGCGGCGCGACCGTTGGCCACCAGGATATCGGCCATGCGCAACTGCGCCGGCAGGTAGTCGTTGCCCGGGGTCACCAGCGCGTACTGCGCCAGAGCGCCGTCGATATCGTTGCGTTCTTCGGCGATGCGGCCCAGGTTCAGGTGTGCGGAATCGACATGGCTGCCGTGCTCCACCAGTTCCTGCAGCAAACCGGCCGCTTCGTCCCAGGCTTTGCCTTCGAGGCAGACCAGCGCCAGCGAGTAGCGCAGTTCGTCGTCATCCGGGTATTGCTTGACCAGTTCGGCGAACTGCACCTTGGCATCGGCCAGGCGGTTCTGCTCGACCAGCGTGCGCGCATAGCTGAGGCGCAGGCGCTTGTCGTCGGGGTTCTGCTTGATGGCTTTTTCCAGCACCGGCACCGCTTCGTTGCCGCGATCGAGCACTTGCAGCAGGCGCGCGCGCAGCAGGATCGGGGCGACTTCCCCCGGTTGCGGCGGGTTGTCCTCGAGCAGCGTCAGGGCGCCCTTGGCGTCACCGTCCTGCTGCATGAGCAAGGCCTTACCGAAAATCAGCTGGCTGTTTTTCGGGTACTTGACCAGCAGCCGCTCGAAGCTTTTCAGCAAGCCGTCGCGGGTGTTCTGATCGGTATCGGCCGCCGACAGCGCGAGAAAGTCGAAATGCGTGTCGCCCTGACCCTGCAGGACTTTCTCCATGTACACCATGGACTCGTCATAGCGCCCGCCACGGGCCAGCTGTATAGCCGCCGCGCGTTGTGCATCGAGGTTGGCAGGGTCGTTTTTCGCCCAGATCAGCGACGTCTCGAGCGCGACCTGGTCGGCGCCCAGGTACTCGGCGATGCGAAAAGCGCGTTCGGCCACGCCTGGGTCCTGGGTCTTGACTGCCTGCACGGCATAGTTGTCCAGGGCAATGTCGAAACGATTGCGCTGGCCGGCGAGTTCGGCCGTCAGCAGGCTGTAGACAGTGTCCTCGCTCAACGATGAATAGACCTGCGGTGCAGCCTTGGGGGCCGGCGCGGGTGGCGTGTCCTGAGCGGCGGGTGCCGCTTCCTGTTGCTTCGCAGACCAGGTCTGGCAGCCAGCGAGCAGGACGAAAGCGAAGAGCAGAGCGGGGGATCTATTCATATAGAAGATTTGAGCGACTTACCTACGGTTGGGGCATCATGACACAAGCCACAGGGCAAACCCATAAGTCATGGCTCATCCGGTGCATGGATATGCACCTCTCTATAGGGACAATAGAGAGCGGTAGTTGTTCTCTGCCGGGTGAAGTAGGACAATTGCCGGCTTCTCGTCATGATCAGCGACCTTGAATGGCCTTTCTCGCCCTCGGTATCAACCATAAGACTGCCTCGGTAGACGTGCGCGAGCGCGTGGCATTTACCCCTGAGCAGCTGGTAGAGGCCCTGCAGCAGCTGTGTCTGGTGACCCACAGTCGTGAAGCCGCGATTCTGTCGACCTGCAATCGCAGCGAGCTGTACATCGAACACGACCAGCTGTCTGCCGAGGCGATCCTCGAGTGGCTGGCCGAATATCACAAGTTGAGCCTCGAGGAGCTGCGTTCCAGCGCTTATATCCACGAAGAAGATGCGGCAGTTCGTCACATGATGCGCGTCGCCTCCGGGCTCGATTCGCTGGTGTTGGGCGAGCCGCAGATTCTCGGCCAGATGAAATCCGCCTACGCCGTGGCGCGCGAGGCCGGCACTATCGGCCCGCTGCTGGGGCGTCTGTTCCAGGCCACCTTCAGCGCCGCCAAGCAGGTGCGCACCGATACCGCCATCGGGGAAAACCCGGTGTCGGTGGCGTTTGCCGCGGTGAGCCTGGCCAAGCAGATCTTCAGTGATCTGCAGCGTAGCCAGGCGCTGTTGATCGGTGCCGGTGAAACCATCACCCTGGTTGCCCGCCACTTGCACGAGCAAGGGGTCAAGCGCATCGTCGTCGCCAACCGCACGCTGGAGCGCGCCAGCAGCCTGGCCGCACAGTTCGGCGCCCATGCGGTGCTGCTGTCGGACATCCCGGCAGAACTGGTCAACAGCGACATCGTCATCAGCTCAACTGCCAGCCAGCTGCCGATCCTCGGCAAGGGCGCGGTCGAGAGCGCTCTGAAGCTGCGCAAGCACAAACCGATCTTCATGGTCGACATTGCCGTGCCGCGGGATATCGAGCCTGAAGTCGGCGAGTTGGACGACGTCTATCTGTATTCGGTCGATGACCTGCACGAAGTGGTCGCCGAAAACCTCAAGAGCCGCCAGGGCGCCGCCCAGGCTGCCGAAGGCCTGGTGACCAGCGGCGCCGACGAGTTCATGCTGCGCCTGCGCGAGCTGGCCGCCGTCGACGTGCTGCGCGCCTACCGTCAACAGGGCGAACGCCTGCGTGACGAAGAACTGCAAAAGGCCCAGCGCCTGTTGGCCAACGGCGCCAACGCCGAAGATGTGCTGGTGCAACTGGCCCGTGGCCTGACCAACAAGTTGCTGCACGCCCCGAGCGTGCAGCTCAAGAAGCTTTCCGCCGAGGGCCGCGTCGATGCGCTGGCCATGGCTCAAGAACTTTTTGCCCTCAATGAGGGCTTCACGGATAAACCCCTGCAATGAAAGCGTCGCTGCTGAACAAACTGGACACCCTCCAGGACCGATTCGAGGAACTGACCGCCTTGCTGGGTGATGGCGAAGTCATTGCCGATCAGGGCCGGTTCCGCGCCTACTCCAAGGAATACGCCGAAGTCGAGCCGGTCGCCGTCACTTATGGCCAATGGCGCAAGGTCCAGGCCGACCTCGAGGGCGCCCAGGCGCTGCTCAAGGACAGCGATCCGGACATGCGCGAGATGGCCGTCGAGGAAGTGCGCGACGCCAAGGAAGCCATCGCCGCCATCGAAGGCCAGCTACAGCGCATGCTGCTGCCCAAGGACCCTAACGATGGCCGCAACGTGTTTCTCGAAATCCGCGCCGGTACCGGCGGTGACGAGGCGGCGATCTTCTCCGGCGACCTGTTCCGCATGTACTCGCGCTATGCCGAACGCAAGGGCTGGCGAGTGGAGATCCTGTCCGAGAATGAAGGCGAGCACGGCGGCTATAAAGAAGTCATCGCCCGGGTCGAGGGCGAAAACGTCTACGGCAAGCTCAAATTCGAATCCGGCGCCCACCGCGTGCAGCGCGTGCCGGAGACCGAATCCCAGGGCCGTATCCACACCTCGGCCTGTACCGTGGCGGTGCTGCCCGAACCCGACGAGCACGTGGCCATCGAGATCAATCCGGCCGACCTGCGCATCGACACCTATCGGGCGTCCGGCGCGGGCGGTCAGCACATCAACAAGACCGACTCGGCCGTGCGCATCACGCACTTGCCGACCGGCATGGTCGCCGAGTGCCAGGAAGAGCGCTCCCAGCACAAGAACAAGGCCCGCGCCATGTCCTGGCTGGCGGCCAAGCTCAACGACGTGCAGACCAGCGCCGCCGCCAATGCTATCGCCAGCGAGCGTAAACTGCTGGTGGGCTCGGGCGATCGCTCCGAGCGTATTCGTACCTACAACTTCGCCCAGGGGCGGGTGACCGATCACCGCGTCAACCTGACCCTGTACGCGCTGGATGAAATACTCGCGGGCGGCGTCGATGCCGTCATCGAGCCGCTACTGACGGAATACCAGGCCGATCAACTGGCCGCCTTGGGTGAATAAATGACCATTATTGCCAGCCTGCTCCGGGAGGCTCAGCTCCCCGACTCGCCTACCGCTCGCCTCGATGCCGAGCTGCTGCTTGCCGCTGCCTTGGGCAAATCGCGCAGCTTTCTGCATACCTGGCCGGAGCGCATCGTGCCCACCGAGGCGGCCAAGGCCTTCGTCGCCAACCTGCAGCGCCGCCGTGAGGGCGAGCCGGTCGCCTATATTCTGGGCTCCCAGGGCTTCTGGAGCCTGGACCTCGAAGTGGCGCCGCACACGCTGATCCCGCGTCCGGAAACCGAGATGCTGGTAGAGGCCGCCTTGCAATTGCTGCCGCTGAGCGCCTCCCGCGTGCTGGATCTAGGCACCGGCTCGGGGGCCATTGCCTTGGCGCTGGCCTCGGAGCGTCGCGAATGGAACGTGACCGGCGTCGATCGTATCGACGAGGCCGTGGCCCTGGCCGAGCGCAATCGCCTGCGCCTGCGCCTCGACAACGCGCGGATTCTGGCCAGCTACTGGTTTAGCGCCGTGGCCGGCGAGCGCTTCGATCTGATCGTCAGCAATCCGCCTTACATCGCCGATGCCGATCCGCACCTGAGCGCTGGCGATGTGCGCTTCGAGCCCAGCAGTGCGCTGGTGGCCGGGCGTGACGGCCTCGATGATCTGAAGCTGATCATTGCCCAGGCCCCGCAGCACCTCAACCCACGTGGCTGGCTGCTGCTGGAGCACGGCTACGATCAGGCGGCCGCTGTGCGCGAGCTGTTGGCCAAGCACGATTTCGAGCAGATCGAAAGCCGTGAAGACCTCGGCGGCCACGAGCGCATCACCCTTGGGCGCCTCTGTGCTGAGTGACGACGAGCTGCTGCGTTACAGCCGGCAGATTCTGTTGCCGCAGATCGATGTCGATGGCCAACTGCGACTAGGCGCCAGCCGCGCATTGATCGTCGGCCTCGGCGGGCTGGGCTCGCCAGTTGCGATGTATCTAGCCGCCGCCGGGGTGGGCGAGTTGCACCTGGCCGATTTCGATACCGTCGACCTCACCAATCTGCAACGCCAGGTGCTGCACGACACCGCCAGCGTCGGCCTGAGCAAGGTCGATTCGGCGTTGCAACGCCTGGCGGCGATCAATCCGCAGATTCGTCTGGTAGCCCATCGCGCGGCGCTGGATGAAGACTCGCTGGCGGCCACGGTCGCTGCGGTGGACCTGGTGCTCGATTGCTCGGACAACTTCGCCACCCGCGAGGCGGTCAACGCCGCGTGTGTGGCCGCAGGCAAACCGCTGGTCAGCGGCGCGGCGATTCGTCTTGAGGGGCAATTGTCGGTGTTCGACCCACGGGATGCCGCCAGCCCCTGCTACCACTGCCTGTACGGGCATGGCAGCGAGGCCGAGCTGACCTGCAGCGAAGCCGGCGTGGTCGGCCCGCTGGTGGGGCTAGTGGGCAGCCTGCAAGCGCTCGAAGCCCTGAAGTTGCTGGCCGGTTTTGGTGAGCCGCTGGTTGGGCGACTGCTGTTGATCGATGCCCTGGGCTCGCGGTTTCGCGAATTGCGGGTCAAGCGTGATCCGGCCTGTGCCGTGTGCGCGGGGCGTCATGGCTAAGGCCGCAGGGGCGCCGATCGGCGTGTTCGATTCCGGTGTCGGCGGCTTGTCGGTGCTGGCTGAGATCCGCCATCTGTTGCCAGCCGAATCGCTGCTGTACGTGGCCGATGGTGGCCATATTCCCTATGGCGAGAAAAGCCCGGCATTCATCCGCGAGCGCTGCCATCTCGTCGCGGAATTTTTCCACAGCCAGGGTGCCAAGGCGTTGGTCGTCGCCTGCAATACCGCCACCGTGGCGGCCATGGCCGATCTGCGCAGCACTTATCCACAGTGGCCTTTGGTAGGCATGGAGCCAGCGGTCAAACCGGCGGCGGCGGCGACCCGCAGTGGTGTGGTCGGTGTGCTGGCGACCACAGGCACCTTGCAAAGCGCCAAGTTCGCGGCCCTGCTGGATCGCTTCGCCAATGATGTGCGGGTGATCACCCAGCCTTGCCCCGGCCTGGTGGAGTTGATCGAGACCGGCGACTTGCACAGCCCGGCGTTGCGCCAGCTGTTGCAGGGTTATGTGACGCCGTTGCTGGAAGCGGGTTGCGACACGGTGATTCTGGGCTGTACCCACTATCCGTTCTTGCGGCCGCTGCTGAGCGAGATGGTGCCGGCGGATGTGAGGTTGATCGATACCGGCGCGGCGGTGGCTCGGCAGTTGCAGCGGTTGTTGATGCAGGATGATTTGTTGGCTTCTGGTTCGGCGCGGCAGACTCGATTTTGGACCAGTGGTGATCCTCGGCAATTCGAGGCGATTTTGCCGGTGTTGTGGCAGGGTGGGGGCTCAGTCGAACGGTTCAGGGCTTGAGAGGCTTATCTGGGGCTTTTGGGATTGGTGTGGTTCTGCTTTCGAGCCGGCCTTGGGGTCGCCGCCCCCACCATTGGCCCCTCGCTGGCGCGAGGGGTTCCCGCGT
>NZ_JBYSWB010000057.1:0-11870 GCF_058986725.1 Pseudomonas sp. GW821-FHT01A09
CAGAAGCCGGAACGCGGGTACCCCGAGCGTCAGCGAGGGGCCAATGTGGGGCGCCGCCCAGGCTGGAGCGCAAGCAGTGCCACACCCCAATCTCACCCCCCCCCTCCGGAGTACCCACGCCAAACCCGCTGTCGCAAAATACCCCCCGCACCGCCGCCACCAGATCAAGATCATCCTCACCCGACGGGGCTGACAGGAACAGCGCTGACAGGCCTACTGCGCAATGGATCTCGCCGCCGAAACAACTACCAAAACGTTAACCCCCTAAATGCCAAGCTTGCGAGCCAACGAAAAACGCCCGCGCATTATCTTCCAGGGACTCCAGGTGATATCCACCTTCCTGAACGATTACGCACCGCAGCCCCAAACTCCGTACCCGCTCGCCCAACCGCGCAAACCCTTCGGTCGTCACCGCCACCTTGCTCTGCGGATCCAACTCGTAAATATCAAAGCCCAACGACAACACCAGCACTTCAGCGCCGAACGCGCGAACCGCCTCAAGCGCCTGCTCCAGCTTGTCCATGAACACCGCTTCAGAAGAACCATGGGGCATCGGCAAATTCACATTGAAGCCTTCGCCAATCCCACTCCCCCGCTCCTCCTCGAACCCCGCCACACCTGGATAGAAGTTGGTCGGATCGCCATGAATCGACACATACAACACATCATCCCGGTCATAGAAAATCTCCTGAATTCCCTGCCCGTGATGCATATCGCTGTCCAGTACCGCAACTTTGCCGTACCGCGCCCGCAACGCCTGCGCCGCCACTGCCGCCCCGTTCACGTAGCAAAACCCGCCTGCCGCCTCGGCCCGGGCATGGTGCCCCGGCGGCCGGCACAGCGCATAGGCCGCCGGCTCGCCGTCAATCACCGCCTGCGCCGCCGCCACTGCACATTGCGCCGACCAATAGGCCGCGCGCCAGGTGTGCTCACCCACCGGGCAGCTGCCGTCAGCCAGATACCGCCCGGCCTGGGCAAGAATGCCGCGCAGCGCGTTGGGCTCACGCACGAAGATGTTCGACATGACTTCATCGCCCCAGTCTTCGGGGACCTCTTTCCAGCGCTGGTGGGCTTCTTCCAGGAAGCTCAAGTAGGCCGCGCTATGCACGGCCAACAAGGGTTGCAGACCAAAATCAGCCGGTTGCTCGACAGCAAACCCCAAGGATTCGGCGGCCTTGACCAGATTCAACGCCCGCTCGGGGACTTCCTGCGGCGTGCGCATCTGCCCACGGGAGTAGTAGCTGCGTGGATGGTGAAGCAGTTGCTCGGGATGAAAGAAGCTACGCATGTGATTTTCCTCAAAGAATCAGTGGGCACCGGCCAATTCAACGTTGTGAGCCAGCGCATGCCGACGCGCCAGCGCCAATACACACACCAGCGAAGTTCCGGCGATCAGGCTGTAGAACACCGCCATCGGCCACCACTGCCCGGGGTAGGCATGGGCGAGCCAGGTGCCGATCAGCGGCGTCAAGCCACCCGCCACCGCGCCGCACACCTGGTACGCCAGGGAGATGGCGGTGTAGCGCACGCGCGTCGGGAACATGCCGCTGACGAAGCCGGCGATCACTGCGTAGAACGACGCCATACACACCACCGCCAAGGCGATGCCGACAATGATCTTGCTCGGCTGGCCGCTGCTGACCAGCACGAACATCGGGTACGGCGAGGCCATGGCCAACGTCGCCATCACCGCCAGAAACCGCGTGGCGCCGATTTTCTCGGCGATCCAGGCGGCCGCTGGCTGAATGCAGAACTGAATGATCGAAACCACGAACAGGCATTCCAGAATCAGCGAGCGTGGCAGCGTCAGTTGCTGGGTTGTGTAGGCGATCATGAAGGTGTTGGTGAAGTACACGCCGGCGATGCCCAGGGTGTTGGCACCGATGCACAGCAGCAGCGGGCGCCAGGCGCTTTTCAGCACTTCGATCACGGGGGCCTGTTCGGTGTGGCCGACCACGCTGCGGGCGTGTTCGGCCTTGGCTTTGTCGTCGAGGAATTCCGGTGACTCATTGACCCCAAGGCGAATCACCAGGCCGACGATCAGCAGCAACGAGCTGGCGAGGAATGGCAGGCGCCAGCCCCAGCTCATCAGGTCGGCCTCTGGCAGACGGGTAATGGCGCTGAACGCCAGCAGCGAGAGGATCAGGCCGGCCGGGCTACCCAGTTGCGCGAAGGAGGCGAAGAAATTGCGCCGGCCTTTGGGCGCGTGTTCGCCGGCCATCAGCACCGCGCCGCCCCACTCGCCGCCTACGGCGATGCCTTGCACCACCCGCAGGAGGATCAACAGCACCGGCGCGGCCACGCCAATCTGCGCGTAGCTGGGCAGCAGGCCGATGCACACGGTGACTACGCCCATCATCAACAAGGTGATGATCAGCGACTTTTTGCGGCCGATGCGATCGCCCACGTGACCGAAGATGATGCCGCCCAAGGGCCGCGCGAAAAAGCCCACGGCGAAGGTGCCGAAGGCGGCCATGGTGCTGAACAGGGCATCGGTGGAGGGGAAGAACAGTTGGCCGAATACAAGAGCTGCGGCCGTGGCGTAGATGTAAAAGTCGTACCACTCGATCATGGTGCCGATGAATGCGGCGGCCGCAGCTCTGCGTGGCTGCGACTGAGCAGGACGGTTCATGGAATTGATGCTCCCTGGGTGTTTGTTGTTTTGGCAGGAGAAAAGCGAACAGCACCGGCGCTCTGATGGCGCCTGGCAGGGATGATTTTTTGGCTGGGGGCTATGATTAGTCAATGTTCTATTTATTATGCATATTATAAATCTGAATTATGATCGGACATTATCGATGGAAGACACCCACCGCGAGTTGCCCCTGCTCAACGATCGCCTGGACTGGAACCTGCTGCGCACCTTCCGCGTCATCGGCCAGGAGCTGAGCATCAGCCGCGCGGCGGCGCGCCTGCATCTGACCCAGCCGGCGGTGAGCCAGGCACTGAAGCGCCTCGAGGAGCAATTGGGTTATCAGCTGATTGCGCGCCGGGGGCCGCGTTTCGACCTGACCGAGGCCGGACACAAGATCTTTGCCATGGCGGGCGAGATGTACGGCCAGGTCTCGCAGATGAGCCACACCCTGGAGCAACCGGGGGACGATGTGGTGGGCAAGGTGCGAATCCTGATGATCAGCCGCATCGTCAATGCGCGGTTCGATAACTTCCTGGCGAGCTTTCATCGTCAGCATCCGCGGGTGGATTTCGAGATCGACGTGATGCGCAGCTCGGATATCGTCAGCGCGCTGCTGGAGAAGACGGCGAGTCTGGGCATCAGCCTCAATCGGCGCCCGCAGCCGCGGCTCGAGCAGCAGCTGTTTCAGCGTCAGCGCTACGGGTTTTATTGTGGGCAGCATCATCCGCTGTTCGGCCAAAGCGGGCTGACGCTAGAGAAGCTGCAGGCGGAGAATTTCGTGAGCTTTACCAGCGACCAGATTGGCGGGATGTTGTCGCCGCTGACGATTTTCCGTGATCAGCAGGGGTTCAGTGGGCGGATCGTGGCGTCTTCACCGAGCCTGGAGGAGATCCGTCGGCTGATCATCGCCGGGATGGGCTTGGGCTGCCTGCCGGAGCATGTGGTGGCCGAGGACCTGCGCCAGGGGTTGCTGTGGCAGGTGCCGCCCTATGAGGGCGTGGCCGATGTCGACATTCATCTGCTATGGAACCGCGACCAGCGCCGGACGCGGGCTGAAACGGTATTCATCGATGGCGTGGTGCGGTGCATGGCGGACGCTTGATGTATCTACAACCCTGTAGCGAGGGGGCTTGCCCCCGATAGGTCGTTACTGACACCCTGCGAATGGCAGGTCAGGCCTATCGGGGGCAAGCCCCCTCGCTACAGGAGTGGGGTATCAGGCGCAATCGGTCTGTGAGCCTTCGATCACTTGTGTGAACGCCTCCAGAAACACCGTTTCCGCTCGGCTCATGCGCTGCTCGCGGTTCCACATCAAAAACACGTCCACATCCACCACCCCTTCTGCTGGCGGCAAGCGCCAGATCAGCCCGTTGTGCAGATCGATGTCCACCAGGTGCTCGGGCAGGCAGCCCACGCCATACCCGGCGATGATCAGCCGACGGATCTCCTCGAAGCTCGAGGACGACGCAACGATCTTGCCGGTAAAGCCCTGCTGATCGCGAAACATGGTCAGCGGCGACAGATTGCCGCCCACCTGGTCACTGGTGAAGCTGACGAAGTTCTCGCTCTGCAGCGCCTCGAGCGGCAACTTGCGCTGACCGAACAGCCGATGGCGCTTGCCGCAGAAGAACGCATAACGCTGATGCAACAGCCGCCGACGCTCCAGCTTGGCCTGCGGGAACCGGCACAGCCCCAACCCGACGGTGGCGGTGCGCTGGCTCAGGGCGCTGAGGATGTCGGAGCTGCGCATCACCTCCACCTCCAGTTCCACCCGTGGATGGTCGCGATGAAACTGCACCAGAAAATCATCGTACAACGCCGACTGCACCCGGCTGATGGTGAGGATGCGCACCTTGCCGACCACGTCATCCTCGGGGTTCTTGAGCGTCGCCGACAAGCGCGCGACATTGCCGTAGATCTCCTCGGCGATGCGCAGCACCTCCTCCCCTGCGGGCGAGACATCGAAGCGCGGCCCACGGCGCAGAATCAGCTTGCACTCCAGTTGCTCCTCCAGGCGTTTCAAGGACTGGCTTACCGCCGACTGGGTCAGGAACAGCCTTGCCGCCGCCCGGCTGATGCTTTTCTCCTGGCCGATGACCAGAAACGCACGCAGCAGATTCCAATCCAGGCGATCGCTCAAGAAGCGCCGGCTCTGCCAGTTCTTGAGACCCGATTCAACGTCCTGATCGCTCATCGCTCACCATCAGTAATGTGGCTAATAGTTAGATTAAGTATTAGCAAATTGATTAAACATTCAGGTTAAGGGATAAAGCTTGCAAGCGCCACAGAGCGCGACGTGATCCGCCTCGACACCCTGCCAGAACACAAAAAATCAAAGGGCCCTGCATGCACACTTCATCGACCCAGCCCCGTCGCGCGGCTGCTGCAGCCTTCGTCGGCACCACCATCGAATTCTATGATTTCTATATCTATGCCACGGCCGCGGCGCTGATCCTCGGTCAGGTGTTCTTCCCCAGCGGCGACCCGGCGCTGAACACCCTGGCGGCGTTTGGCACCTTTGCAGTGGGCTTTATCGCGCGGCCGCTGGCAGGGATGGTGTTCGGTCATCTGGGCGATCGGCTCGGGCGCAAGAAGATGCTGCTGCTCACTATCGTGCTGATGGGCCTGGCGACCACTGGCATCGGCCTGTTGCCCAGCTATGCCACGGCCGGCATCTGGGCGCCTATAGGCCTGGTGGCGCTGCGTATCGTCCAGGGCATTTCGGTGGGCGGTGAATGGGGCGGCGCGGTGTTGATGGCCAGCGAGCACGCACCGGCCAGGCGCAAGACGTTCTACGCTTCGTTCGCACAATTGGGCAGCCCGGCCGGCCTGCTGCTGGCGCTGATCGCCTTTCGCCTGGTGACCTCGCTGGAGCCGGCGCAATTCGCCGATTGGGGCTGGCGCTTGCCGTTTCTGGCCAGCGGCGTGCTGATGCTGATCGGCCTGGTGATTCGCTTCGGGGTCGACGAGTCTCCGGAATTCAAACAAGTCGCCACCAGTGGCGCCACGGCCAGATACCCGGTCGCGGAGGTGATCCGCAACTGCTGGCGGCAGATTCTGTTCGCCGCCTGCGCGGTGACCATCGGCTCGGCAGGGTTCTTCTTCACCAATACCTTCATGATCACCTACGTGACCCAGTACCAGGGCATCTCGCGGGCAACCATCCTTGATTGCCTGTTCGTGGTGACCCTCTTGCAGTTCATCTCGCAACCGCTGAGCGCGCTGCTGGCCGAGCGCATGGGTGAAGGGCGCTTCCTGATGCTCGCCGCGCTGCTGTCGATGGCCATGCCGTACCCGATGTTCATGCTGGTGGGCACCCAGAATCTGCTGCTGATGACCCTCGGCATCGCCATGGCCGTGGTTACGCTGTCCGGCCTGTACGCGGTGATCGCCGGCTACATGGCTCAGGCTTTCCCCACCCACCTGCGCTACAGCGGCATCTCCCTGGCGTACCAGTTGATCTGCGCCATCGCCGGCGGCACCACGCCGATCATCGGCACCCTGCTCGCCTCCCATTTTGCCGGCCAGTGGTTGCCACTGGCACTGTTCTTCACCCTGCTGTCCGCCGTGTCGCTGTTCGGCGTGTGCGGTCTGGCGCGCCTGCGTGGCGACCACATCGCCCTGGCACAGCCTGCGATCTGACAAGGAGCCCTAATGAACAAGCCCGACACCTTCGACCCCATAGAGTGGCAAGCGCGCTGCGAGCTGGCCGCGCTGTACCGGCTGGTCGCGCACTTTCGCATGACCGACCTGATCGATACCCATATCACCCTGCGTATTCCCGGCCCCGAGCACCACTTTCTGATCAACCGTTACGGGGTGATCTTCGAGCGCATGAAAGCCAGCGATCTGGTGCGCATCGACCAGCACGGCAATGTGGTCAACGGCGACCCGGCCACCAGCCGCGTCAATGCCGCAGGCTTCGTGATCCATTCGGCCATCCACATGGCGCGCCCGGACCTGGCCTGCGTGATTCATACCCACACCGCCGCCGGCATGGCCGTCGCCGCCCAGGAGCAAGGCTTGTTGCCGATCAGCCAGCACGCGCTGCGCTACTACGGCAACCTGGCGTATCACACCTATGAAGGCATCGCCCTGTCGCTGGCCGAGCGCGAGCGCCTGGTGGCCGACCTCGGCCCGCACAAGGCGATGATCCTGCGCAACCACGGTCTGCTCGCCGCCGGTATCAGCGTCGGCCATGCCTTTCAGGAGATCCACTTTCTCGAGCGTGCCTGTCAGGCGCAGATCCAGGCCCTGGCCGGCAACAGCAAGCTGGTCTATCCCAGCGAGGAAGTCTGCCGCCTGACCGCCGCGCAGTTCGGCCGCGACGAAGCCGATGAAATCACCCACCTCAGCTGGCTCGCCACCCTGAGCCTGATCGAAGACCAACGCGAGTCCTACTGCTCATGACCACCGTCGTGCTGCTCAGCAACGATGCACGCCTGCTACAACAATTGCAGGCCGCCTTCGCTACCCATGCGCCCCATCTGCGCGCGGTGCTCGCGGATGACCCAGCCGCCCATGACGCGGTCGCGGCGGCCTGCTGGCATCCGCCTGCGGGCAGCCTCGGGCGCCTGCCCAAGCTGCGCCTGGTGCACTCGATCGCGGCGGGCGTCGACCACTTGCGTACCGACGGCAGCGGCGCCGCCATGCCTATCTGCCGGGTGGTCGATCCCGATCACCGGCGCGGCATGACCGAGTACGTGCGCTGGGCGGTGTTGCACTATCACCGTGACTTCGACCGCGTCATTGCCCAGCAGCGGCATAGCCAGTGGCAGCGTCATCCGCAGCGCGCGGCGGGTCAGTTCAAGGTCGGGGTCATGGGCCTCGGTTCGCTGGGCGCAGCCATTGCCGCGGACCTCGCCGGTGCCGGTTATGACGTGCGCGGTTGGGCGCGCAGCGAGCGCCAACTGGAGGCTGTCGCCTGTCATCACGGTGACGCGCAGTTCGACGGGTTTCTCGACGGGCTCGACCTGCTGGTCAATCTGCTGCCGCTGACGGATGCCACGCGCGGCATTCTCGACCTTGGCACCTTCAACAAGCTCGCCCCCGGCGCCGCCATCGTCAACGGCGGACGCGGGCCTCATCTGGTCATCGACGATCTGCAGCAGGCACTCGCCAGCGGTCAGTTGCGTGGCGCGGTGCTGGACGTGTTCGAGCACGAACCCTTGGCCGCCGACCACCCGCTCTGGCAGATGCCCGGTGTGGTGATCACCCCGCACATGGCTTCGGCCGCGTCCCACGCCTGCATCGTGCGCCAGGTCGCGGAAAACACCCGTCGCCTGCTGGGCGGCGAAGCCTTGAACAACCTGGTCGACCCGTCATTGGGTTACTGAAGCATCGGCAGGAGAAACCCCATGAACGTATTGAAATGCAACGGTGATCGGCTCTGGAACAGCCTGATGGACATGGCCAGGCTCGGCGCCACCGATAAAGGCGGCAACTGCCGACTGGCCCTGTCCCAGGAGGACAAACTCGGCCGCGAGCTGTTCATCGCCTGGTGCACCGAGGCAGGCATGAGCATCGCCTTCGACGCCATCGGCAACCTGTTCGCACGCTTGCCGGGGCTGGACGACGATTTGCCGCCGGTGGTGATGGGCAGCCACCTCGACACCCAGCCCAAGGGCGGGCGTTTCGACGGGATCTACGGCGTGCTCTGCGGCCTGGAAGTGGTGCGCAGCCTCAAGGATCACGGCCTGCGCAACAAGCGGCCGATCGAAATCGCGGTGTGGACCAACGAAGAAGGCGCGCGCTTCACCCCGGCCATGTTCGGCTCTGCGGTGTTCACCGCCAGCCTGCCAGTGGAAACCGCCCTGAGCGCCCGCGACAGCGCCGGCATCAGCGTGCGCGATGCGCTGCGGGAGATCGGCCACGCCGGTGACTTGCCGTTTCAGCGGCCCTTCGATGCGTATTTCGAAGCCCATATCGAACAAGGCCCGATCCTCGAAGACAACGGCCTGCCCGTGGGCGTGGTCACCGGTGGCCAGGCGATCTGCTGGCTCGATGTGCAGGTGCAGGGCCAGAGCGCCCACGCCGGCACCACGCCCATGGCATTGCGCAAGGACGCCTTGTTCGGCGTTGCCGAGATGGCCGCGCAGCTCGAAGCCCTGGCGGTGGATTTCAGCCCCAAGGGCCTGGTGACCATCGGCCAGCTCGCAATCGCCAAGTCGTCACGCAATACCATCGCCGGCAACGTCAGCTTCACCGTGGACCTGCGTCACCACCAGGACGCGCAGATCGCGATCATGGAGCAGCAGGTACAGGAGCGCTTCCAGCGAGTCGCCGATACCCGCGGCCTGACCCTGAGCATCGAGCGTCACTGGCTGAGCCCGGCCACGCCGTTCGACGCTGAGTGCGTCGACGCCGTACGCCGCGCCGTCGAGGCGCTGGATTATCCGCACCAGGACATCGTCAGCGGCGCCGGCCACGACGCCATTATCCTGGCCCGGCACTGCCCCACCACCATGGTGTTCATCCCCTGCGTAGGCGGCCTGAGCCATAACGAAGCCGAGGCGATTTTCCCCGAGGACGCGCGCAAAGGCTGCGACGTGCTGCTCACCGCCGTGACCGAGCGGCTGCAACGCTGACCGCCGACCGCCGATCAAGGGCCCATAGAGGCCCTGACCGATAACAGACCAGCGCCCGGACGCGGGCGCCGCATGACTCGCTAACTGCCAATCAAAAAACACCATCCGTTGAGCATCGGCTCATTTTGGAGACATAAGGCATGAACAGTTCTGCGCACATCCCCGATCAGCTGCTGACCCAGCAAGCCCCGGTCAACATGAAGAGAGTCGCGGTCGCCAGCGTCATCGGCACCACCGTCGAATGGTACGACCTGTTCGTCTTCGCCACGGCCTCGGCCCTGGTGTTCAACAAGATCTTCTTTCCGGCCTTCGATGCGCTGGTGGGCACCCTGTTGGCGTTCGGCACCTTTGCCTCGGCCTATGGCGCGCGGATCGTCGGCGCGGCCTTGTTCGGCCACTTCGGTGACAAACTCGGGCGCAAGTCGATGCTGTTGATCTCGCTGCTGGTGATGGGCGCGGCGACCTTCGCCATCGGCCTGCTGCCGGACTACGCCGCCATCGGCGTGTGGGCGCCGATCCTGCTGCTGACCTTGCGCATCATCCAGGGCCTGGCACTGGGCGGCGAATGGGGCGGCGCGGTGTTGATGGCGGTCGAGCATGCGCCGGCCAACAAGCGCGGGCTGTATGGCTCGTGGGTGCAGATCGGGGTGCCCGCCGGCACCATGATCGCCAACCTGGCCTTCCTGGCGATCGCCACTTCGCTGTCGCCCGAGGACCTGCTGGCCTGGGGCTGGCGCATTCCCTTTCTCGGCAGCGTGTTGCTGATCGCCGTGGGCTTGTACATCCGCCTGAACATCAGCGAAACCCCGGCTTTCAATCAAGCGCAAAAGACCGAACAACAGGTCAAGGTGCCGTTGGCCGAGATCTGCCGCAAGTACTGGAAGCAGGTGCTGCTGGGCGGTATCGCCACCATGTCGACCGGTTCGTCGTTCAACATCATCGTTGCCTTCGGTCTGACCTATGGCACGCAAACGCTGGGCTTCACCCGGCCGGTGATGCTCAGCGTGGTGCTGGCCTCCTGCGCGCTGTGCGTCTTCCTGCTGCCGGCCTTCGGCGCGCTGTCCGATCGCTGGGGCCGCAAGCCGGTGATCATCGGCGGCATCATCGCCGAAGCGCTGGTGGCCTTCCCGATGTTCTGGCTGATGGACACTCGCGAGCTGCCCCTGGTGTTCCTCGGCTACATGCTGCTGATGACGGCTTTTGCCGCCAACTACGGCCCGATCGCGACCTTCCTCGCCGAGCTGTTCGGCACCCGGGTGCGCTACTCCGGATTGTCGGTGGCCTACATGCTCTCCGGCCTGCTCGGCAGCGCCGCCACCCCCATGGTGACCACTGCGCTGCTGAACTGGACCGGCAAGGGCTCTTCGGTGGCCTGGTACATGATCGGCTCCGCCCTGCTGTCGCTGATCGCTCTGTTGCTGCTGACCGAGACCTTCAAACGCGACCTGACCAGTACCGGCGCCAAGCCGGCCTGAGCGCTCTGTTCCCGGCTGCGGCGTCGCAGCCGGCCCTGCATTCACGAGGTATGAGATGAAACGCATTACCGCAGCCCCCGGCACCGTCGGCCCGGTCGGACCCTACTCGCAAGCCGTGATCAGCGGCCACCTGGTGTTCACCGCCGGGCAGATACCCGCCAGCGCAAGCCTGGATTCGCAACCCGAGCACTTCGAGGAACAAGTACGTCAGACACTGCGCAACCTGGAAGCCATCCTGATCGCCGCCGGCTCGGACTTCGACCACGTGATCAAGGTCAACGGCTATCTCACCGATCCGGCGCAGCTGGAGCCGTTCAACCGCGTCTACAGCGAAGTGCTCGGCCATGCGCCGCCAGCGCGCACCACCGTCTGCGTGTCGCTGTGGGGCGTGAGCCTGGAGATCGACTGCGTGGCCGAATTGATCGATCATCCTGGAGGGCAAGCATGAGCATTGAACTGGAAGCGAAACTGCAGCGGGTGAGCTTTGCGACGCTGGGGCATTTTCTGGAGGAAGGCTTTGTCGCTCATGAGGTGCGCTCGCAGCTTGCCGGGGTCAAGGTGGTGGGTCGCGCTCGAACGTTGCGGGTGGTGAATGCGGACGCCTTTGCGGTGAATCACGCCTTGGTCAGTTTGCAGCCGGGCGAGGTGCTGGTGATCGAGATGCAGGGCGATCACCAGCACGCCTGCGTCGGTACGGTGACGTCCTGCGCGGCGACGGCGAAAGGCGCTCGCGCCATTGTCGTCGACGGCGTGGTGACCGATATCGTCGAGCTGCGCGAAGCGGGGCTGCCGATCTTCGCACGCGGCACGAGCCTGCTGACCACCAAACTGCGCAAGGATCCTGCCAGCGCCCAGAACGTCGCAATCCAATGCGGGGGAGTGACGGTCAAATCCGGTGATTGGGTCCTGGGCGACGACAACGGCTTGCTGATCACCTCGACCGAAGCGCTTGAAGCCGTGATCGACATCGCCCTGGCCAGCGACGCAGCGGAGCCTGCATTAGTGGAGCGGATGAAGAATGGCGAGCCGATCGAGACGGTGCTGCGGATGGGGTAAAGGGGATCGTTGCAGTCGGCGATGCAATGCTTACTCTGTGGCGAGGGGGGGGGGGGGGGGGGGGGGGGGGGGGGGGGGGGGGGGGGGGGGGGGGGGGGGGGGGGGGGGGGGGGGGGG
>NZ_JBYSWB010000058.1:0-10228 GCF_058986725.1 Pseudomonas sp. GW821-FHT01A09
CTGCGCAAGCGTGCCTCCACGCGGGAACCCCTCGCGCCAGCGAGGGGCCAATGGTGGGGGCGGCGACCCCAAGGCCGACTCGAAAGCAGAACCACCCCGATCCCAAAAAAACGACAAGTCAGAAATAACCACCCAAGGAATAAGCTTATATCCCCAACCCGCGCTTATTTCGAATAACCCACATCGCCTAAGAATATGCACTAACGATATTGGCGATCCATAACCTGACTCTATAGCGTGACCACACCGGAATACCGGCTCCCCTGCGCAGATCGCCCCGATCGCCAATCGTTTTCTTCTGGAGTCGCCACGCAAAGCAGACCGCCAACGATCTGCGCGGGCCTGACTGGATATCTTCAATGAGATTCGACCTGTCATCCCTTCGCCGTAGTGGTGTGCCCGTGATCGCCGCCGGTTTGATCACGTTGTTCGGCAGCGCCCAGGCAATGGCCGTGACCCTGACCGCCATCGTGCAGCCAGAGCCGGTAGCCCTGACCTCGAGCTTCAACACCAACTTCCCCAATGGCGTGGTCTCCAACAATATCTATGAAGGCTTGGTCAGCTATGACCAGAACATGCAGCCGCAACCGAGCCTGGCGCTGTCGTGGGACATCGCCAAGGACGGCCTGAGCATCACCTTCCACCTGCGCCACGGGGTCAAATGGCATGACGGCCAGCCCTTCACCTCGGCCGACGTCAAATACTCCGCCCTGGAGGTCTGGAAAAAGGTCCACCCCCGCGGCCGCACCACCTTCGCGGCCCTCGAAGACGTGCAGACCCCCGACCCGTACACCGCCGTGTTCAAGCTCAAGCAGCCATCGCTGGTGATCCTCAGCTCGATCAACGCCAACGAAGCGCAGATCCTGCCGGAGCACTTGTATGCCGGCACCGACATTCTGAAAAATCCGCACAACCTCGACCCGATCGGCACCGGCCCGTTCAAGTTCGTCAAATGGGAGCGCGGCCAGTACATCGAGCTGACACGCAACCCGGATTACTGGGACGCCGGCAAGCCCAAGGTCGACAAACTGGTGTTCCGCATCATCCCCGACGCCAGCTCGCGCGCCGCCGCACTGGAGACCGGCGAGGTGCAGTATTCGCCCTACGATTCGGTGCCCTTCAGCGACGTCGAACGGCTGAGCCACAACCCCGAACTGGTGGTCGCCAAACGTGGCTACGAGTCCTCCGCCGCCTACGTGTTCCTCGAATTCAACCTGCGCAACCCCATACTGGCCAACCTCAAGGTGCGCCAGGCCATCGATCAGGCGATCGACAAGCAGGCGTTGATCGACGTGGTCTGGTACGGCCTGGGCAAACCCGCGACCGGACCGGTACCGTCATCGCTGAAGAATTTCTACACCACCGACGGCGTGCAACAGTACCCCTTCGACATCGCCGCGGCCGACAAGCTGCTGGATGAAGCTGGCTATCCTCGCCAGGCCGATGGCGTGCGTTTTCGCATCAACATCGACTACCAGCCGTTCCACGAAGGCTTCAAGAACCAGTCCGAATTCATCCGCCAGAGCCTGAAGAAAGTCGGCATCGACGTGAACGTGCGTACCCAGGATCTGGCTGGGTTCATCAAGCGTGTCTACAGCGACTATGACTTCGATATCGACACCGGCCGCTGGGTCCCCATGATGGACCCGCAGATCGGCGGCCTGCGCCAGTACTCCACTGCCAACATCACCCCTGGTGTGCCGTGGAGCAACGCCTCGAACTACAGCAGCCCGGCCATGGACAAGGTCATCGCCGCCCTGCAAGGCGAGATCGACCCGACGCGGCGCCAGCAGGACTTCTACGAATTCCAGCGCATCGCCCAGCGTGACCTGCCCGTGGTGCCGCTGTTCGAACAACAGAATTTCACCGTCTACAGCAAGCGCCTGCAAGGTGTGAGCGTGGAGCCGGACGGTGCCTTGTCATCCCTCAAAGACGTGTCCATCGCGCCCTAACGGAGCACTGCCATGCACCTGCAACTCACTGACAAGCACGTCGTCATCACCGGCGCCAGCAAGGGCATCGGCCTGGCCATCGCCCATGCGTTCGCCGCCGAAGGTGCGCGCCTGAGTCTGATCGCCCGCGACCCGGCCACCCTCGAAGAAGCCCGGCGCCAGTTCGCCCATGCCGGCATCCAGGTGCAGGTGATCAGTGCCAACCTCAGCGACGCCGCTGCGGCCGAAGCGGCGATTGCCGATGCCGAAACCCGCCAAGGACCGATCGATATCCTCGTCAACAGCGCCGGTGCGGCCAAGCGTACCGAGCCCGAGTTGCTCGACGCGCAGACCTGGCAAGCGGCGCTGGACGCCAAGTTCTTCCCCACCATCCATACCCAGGATGCGGTGCTCAAGCGCCTGCTGGCCAGGGCCGAAGCCAGCGGCCAGCCGCTACAGGGCGCGGCCATCGTCAACATCGTCGGCACCGGCGGCAAACATCCCACCGCCACCCACCTGCCCGGGGGCTCGGCCAACGCCGCCCTGCTGCTGTCCACTGTGGGCCTGGCCAAGCACTACGCCCGCCATGGCATTCGCATCAACGCCATCAACCCTGGCTTCACCTACACCGGCCGCGTCGACCAGGCCATCAGCCTCGAAGCCACCCGCCGCGGCATCAGCAAGGAGCAAGCGCTGCAAGATGCCGAGGCGCAGATTCCCCTGGGCCGATTCGCCCGTCCCGAAGAAGTCGCCGACCTCGCCGTATTCCTCGCCAGCGCGCGGGCCAGCTACATCACCGGCGCGATCATCCCGGTCAACGGCGGCGCGGACCCGGTGATCTGACGTGCGAGCCCTCGGCAAATACATGCTGCGCCGGCTCGCCCAACTGCTGCCGGTAGCCCTGATCATCGTGCTGTCCTCGTACCTGCTGCTGCGCATGGCGCCTGGCGACATGGTCGACGTGATGGCCGGCGAGTCCGGCGCGGCGACCCCGGAATACATGGCCCAGCTGCGCCAGCAGTTCGACCTGGACGCCCCCGGCTACGTGCTGTTCGGCCGCTACCTGGACAACCTCGCGCACCTCAACCTGGGCTACTCGTTCCGCAACAGCATGCCGGTGGCCGAGCTGATCGCCGACCGCGTACCCGCCACCCTGACCTTGATGCTGGTGGCCGTGGTCATCGCCGCGGTGCTGGGCATCGCCCTCGGCGCGGTGGCCGCGCGCTATCGCGGACGCTGGCCGGATGAAGTGATCTCGACCCTGTCGACCATCGGCTTCGCCACCCCGGTGTTCTGGGTCGGGCTGATATTGATCGTGGTGTTTTCGATCAACCTGCGCTGGCTGCCCTCGGCCGGCATGCAGACCATCGGCGGCGTCGATGGCACCTGGGCCACATTCGTCGACCGGGTGCGCTACATGGCCCTGCCGGCCCTGAGCCTGTCGTTCTTCTACCTCTCGATCTACGTGCGCATGACCCGCTCGGCGATGCTCGAAGTCTATGGCCTGGATTTCATCCGCACGGCCCGCGCCAAGGGCATCAGCGAAGCGCGCGTGGCCGTGCGCCACGTGCTGCGCAATGCACTGCTGCCGCTGGTGACCGTCACCGGCCTGCAACTGGGCTCGCTGATGGGCGGCTCGATCGTGGTCGAGACAGTATTTTCCTGGCCCGGGCTGGGGCGTCTGGCGTTCGACGCGGTGTTCCAGCGCGACATCAACCTGCTGCTGGGCATCTTCCTGTGCAGCTCGTTCCTGGTGATCCTCATGAACCTGCTGGTCGATCTGCTCTACGCCCTGCTCGACCCGCGTATCGAGATTCGCTCATGAAAACGATCCTGCGCCTGGGCCATTCCCGCGCGCTGCTGCTGGGGCTGGCGATTCTGCTGCTGATCAGCCTTGCCGCGCTGCTCGCCAACTGGCTGTACCCCGGTGACCCGTTCGATATCGTCGGCCGCGCCAATCAATGGCCGGGCAGCAATCCGCGCTACCCGCTGGGCACCGACATGCTCGGCCGCGACCTCACTGCAGGCATGCTGCATGCCGCGCGCGTATCCTTGCTGGTCGGGGTCGGTGCGGCGAGCCTGTCGGTGCTGATCGGCACCACCGTCGGCGTGGTCAGCGGCTATGCCGGCGGCTGGCTCGACGACTGCCTGATGCGCCTGACCGAACTGTTCCAGACCATGCCCAGCTTCCTCTTCGCGATCCTGCTGGTGGTGATCCTGCAGCCCTCGATCGGCAGCATCGTGTTCGCCATCGGCATCACCTCCTGGCCGCAGATTTCCCGGCTGGTGCGGGCCGAAGCGCTGCGCGTGCGGCAGCAGGATTTCGTCAGCGCAGCCCTGACCATGGGCATCCGCCATCCGGCGATCATCTGGCGGCACATCCTGCCCAACAGCCTCTCGCCGGTGATCGTCGCCACCTCGATCCTTATCGCCCAGGCGATCCTCACCGAAGCGTCGCTGTCGTTTCTCGGCCTCGGCGACCCCAGCGTGATCTCGTGGGGCAGCATGGTCGGCGCCGGACGCTCCTCCCTGCGCACCGCCTGGTACATGACGGCGCTCCCCGGCGGCGCGATCTTTTTCGCGGTGATGGGCTTCATGTACCTGGGCAACGGCCTCAACGACCTGCTCAATCCGCGGACGGAAGCACGATGAACGCCCCTTTACTGGACGTACACAACCTGCGCGTGGAATTCGGCACGCCGAGCACGCCGCTGATCGCGGTCAACGATCTGTCCTTGCAAGTGCACGCCGGCGAGACCCTGGCCATCGTCGGTGAGTCCGGCTGCGGCAAGTCGGTCACGGCGCTGGCGCTGACCCGCCTGCTGCATGGCAGCCAGGCGCGCCTGAGCGGTTCGGTGCGCTACCGCGGCGAGGAGCTCAGCGGCCTCGACGAACGCGCCATGCGCGCTATTCGCGGGCGCCACATCGGCATGATTTTCCAGGACCCGATGTCGGCACTCAACCCGGTGATGAGCATCGGCGACCAGTTGATCGAAGCCATTCAGGCCCATCAGTCACTGCCTCGCGTACAGGCACGGGCCCGCGCGGTGGAACTGCTGGAGCGGGTGCGCATTCCGGAACCGCACAAGCGCCTGGACGACTACCCGCATCGTTTCTCCGGTGGCATGCGCCAGCGCGTAGTGATCGCCATGGCCCTCGCCGGCGGCCCGTCGCTGCTGATCGCCGACGAGCCGACCACGGCCCTGGATGTGACCATCCAGGCGCAGATTCTCAACCTGCTCGGCAGCCTGCAGCGCGAGCTGGGCATGGGCCTGATCCTGATCACCCACGACCTCGGCGTGGTCGCCGAAAGCGCCGACCGGGTGATGGTCATGTATGCCGGGCGCAAGGTCGAAGAGCAACCGGTGCACGGCCTCTTCGCCCACCCGCGTCACCCCTATACCCGCGGCCTGATCGGCGCACGCCCGGCGCTGCAACTCGAGGCGCTCGACCCCGGCAAGCGCCGCGTGCGCCTCAAGGAAATCCCCGGTATGGTCCCGATGCTCTCGCAACTGCCGGCAGGCTGCGCCTTTGCCGCGCGCTGCGAGCATGCCGACACGCGCTGCCAGCAGTTGCCGCAGCTGCAGGCGTTGCCCGGCCAATGGGCCGCCGTGGCCTGCCATCATCCTCATCAAGCGCCACAGCGGCTGCACCGGGCCATGGCATGAAGCGTTTATTGGAAGTGCGCAATCTGTCGGTGCGCTACCCCACCGCCCGCGGCGAACTCAATGCGGTGAGCGCCGTCAACTTGGATCTCGACGCCGGCCAGACCCTCGGCCTGGTGGGGGAATCAGGCTGCGGCAAATCCTCGCTGGGGCGCACCCTGGTGCATCTGGTCAAGCCCAGCGAGGGCGAGATACGGGTCAAGGGTACCGACCTTGCGCGCCTGTCCGGGCGCCAGTTGCAGGCCCGCCGTCAGGATGTACAGATGGTCTTTCAAGACCCATCCAGCGCCCTCGATCCGCGCCTGAGCCTGTTCGACTCGATCGCCGAGCCGCTGCGCGCCCGTGGCGAGCTCAACCGTCAGCAACGCCAGCAACGCGTAGCCGAACTGATGCAACAGGTGGGTCTGCACCCGGACCTCGCCGGCCGCCTGCCCCATCAACTGTCCGGCGGCCAGCGCCAGCGCGTGGTGATCGCCCGTGCCCTGGCGCCGCGCCCGGCACTGATCGTCTGCGACGAGCCGGTATCGGCGCTGGACGTCTCGCTGCAGGCGCAGATCCTCAACCTGCTGTGCGACCTGCAGGAGCAACTGGGCGTTGCCTATCTGTTCATCAGCCACGATCTGTCGGTGGTGCAGTACCTGGCCGACCGCATTGCCGTGATGTATCTGGGCGAGATCGTCGAGATCGGCGATCGCGCGCTGTTCTGGCAACGCCCGGCCCATCCCTACAGCCAGGCGCTGATCGCCGCCGTGCCGATCATGGACCCAAGCCGCAGCCGCGCCGCCGATAAACAGGTGCTGACCGGTGACGTGCCGAGCCCGTTCACGCCGCCCAGCGGCTGCCGGTTCCATACGCGCTGCGCGCACGTCCATCAGCGTTGCCGCGAACAGGCGCCGCGCCTGCAAACCCTGCAAGTCGGGCACCAGGTTGCCTGCCACCTCTATGACGCCACCTCCGGAGCGCCCGCATGACTGTTCTTTCGCAAGCCCACTCAGGCGCTCTCGCCGACCCCGTTTCAGCCCAGCGCAAGGCCCGCGAGGACCTCGCCGCCGCCCACCGCCTGGCCGTGTGGCACGACTTCAGCGAGGGCATCTACAACCACTTCACGGTGGCCGTGCCCGGTAGCGTCGATAGCTTTCTGCTGCCGCCCTTCGGCCTGCATTGGGCGGAGGTGAACGCCAGCGAACTGATGGAAATCGGCTTCGACGGTCGGCAGATCAGCGGTGAAGGCGTCATTCAGCGCTCGGCCTATTGCATCCACGCGCCGATCCATGCCGCCCATCCCAAGCATGCCGCAGTGCTGCATACCCACATGCCCTACGTCAGCACCCTGACCCGACTGCGTGACCAGCACTTGCATGCCGTGGGCCATATCGAAGCGCAACTGGTGGACCAGATCGCCTACGACGAAGACTACGACGGCCTGGCGCGCGACCCGTCCGAGGGCCGGCGCCTGGCCGACATCCTCGGCGAGCGCAGCATCCTGTTCATGGGCAACCATGGCGTGCTGGTCACCGGCCGCAGCGTCGCCGAAGCCTACGACCGCCTCTACACCCTGGAGCGCGCCGCACGCCTGCAGGTTTATGCGCTGTGGACCGGCCAGCCGCTGCGCGGCCTGAGCAGCGCCCAGGTCGAAAAGGTTCAGGAGCAGATCCACAACACGCCCCTGCACGACGCCGCCAGCAGCAGCTACAAGCCGGGCTATCAGCTGCATTTCGAAGCCCTGCGCCGATTGCTCGACCGCCGCGAACCCGACTACCGGAACTGACCCCGTGCCCACGCCTCTGCTGCCTCTGCCCGCCCACAGCCCACTCGGCCAGGCCCTGCGCCAGCCGTTGCTGCTGGGGTTGTTCCTGCCGATCCACAATGGTGGCTGGACCATGTCCGCTTACCCACGGGACACCGACTGGACCTTCGACTACAACGCCGCCCTGACCCAGCAGGCCGAGGCCTTGGGTTTCGACCTGGTGTTCGGCCCGGCCCATTGGCTGTCCAAGGGCGGCTTCGGCGGCGACATGCGCTATCGCGAGACCGCCCTCGATACGTTGATGACCAGCGCCGGCCTGGCGGCGATCACCGAACGCATTCTGTTGATCTCCACCGTGCATGTGTTCTACGGCCCCTGGCATCCGCTGCACCTGGCAAAGTTCGGCGCCACCCTGGACCACATGTCCGGTGGGCGCTGGGGCCTGAACCTGGTCACCGGCTTTCGCCAGGATGAATGGGCCATGTTCGGCCAGCAGCAGATCGAACATGACCGCCGCTACGCGCTGGCCGGCGAGTATGTCGACATCCTGCAGACGCTGTGGCGCAGCGACGAGAACTTCGATTACCACAGCGAGCAGTGGCAGCTGAACAAGGCCTTCGTGACGCCCAAGCCGGTGCACGGCCGGCCGATCATCGTTAGCGCCACCAGCTCGGCGGCGGGCATCCAGCACGCCGTGGCCCAGGCCGATCTGATCTTCGTCACCAGCCCGGCCGGCGCCAGTTTCGCCGCGGCCATCGAAGCCCTGCCGGCGATCAATCGCCAGGTCAAGGACGCGGCGGCGGCCATCGGCCGTGACGTGCGTACCCTGGTCAACCCGATGATCATCGCCCGCGATACCGAGGCCGAGGCATGGGCCGTGTACCAGGCGATTCTCGATCAAGTCGACGACGCCGCAGTGGACGGTTTCTTTCATACCCACGCCACCGGCGACAGCCGCTCCTGGCGCGGCCATCAGCGCGACGAGCGCATCGTCGGCGGCAACATTCAACTGATCGGCACCCCGGCGCAGATCGCTGAACAGATCATCCAGCTCAAGGCCGCCGGTTGCGACGGCCTGCAATTGTGCTTCGTCGACTACCAGCCAGAGCTGGCGTACTTCGGCGAACACATTCTCCCGCTTCTGCACCAGGCCGGCCTGCGGCTATGACCCCTCACTTGCGACAAGGAACGAGCATGAGCGCCCATCCTCAGATTGAAACCAGCGCCACGAACGCCACGCTGATCACCCTCGACACCCTGCAACACTGGCTGGACGACGGCGCCGAACTGGCATTCGTCGACATCCGCGAAGAAGGCCTGTTCGGTGAAGACCACCCGCTGCTGGCGATCAACGTGCCCTACAGCCTGCTGGAAACCGAGCTGCCCTCGCGGGTGCCGCGCCTGACCACGCGTCTGGTGCTGCTGGCCGAGCACGACCGCCATGGCCTGCATGCCGCGCAGTTGCTCGGCGACCTCGGTTACAGCGCCGTGCACGTGCTGGGCGGCGGCCTGCAGACCTGGCAGCGCGCCGGGCTGGCGACCTTCCAGGGCATCAACGT
Source organism: Pseudomonas sp. GW821-FHT01A09 (assembly GCF_058986725.1). NCBI lineage: Bacteria > Pseudomonadati > Pseudomonadota > Gammaproteobacteria > Pseudomonadales > Pseudomonadaceae > Pseudomonas > Pseudomonas sp. GW821-FHT01A09. Next base: position 8,903 of record NZ_JBYSWB010000058.1, read on the forward strand.
GCCGAGCAAGGCCTTCGCCGAATGCGTCGAGCACAGCCTGCACACCCCGGCCATCGCCCCGGACGAGCTGCAACGCTTGATCATCGATGAAGCCGATTACGTGCTGCTCGACAGCCGCACCCTGGAGGAATACCAGCGCTTCCACGTGCCTACCGCCCGGGGCGTGCCGAGCGCCGAACTGCTGTACCGCTTCGATGACCTGGTACCGTCGCCGGACACCCTGGTGGTGGTCTCGTGCGCAGGCCGTACCCGAGGCATCGTCGGCGCGCAGACGCTGATCAACGCCGGGGTGCCGAACAAGGTGGTGGCGCTGTCCGGCGGTACTCAGGGCTGGCGCCTGGCCGGGCTGTCGACGGTCAACAACGATTCGACCCGCTACTCGGGCCTGAGCGTCGGTGCCCGGCAACAGGCGATCCAGCGCGCCCATGCCCTGGCGGCGCGGCATGGCTTGAAGTTCATCGACGAGCAGACGCTGAGCCGCTGGCAGGCCGACGCCGAGCGCACTACCTATGTGTTCGACGTGCGCAGCCGCGAGGAATTCGCCCACAGCCACCGCGCCGATGCCCTCCATGTGGCGGGCGGCCAACTGGTGCAGGCGCTGGACCTATGGGCGGGCACACGCAATGCGCGCATCGTGCTCAACGACGAAGACGGTGTGCGCGCCATCACCACCGCCCATTGGCTGCAGCAGTTGGGCTGGGAAGCCAGCGTGCTGATCGGCATCGCCGCCAACGCCGTGCCGCGGCCACTGCCGCAGGCCGACTGGAGCGGTATCGAGCACATCAATGCGCAGACTGCCGCGCAGTGGCTGAGCGAGGGCGCCGTGGCCTTGAGCGCCGACCGCAGCGGTGATTTCAAGCAGGCCCACCCCCAGGGTGCGCAGTGGGTCAACCGCTCGCGCTTGCAGGCGTTGCCGGCACAGTTGCAAGGCGCCGAGCGGGTGCTGGTGTTCGCCGAGGCGCTCGAATTGGCTCGCGGCGTCGCCCGGGACCTGAGCCAGGCCGGCTTGCCAGTGTATGTGGTGAACGCCGGGGTGCGCGATTGGCAGGCGGCGGGCATCGAGGTGGTCGACGGGCCGCTGGAGGATGGGCTGCGGGTCGATTATCTGTTCTGGCTGCATGACCGCCATGAGGGCAATACCCAGGCCAGTGCCGCTTACATCGCCTGGGAAGAAGACCTGCCACGGCAGATCGGCGATCACGCCAATGGGCGGTTCCGGATCAAGTGATCCGGTGCCTGCTTCGACCCTGTAGCGGGGGGGGGGGGGGGGGGGGGGGGGGGGGGGGGGGGGGGGGGGGGGGGGGGGGGGGGGGGGGGGGGGGGGGG
>NZ_JBYSWB010000059.1:0-6230 GCF_058986725.1 Pseudomonas sp. GW821-FHT01A09
GGCAAGCCCGGCTCCCACAATGGATCGTCTTACACCTGTGGGAGCCGGGCTTGCCCGCGAAGGCGCCCTGACATTCAACACAGCAGCACGGGATTGACCACTGCCATTAACAACGCCAATCCCGTACCGCCATTCACAGCAGTAGATCCAAGCAAGCCAGTAACACTCTTTTCCAAAAACAATAGAGGTGAACGCATGTCTGATAATCGTGGTGTGGTGTATCTCGGCAACGGCAAGGTCGAGGTGCAATCTATCCCCTTCCCGAAAATGCAGGACCCGCGCGGCAAGCGCATCGAACACGGGGTCATCCTGCGCGTAGTCTCCACCAACATCTGCGGTTCCGACCAGCACATGGTCCGCGGCCGCACCACCGCTCAGGTCGGCCTGGTGCTCGGCCACGAGATCACCGGCGAAGTGCTGGAAGTCGGCCGTGACGTCGAGCACATCAAGGTCGGCGACCTGGTCTCGGTACCCTTCAACGTCGCCTGCGGCCGCTGCCGCAGCTGCAAGGAACAACACACCGGTGTGTGCCTGACCGTCAACCCGGCCCGCCCGGGCGGTGCTTATGGTTATGTCGACATGGGCGACTGGGTCGGCGGCCAGGCCGAGTTCGTGCTAGTGCCTTATGCCGATTTCAACCTGCTCAAACTGCCGGATCGCGACAAGGCCATGGAGAAGATCCGCGACCTGACCTGCCTCTCCGACATCCTCCCCACCGGCTACCACGGCGCCGTGACGGCGGGTGTCGGCCCGGGCAGCACGGTCTACATTGCCGGTGCCGGCCCGGTCGGCCTGGCGGCGGCCGCCTCGGCACGCTTGCTCGGCGCGGCGGTGGTGATCGTCGGTGACGTCAACCCGGCACGCCTGGCCCACGCCAAATCCCAGGGCTTCGAAATCGCCGACCTGTCCACCGACACACCACTGCACGAACAGATCGCCGCACTGTTGGGCGAGCCGGAAGTGGACTGCGCCGTCGATGCGGTCGGCTTCGAAGCACGCGGCCACGGCCACGTCGGCGCCCAGGCCGAAGCCCCGGCCACCGTGCTCAACTCGCTGATGGGCGTGGTACGGGTGGCGGGCAAGATCGGCATTCCCGGGCTCTATGTCACTGAAGATCCGGGCGCGGTCGATGCCGCGGCGAAGCTGGGCAGCCTGAGCATTCGCTTCGGCCTCGGCTGGGCGAAATCCCACAGCTTCCATACCGGGCAAACCCCGACCATGAAGTACAACCGCCAGTTGATGCAGGCGATCATGTGGGGGCGGATCAATATCGCCGAGGTGGTGGGGGTGCAGGTGATCAGCCTGGATCAGGCGCCGCAGGGGTATGGCGAGTTCGATGCGGGGGTGCCGAAGAAGTTTGTGATCGATCCGCATAGGCTTTTTAGCGCTGCGTGACCTGGTAGGGAGGGACGTGTCACTTGGGTGCCTTTCGCCAGCACATCGGTGGCCTTTCCTCCAATGAGCACCTGCCTGCCTTCAAGCAGGTGGGCAGGTGATGGCACTGGGGGATGTTAGCCCGCCGAATTGAAATGCGCGCTTGATGTCGAGGCAGCGTGCTGCGGCGGGTTAGTAATCTAGGTAAGCGAACTTACTCTCGTGAAGCTTTTTATCTCTGATTTTTGCAATCCCAACGTCATAAAGGTTACCTCCGAGCCATTTGCGCCACTGGTCAGCGCGCCAAGCCTGCTTTAATTCGGCTCGAGCTGTTTTTTTAGCTTTGGCTGCTTGTCTGAATTGTTTTTGTATTCCCATTAATTGTTCTCTCGTTAGTTGGGCTTCTGGTAGCTCGGGGGTTGCAGACAATTTGCCCAGGAGTACATCGTTGGGAGCGACCTCCGCCCAATTGTTAGGTGCTCCTTTGGCTGTGATATTTTTGATGGCTGAAGCTGCATCCTGGCTGGATTTAGCTATCGTCGATGAGATTGAATGTAGAGGACCTTTAGGACCAATTTTTACAGCGCGATTGGCTCGTTGAAGTTCTTTTGAAATTGCAATGGAGCTTTGTCTGCCAAATAAATTTTTGATACCTTTCCAGATATTAGCGTGGCCACTAGGGTCGGTATAATTCTGCGGATCGCCCTTACAGTAGACGTAGGCATTCAGCCCGCCTTCGTCAAAAGGGCTCAGGTCATCCGGGCTGGGAAAGCGCGTCTGAGCAGGGCTGAAGTGCCGGTATCCATTGCCGAGTAAATAGCCCAGTGTCATTCGCTCGAAGACATGGCCGTTGAATCCCGACAAAACACCACCAGGCTCCGGGATGTGAAAACCGAATGGAGTGTACGCGATGGGTCTGGCGTACCCGGCGCCCAGATAATGGAGCACCGAGGCACCTTGGTCGGTGGCGAGAAGCACTGGGGACTGCTGTTTTGTGGGCATGTCGGAATCCCTAGAATCATGAGCTTCGAGTTTCAACCGGGTCTCGCGCTAGCGGTACTAGTAGATCTGATAGGTAGGGGCGATTGGCCACGCCCTTGCCCGGTAATGCGACGTCAGCGCGACCGGCAAGATCGGCATTCCCGGCTCTATGTCACGGAAGATTCGGGCGTGGTCGACGCCGCAGCAAAGCTGGGCAGCCTGAGCATTCGCTTCGGCCTCGGCTGGGCGAAATCCCACAGCTTCCATACCGGGCAAACCCCGACCATGAAGTACAACCGCCAGTTGATGCAGGCGATCATGTGGGGGCGGATCAATATCGCCGAGGTGGTGGGGGTTCAGGTGATCAGCCTTGATCAGGCGCCGCAGGGGTATGGCGAGTTCGATGCGGGGGTGCCGAAGAAGTTTGTGATCGATCCGCATAGGCTTTTTAGCGCTGCGTAAAAATGTAGTGAGGGGGCTTGCCCCCGATGACGCACGTCGGCTTGGAATATACCAAGCCGACGCCCGCGATACTGTCGCTTACGATCGAGTCACTGGCGCACGCTGTTTATTCTCTTGCGGAAATCCTCCATGGCGAGGTTCTGTGTAATGAATAGTGACCCCTTGTGCTTCCCCTCCGTGCCGCTGGTTATCAGGCGTGATTGCATTGTTTCACCGTCGAAAAAGAACATCTCCCTCTGATAGTGCTCAACGTTTGGCCCCTTGCCTGCAGAGGCAGGATTGTTGACAGTGTTCACGGGGGTGCTGTTTTTGAATCTGACATTTTTTGAGGTGCTGGGGGCGGATATTGTTTTGGATACTGCATTAGGGGCGCTGTTCAACGCCGAAGTACTCTTGGATTTTTTTATTAGGCTGGATGATGCTGTGACGTCGGCAGAAACGCTTTTCAAGCTCGAAGATTTTTCAAGGTTTGATTTTCGGGAGAATATATTTCTGAAAAACTTCAAGATCCTTCCGTGACCGCTCGGGTCTGCAGCGTTGATCGGATCCCCCTCGCAATAAACATAAGCGTTGATCCCGCCAGCAGCAAACGGGCTCAAGCTGTCTGGGGTGTGAAAACGCTGTGTTTCAGGACTGTAATTCCGATAGCCGTTACCCAGGAGATACCCACTCATGACGGGATCGAACACCTCGCCATTGAATCCAGACGCGGCAGCCATGAGGTTCCGACAATACCCGAACGGGCTGTACGTCATGAAATAGTGTCCAGTGTGTAGCACGGACTTGCTCTGGTCGGTGGCGAGGAGCGAGGAGAGTGCTGATTGGGTTCGCATGTCAATACCTCAAATTTTTCCAGGCCCCAGTGTACTGTCTGGCGATCTCGCCCAGAGACCAGGCTGGGCGACCCTGAGCTATCGATAAGGTACATTGCTGTTGGTTTCCCGTATGGCAGATATTCCGCTTCCGGTCGAAGTGGGCGCCCCCGACGGTACGTTGCGCCCCACCCTCACGGTTCGAGTTGATCCGTGAGTAGGGCCGCTAAACCCTGGCGGGAAAATTGTATTGATTTTGGACTGGTTAAGGATGGGCGCGCGAGACGATGCTGGGCGCCATAGGAATGGGCTGTCGTCAGGGTTTTGCCCGGATATTTCAACTATGCCTTTTACTTTTCTTGGAGGCTTTACGGGGGCGGTTTTGATTTTTTGTACGCCCATGGCAGCTTCAGAAGATGAAGTGGAAAAAACTGAAGAAGACCGCGGGGTTATTGGGGATTCTACGTTTTGGCTTGCTGTGCGGAAGACGTCTTTGGAAGAATGTTGGGACGTTGGGCTATTTATTTTGTTTACGGATATCGTGGTGATGTTTCCAGATTTTCTTCCCGTTTTTTTCGCGCTTTTGCCAAATAGACTAAGGAATTTACTCAGTAGTGAATGGCCACTGGGGTCTATTTGATTCACCGGGTCGCCTAAGCAGTAAGCATAAGCGTTCAACCCACCTTCATCGAACGGGCTCAGGCTATCGGGGCTGTGGAAGCGTTGCTGTGCGGTATTGAATACGCGGTAGCCTTGACCGAGCAAATAGATCGGTAGCAGGCCTTCACGCATTTGGCCGTTAAATGATGAGCGCGAGCCTGGTTCGTCTGAGGATAAGTGACCGAAGGGAGTGTAATTGAAGGGGATAATGCCTTGCCACATCAGGCGCATGAGAACTGTGGCACCTTGGTCGGTGGCGAGGAGCACTGGGGACTGCTGATCTGTTGGCATGTCGACATCTCCGGAATCGTGAGCTTCGAGTTTCAACCGGGTTTCACGCTAGCGGTACTAGCAGATCTGATAGGTATGGCCGATTGGCCACGCCCTTGCCCGGTAATGCGACGTCAGCGCGACCGGCAAGATCGGCATTCCCGGCTCTATGTCACGGAAGATTCGGGCGTGGTCGACGCCGCAGCAAAGCTGGGTAGCCTGAGCATTCGCTTCGGTTGGCCTCGGCTGGGCGAAATCCCACAACTTCCATACCGGGCACACGCCAACCATGAAATACAACCGCCAGTTGATGCGGGCAATCGTGTGGGGGCGGATCAATATCGCCGAGGTGGTGGGGGTGCAGGTGATCAGCCTGGATCAGGCGCCGCAGGGGTATGGCGAGTTCGATGCGGAAGTGCCGAAGAAGTTTGTGATTGATTCGCATAGGCTTTTTAGCGCTGCATGAGACGTTAGCTCAGTGCCCCGGTCCGGGCTTCTTCACTATTTGACCATCCACTACCGTAGCGAGAGGGTTTGCCCCCGATTAGACCGAATTTGCTTAATATCATCGTTAATATGTTGAAGGCTTAAATAGTGCGGCAAGCCCGAGTTATCTATCAGTTCAAGCCCTGGAACATTCTCTCGCGAACGGTATGCAGGAAGTCTGTCAGTAAGGTCGGGGGCGGTAAAAGCTTGGCGGAGCCCGCTGCGGGCCTGTGGAGTTCTCGCTACTAATGTTGGTATCCAGGACGGCTGTTGCCGCTGAATTTGCTGCAGCAGACGTCGCGGCCCAACATTGCTTAGCCCCACTTCGCTTCTATTCGTAATAACCGCTTCAAGACGTTGTATCTGGTCGGCGCGCCTTTGAAGGGTCGGCGAAATTGCGACTTGAGCCACACCAAGAGCATCCTCTGAAATATTCGTTGTCGCAATAAGTACTCTAGGTGTTGACCTACTAGCCCCTGTAGTACTTTCCGACATGGCGCCAAAAAATCGTAAGGTTTTTTTTAGCCATAGCCATGTGTGTCCACTCGGATCCGACGCGTTGATTGGGTCTCCTGCGCAGTATGCATAAGCGTTGAGGCCCCCGGTTGAAAACGGGCTGACACTGTCTGGGGTGTTGAAACGCTGAAAAACGACATTGAAAACGCGATAACCATTCCCTAGCAAATAGCCCTGAACCGATGGGTCATACGGCTGTCCATTGAACCCTATCGATATCCCCGCGAGATCACCGAAGTGGAAGCCGAAGGGGCTATAGTTCGTTAATCTTCGGCCTTCTCCGTGTAGCCTTTGGATCACCGAAGCGCTTTGATCGGAGGCGAGGAGGGCAGGGGAATGCTGTTGTCTGGGCATGTCGATATCTCCGGGATCCAGGGCCTTCAGTTTCAACCGGGTTTCGCGCTAGCGGTACTAGTAGATCTGATAGGTGAAGGTGGTGGATTGCACCCGCATCTTTAGGAAGACTTGCCACGTTTGCGGTAAGGCCCCGCTGCGTTATCGACTGGCAGCGACACCTGCGCATCACTCCAATGCGGGGTAACGGGCTTGCTGCAAAGCATTCCACAGCGACGGTGGACTCGGATTGACTCCTTGAACGAGCCCCATGAAAGACAGGACACCGTTCCCCCCTTAAGATAAGGGATAGGCAAACGGGTATGTTTATGACTA
>NZ_JBYSWB010000060.1:0-5929 GCF_058986725.1 Pseudomonas sp. GW821-FHT01A09
CCCACGGTCTGTACTGTTGGCGCAGTCAGATGCTTAGCGTTCGTCCCACCACCCCTTCAAGTTCTACCATACAAGCACAGCTTGCTGGCGAAGAGGCCAGCAGCCGCACCCACAACCTCAACCCTTGTTCAACGCCTGCGCCGCGGCCAGCACCGCATCCACATGCCCAGGCACCTTCACCCCACGCCATTCCTGACGCAGCACACCTTCCTTGTCGATCAGGAAGGTGCTGCGATCAACGCCCATGTATTCCTTGCCATACAGCTTCTTCAATTTGATCACGTCGAAGTGCTCGCACAGCTCTTCGGTCTTGTCGCTGATCAGTTCGAAGGGGAAACCTTGCTTGGCCTTGAAGTTCTCGTGGGTCTTGAGGCTGTCGCGCGATACGCCGATGACTTCGGTGTTGGCGGCCTTGAAGGCGTCGTACTGGTCACGGAAGCCCTGGCCCTGGGTGGTGCAGCCGGGGGTGTTGTCCTTCGGGTAGAAATACACCACCACCTGGCGGCCCTTGAGCGCGGCGAGGGTGACGGTCTGGCCGCTGGTGGCTGCGGCGGTGAAGTCGGCTACCGGCTGGTCGACGGATACGGTCATCGGATGGTTCCTGCAGTAAAGGAATGATTCGCCGCTGTCCCTGTAGCGAGGGGGCTTGCCTCCGAAAAGATCAGCCCCGATCCAGGGGGAGACGATTTTCGGGGGCGAGCCCCCTCGCTACAGACGAACAGGGCGCTGATTCAGGCGGGATTCTGCGGACGCCACGGCTCGATCAGTGCGTCGAGGTTCAGAGCGTCGGCGAAGTCCAGGAACTGATCGCGCAGCCAGCTGATCTGCACGCCCGGCGGCAAGGTCACGGTGAAAGTGGCGTTGAGCATGGTGCCGCCGGTCTGCGGTGCCTGGTAGGTGTCGCAGGTCAGGTTCTCGAGCTCGACGTTGTGGTCGATGAAGAACTGGCACAGCTCGTTGACGATGTCCGAGCGATAGGCCGCGCTGACGTAGGCCACGTACGGCAACGCCTGCGGGCGGTTTTCCAGCGGTGCGCTGCGCACCACATTGACCGTGAAACCGTGCTTTTTGGCCAAGGGCGCCAGGCTGGTTTCGAGGCGGGCGAGGGCGTCCCAGGTGCCGGAAATCTCCAGCACCAGCGCGCTGCACTCGCCGTGGCGGGTCAGGCGTGAGGTCACGACCGAGCAGCGGCTGTCGTGGGCCGCACGGCACAGGACGTTGGTCAGCTCCATCGGATTAGGGCCAAGAGCACTGATGACAAGGAATTGTTCGCGAACGGTGGGGGTGGACATGCAGCCTCTCTAAAGCGATGAGCGGTCGGCAGGGAAGTCTGGAAGCTGAGTCGCTGCGTGCGTGTCGGTCGTCTCCCGATCGCCGGCGCCAAGGCCGGCCGTGGCCGCCAAAGCACTGCTGTGGCGGGCCGCAAGGCTCAGGATCAGGGGTCTGGACGACGATTGTTCACGCTGCAAGCGAGTCAGCGGGCTTGCCCGTACCGATCAAAGTCTGAAGGGTAGCGAAATCCGGCGCTGAGGGGAATGCTCGTAGCGCGGTACTTCGCTTGTGCAAGCCCGAACGCGCCAGTACCATTACCGCTCTCTTTTTCCGGCAGGAGCGGTTGGCATGATTTCGGGCAGTATGGTGGCATTGGTCACACCCATGGATGCGCAGGGTCGTCTCGACTGGGACAGCCTGAGCAAACTGGTGGACTTCCACCTGCAAGAAGGCACCCATGCCATCGTTGCGGTCGGAACCACCGGTGAGTCCGCAACCCTCGATGTCAACGAGCACATCGAGGTCATTCGTCGCGTCGTCGATCAGGTCGCCGGGCGCATCCCGGTCATCGCCGGCACCGGCGCCAACTCTACCCGTGAAGCGGTCGAGCTGACCACCAACGCCAAAAACGCCGGTGCCGACGCCTGCCTGCTGGTCACGCCGTACTACAACAAGCCGACTCAGGAAGGCCTGTACCAGCACTTCAAGCACGTTGCCGAGGCCGTGGCGATCCCGCAGATCCTCTATAACGTGCCCGGCCGCACCGCCTGCGACATGCTCGCCGACACGGTGATCCGCCTGTCCAGCGTGCCGAACATCATCGGCATCAAGGAAGCCACCGGCGACATCGACCGCGCCAAGGCCATCATCGCCGGTGTCGCCAGCGACTTCCTGGTGCTGTCCGGTGACGACCTGACTGCCGTCGAGCTGATCCTGGCTGGCGGCAAGGGCAATATCTCGGTCACCGCCAACGTCGCCCCGCGTGCCATCGCCGACCTCTGCACCGCCGCCCTCAACGGTGACGCCGCGCTGGCCCGCGCCATCAACGAAAAGCTGATGCCGCTGCACAAGAATCTGTTCCTCGAAGCCAACCCGATCCCGGTCAAGTGGGCTTTGCATGAAATGGGCCTGATGCCCGAAGGCATTCGCCTGCCGCTCACCTGGTTGAGCGCTGACTATCACGAACCGCTGCGGCAGGCCCTGCGCCAGTCCGGCGTCCTGGTTTGATTGAGGAAGAACGACGCATGAAGCGATTGGCCGGTCTTAGTGCTCTTGCCGTGGTTATTTCGAGCACGAGCGGTTGTGGATGGCTCTGGGGTGACCAGGGTTACTTCCGCGATCGCGGCAATGATTATCTGGAGGCCAACCAGGCTCCAGCGATGCAAGTTCCACCCGACCTGACCCTGAGCAAGCGTCTCGACCCACTGCTGCCGATTCCTCGCAACGTCGCTGACGACACCGACCGGGCCAACTTCGAAGTGCCGCGTCCGCTGCCGCTGCAAGTGGCGGCCGCAGCCAGCGACTACTCGCTGCAACGCACCGGTACCGGCAGCTGGATCCTGGCGCAGAAAACCCCTGCCGAAGTCTGGCCGGTGGCGCACCAGTTCTTCGAGGACAACGGCTTCCGTATCGCCGACGATCATCCGCAGACCGGCGAATTCAGCACCACCTGGCAGCGTTTCGACGAGCTTTCCGCCGGCATGGCCGACCGCCTGCGCAGCAGCGCCAGCACCGCCGATGGCCAGGCGCGGGTCCACGTGCGTATCGAGCCGGGCGTGCAGCGCAACACCAGCGAAATCTACATCAGCAGCGTCGAGCGTCCGGCCGGCAGCACGGCCGACAGCGCATTCCCGGGTCGCAGCGCCAACACCGGCCTGGATTCGGTGCTGGTCGACCAGATGCTCGCCAGCATGACCCGCGACGCCGAGAAGGGCGGTTCGGTGTCCCTGCTCGCCGCCCGCGACTTCGACGCCCCGAGCCGCGTCAGTCTGGTCGAAGACGGCAGCGGCAACCTGGTGCTCAACGTCGGCTCCGACATCGACCGTGCCTGGTCGAGCGTCGGCCGCGCGCTGGACAAGGGCCAATGGCGCGTTGAAGACATCAACCGCAGCCTGGGCCTGTACTACATCAACCTGGCGGAAAAAGCCGATACCCCGGCCAACAAGCCTGGCTTCTTCGGTCGTCTGTTCGGCCACGAGGCCAGCAAGGAAGAAATCGAAGCCCGTGCCCAGCGCTATCAAGTGCGCCTGAGCAAGGTCGGCGACAACGTCCAGGTCACCGTCGAGAAGAACATCAACACTGTGGCCCCGGCCGATATCGCCCGCCGCGTGCTGAGCGTGATTCAGGACAACCTGGGTTAAGTGCGCTTCGCCGTACTGGGAAGCGGAAGCCAAGGGAATGGCACACTGATCGCGAGCGAAGACACCCTGGTGCTGGTCGACTGCGGCTTCTCGTTGCGCGAAACCGAACGGCGGCTGACCCGTCTGGGCGTTGCACCGGCACAATTGAGCGCCATCCTGGTGACCCACGAACATGCCGACCACGTGCATGGCGTGGGTCTACTGTCTCGGCGCTACAATATACCGGTCTACCTCAGCCAAGGGACCTTGCGCGGGATGCGCAAGCCGGTCGAAGTGGCGGGCCATGTGGCCTGCGGACAGCAACTGGAAGTCGGTGCCTTGCGCATCGACGTGGTCCGCGTGGCGCACGATGCGCTGGAGCCGACCCAATATGTATTCAGCGATGGCCGGCGGCGTTTCGGCCTGCTCACGGATCTGGGCTCCTGGTGCCCCCGTGTGCGGGACCACTATGAGGGCTGCGACGCCCTGGTGATCGAAGCCAACCATTGCCGCGATCTGCTCGCGCGCGGCCATTACCCGTACTTTCTCAAGCAGCGGGTCGGCGGCAGCGAAGGACATCTGAACAACCATCAGGCTGCCGACCTGGTGGCCGAGCTGGGCTGGAAACACCTGCAACATCTGGTGCTGGCCCACCTCAGCAGCAAGAACAACCTGCCGCAGCTGGCCCGGCAACAATTCGTCGACACCCTCGGGTGCGACCCGGCCTGGCTGCAAATGGCCGATCAAGATTCAGGGCTCGACTGGCGCCACATCGCCTAGCCCACCTACTTAGCAAGCGGAGCCCATCATGGAAAAACGTGAAGAACTCTACCGCGGCAAAGCCAAATCGGTATACAAGACCGACGACGCCGACCGCTTGATTCTGCTGTTTCGCAACGACACCTCGGCGTTCGACGGCAAGCGCATCGAACAGCTCGACCGCAAGGGCATGGTCAACAACAAGTTCAACGCCTTCATCATGCAGAAGCTCGAAGCGGCCGGCATCCCGACCCAATTCGACAAGCTGCTGGCCGACAACGAAGTGCTGGTCAAGAAGCTCGACATGATTCCGGTCGAATGCGTGGTCCGCAACTACGCCGCCGGTAGCCTGGTCAAGCGCCTGGGCGTCGAGGAAGGGCTGAAGCTCAACCCTTACACCTTCGAGCTGTTCCTCAAGGACGACGCCAAGGGCGACCCGTTCATCAACGAATCCCACGTGGTGGCATTCGGTTGGGGCACCGCCGAGCAGTTGGCGAAGATGAAAGAGCTGTCCCTCAAGGTCAACGAGGTGCTGAGCAAGCTGTTCGACGACGCGGGCCTGCTGCTGGTCGACTTCAAGCTGGAATTCGGCGTGTTCAGCGACGGCTCCATCGTCCTGGGTGACGAATTCAGCCCGGACGGCTGCCGCCTGTGGGACAAGGACACCAAGAAGAAAATGGACAAGGACCGCTTCCGCCAGGGCCTCGGTGACGTCATCGAAGCCTACGAAGAAGTTGCCCATCGCCTTGGCGTACCGCTGTAAAGCCTTGCCTGCGCGCAAGCATTTGATAGCACGCAAATTTTTTTGCGTTGGGGGCTTCGCTTCCGGGCAATAGCTTGATATGATGCGCGCCGTTGGAGAGATGCCGGAGTGGCCGAACGGGACGGATTCGAAATCCGTTGTACTGGTGACAGTACCTAGGGTTCAAATCCCTATCTCTCCGCCATTACATGTAAAGCCTCGTAATTCTTTGATTTACGGGGCTTTTTTGTGCCCGGTGGTTTTTCACTTTGCCCACTCGGTTTGCCCACTCCAATCGTCAGCGCTGCTGACGGGAGTTAACACCAAAGCTGACGCTTTGAACGTTATGCACGAAAGCGGTCAGCTTTCAGCGTGATTGCACGTCACAGCGATTCACTTGCCAGCGGCAACGCCATCACCCTGCCGGGTGTACGCCATCCTATACCATGAATACCAAGAACCCGCTCTTGCTTTGCTCTGGCTTCTGTCTGGAAGTGTGCATAAGACGTCAGCGGACGCTGTCAGGGGATAACTCTTATGCTCTGCATCGATGTAGGTCAAAAGCCAAAGCGAGAGCTTTGATGTGTAGTGGCTATGTAATTGATCGGGGTTGATCGGTTCGCTGTGGTGGTGCTCCTCTCGTTGAAGAGAAGCGGCGTTATACTTGCATGCAAAAAATCGTGTCAAGTTTTTCTTGTATTTTGTCTGCGGTTGTGGTGTTCGAGGCACCATGCGCTTTCTGAACGAGCCCCATGAAAGACAGGACACCGTTCCCCCCTTAAGATAAGGGATAGGCAAACGGGTATGTTTATGACTA
>NZ_JBYSWB010000061.1:0-5870 GCF_058986725.1 Pseudomonas sp. GW821-FHT01A09
GCCTCGCGCTTGAACTCAGGGGTAAAGGTACGACGTTGCTTGGTCATCAGACACCTCTCTATGGCGAGCATTCTCGCTTAAATGGGTGTCCGGTTTCATTAGACCACTACACTGATGAACGCTCACCACGCTCGAGATACCGTAGATTTAGAGATGCCTAGCTCCTCTGCTGTCTCACGCTGAGTGAGACCCCTTTCTTTACAAGCCCTAATCGCAGATGAGCGTTCACATCTAGCCGCTTCCCTAGCTTTGACGCCTCCCAGCTCAAGCTGGCGAGTCAATTCCGCTGGGCCACCCAGATGCTCAAAATCCCGAAGCTGAGCTGCGACCAAATTGGCCACTTCCTGGCTTGAGCATCCTTTTTCTACTGCCTTCACAAGCATAACGAGCATGGCAGGCTCTACCCTGAGGCTTTCGGATAGTTGCTCCAGCATGCCAAGGGTGATGTCAGATAAGCCCGCTTCCAGCTTGTACAAGTGCTTACGATCCGCTGGCAGCTCTGCCTGGGTGATCCCCTTCATCACTCGGAGTGTGCGGATAACGGCGGCAAGTGCCTCGTGCGGCAGCATAACTCGCTCCAAAATCGAGCATAGAGTCACATTGCCATGACCCACTCCACGGTCTATAGTCCCCTCCGTGGGGCGGTCTGGGTTTGGCGGGCAAAATGTCGTTCACCTCAGCGGCCAGTGGCTTATTGAAAACGAGCACAGGCTGATGTTCCGTAAACATTCAAAAATTTGACTAGCTGAAAATGCATAGGGAATGTAGTGATCAAATTCGACTGCACGAAAGTCACCGGGAAAATTGACTCTGTCAAAGTGACTGATCATATGACAAAAGGTTACAAAACTCTGATAATCGTGGACGGCAACAAGCTGCCGAACATCCAGATGGAATCTGATTTCTTTGAGGAGTTGAACTCAGGGGATGAGGTCACGCTTTATACGATCTGCAAGAACTCCAATAAAAAAGAAAAGAATTTTGGCGTTTTGTATGGCTACAAAAAGAAAGGTGGAAAAGTCAATTTTGCGACTAAATATCGCTGGACAGTCCCCGCAATGATGATCTTTTACGCGGTTCTGGCCTTTTGTTTAGTCTTCGTCATTGGCTGGCCTGTGTCTGCGTCACTTCTGGCCTTGACTGGTATGGGCAATCACACTGGTATATCGCAGATCACTCATTACGCTTTCGTGGAAGCATGCCTAGCTGCAGGATTTTATCTGTGGGGCGCATGGAAAATGCTCAGCATGACTGCAGATCCTGATGCCTGGCAGGTGATAGATCCTCAGACACTATCGAGCCGGTTCAGCAAGCTGGACAAGTGAGACCTTGGGACGGGCGGCGCAGACGCACTGTCGCCCCTCTCAAAGCCATCGGGGCCTTCGCGCCTTTGTTGGCCTTTGGCAATAGCAACGAGCCCAAGCACAACGCGAGATGATGGCAGCGGAACGGAAGCGGCGAGCCAAGGAGCTACCGGGTTGCTTAGCGCCCCTGTGAACACTTCGGGGCTGACGCCAATCGAATTTAGCGGCTTATTTGCGGACGAGGTGCTTGTACTCTTCCCTAGCCGCGATGATCTGGTCGCGGATCTCTTCCGGATGGATAGACATGCCACCCCTATGCGTTACCCGAAGCGTCTTGAGCCGATTGGCGGCTTGGATAAATTCTCTCTCGCGCTGGATCTCCCACTCAGGACGTCTGTCCTTGAAGAGGCGTTCCCGTATCGCATTCAGCCAAGGCATATGGCACCTCCGATGAGCCTATCAGGACGTCGATTTACGCTGTCCGTGGCCACAAGCTTACAACATCCACCAACGGGCAAGGATCATCCTCATGAGTAGCTGCTGACATCGAGGCAAGCGGAGCGCGCAGGCCGTGAGGCCGGAGGCACTAGGATGGAAGCCCTACGGGCCACGACGCTGGCGCCAGCCAGTGACGTGGTTCACGACAGCCGGCCCCGGAGGGGAGTGCCCAAACAAACCTGCGAAGCACTGAGGCTTCACTCGCTATCATCCGGTTCAGTACGAATGGCCTGGAGTAAGTCCCGCCGCTCCCTGGTCATCACATTTGTTGGGATAGGCGCCATCCCCTGATCCGTGCAGAACTCGTCGATATACTTCACTTCACCATCCTGGGCAATCTGGTTCACCACTTCCCACTGACCATTCCGGAGCTCCAGATCGTAACCTGCGCAATTTGGCAAAGGATCTTTGGTATCGAGCTCACGGAACAGGCGCATGTTTTCGGGCGTGCCTGCGTCTTCTCCATGGCGGATGAACCACGCCACCGCGCGAATAAACTGTCCATGACTGAAGCCCAGTATGTTTTCGGCCAAAGATAACGCCAACCGGTCGAGCATTACCTTGGCGCGCTTGAGGAGCTCGATGAAAGACTCAGCGCCTGGCCCATCGATTGCGGCTTGATCACCCTCATTCCAATACGCGTCCACCAAGGGTTTGCGGTCAGCTTGGGTGGTGCCAGCTAGCCTGCTGGGACTCAGGTACGTGAACTCTTCGACAGCCCAGATCTCCAGTGGCACTTGGGGATACCGATTGGCCGAGGGCAAGGCGGTACGCATGGCGCGCTCGAATGGAGACGAGATTATTAAGCCGGGAGGAAATGCAATGTGATCGGCAACTATCTGGGCCTGGGAATGGCCTAGCTCGGTCAGTGGGATCGAGTCCGGAGCGGTGGTAGCCAAGCCGGCATTCGCTTCGCTTTGAGCGTGCCGGATCAGCCTTACGGATTTTGCTTTATCAGCTTTTACGCTATCTGCCATGCCACACCCGGAAAACCTTTGCTTGGTGGTTGAGTGTACCTGGCACGGATGAGACGGGGGGGGCTTACCATCGCCGATTGACCTCAACATCGGCGTACCAAGCGCTTGTTCTAATCGCAGGCAGCGGTAAAGAGATCTCGAATCTATTGAGGATGCATAGACATGCCACTGCGATCTGTCCCCCCCCAACTTTTCGAACCGGTTGAGGGTTGGCGGCGGGTGAGACATCTTTGCCCCCGACAAAAAGATGCGAAATTGGTGTTGGGGAACACAGGCTGAGATAGTCTTCGATGAGACCGATAGAATACAGGGACATCCAGTGGATCAAAATGAGAATATCGAAGCGGTGCTCTCAACGGTACACGCTCTGCTTCGCTCTGAAGGGTTGAGCGATGCAGCCGCAGTTGTACGCGAGTATCCCGCACATCTCGAACAGACGGGCTATGACAATTGGAATGGCGGTACCAACATCTGGGAGTGCCAATTCAAAGTGCCTGCCGAGCGCTATGTGCGCTTGGGAGCCAAGCGCAGCCAATTGGAAGAGCAGATCACCGCTCGGCTCAAGTCGGTAATCGAGCATGAGTCGCAAGATTGGTACTCGGCTAAGATTTTGCCAGCAAAAAAGCTAACTGCTGATTGGCGAGATGACTCTTCTGATTTAGCTCGACAGACCCGGATTAACATTCTCGACGGGCTTCGGCTGGAAAACATCGCCTGGTATGGTCGGCTCAACGACGTCGAATTTTTGAGTCGGTTGTATGACCTGCAAAAGCTCCCATCGACCGATCCCCGGTACAAGGATGCTGCTGGTGACATATGGCAGCACCGTATCAACAACGATGATTGGGAGGATGACTGGATCTTCACGGATAGCCGTTTTCAGCTCATTGATGGCTCAGCCGAGGATTTTCTGCGATTCCTCTGCGAAGTCCTGCACCCGATAGTGCGCTCTGATCGGGACGAAGCTATCAAGACCGTTATTCATTTCAACGACCAATTAAGGCTAGCCGGTTGGGAAATCTACGAGGAAGAACGGATCGCAGGGCGTCCAAGATTTTCATCCCGCCGACTGACCAAAGGCGCCTCCCAGGTCGTGCAGCGCGCTAAAACCGTTGCGGATGCGCTGGGTGCCGGCTGGATGGCCAAAGAGATCGAGAGGCTTGAAAACGCTGTTGATATAGATCCAGCACTCGCAATAGGCACAGCGAAAGAAATAGTCGAAAGCTGCTGCAAAACGATTCTTACGAAGCGAGGAGTGCCCGTCCGCAAAACCGACGATCTCGGTGATCTGACCAAGAAGCTCACTAAAGAATTGCAATTGGTACCTGAGGGGATCTCTGATGAAGCTAAAGGAGCTGAGAATATACGTCTGATTCTTCGTAATCTGACCCAGCTCACCAGCAATCTTGCGCAGCTGCGTGGGCTTTACGGATCTGGGCATGGACGTGATGGCGGGCACCGAGGCCTACAGCCTCGTCATGCACGGCTTGCTGTGGCATCTGCTGTAGCGTTCATAGACTTTGTCTCGGAAACGTTCCATCAGAGGGAAAGCTCGAAGTAAGCTCATAATAGGTAAAGTTATGGGTGAACCATTCCAGGAACTGCTCCTGCGTGCTGAGCAAGCGGAGCGCGCAGGCCGACTGGCCGGAGAGCCGAGGATGGAAGCCCGAAGGGCCATGACTCCAGCGATGGCTGGGAGGCATGGTTCACGACAGCCGTACCCGCGAGGGCGGCCAACCATGTGGCAACCGCATCATCCATCAGTGCGCGGATGACTTTTGCTGCCGTCATGCTCAAGGCACAAGGTGCTGATCCATCGGCCAGTCGTCTGCTTGCCTGGAGCCCCACACTGCTCGCAAGTCTTCAACTAAAGACTTGCTGCAACGCTGACGGCCCCTTCGCAATATCTGTCCCCGCCATCGTAAAAGAAATGCAGCTCGCCAAACTTCGATTTCGCCAGCACAACGGTCACCGGAGTTACCTCTGGGTGCCTCTCTAAATGGGCCTGCAACGTATCGCAGAGTGACGAGAGGATGCCGCGCCAGCCTCGATTGCAGTAGATGTCGTCGACCGCAGGATCTGAGAACAGCGTAGGGTACCGCTGACGGAAGTCTTCAATAGTGATTTCTGGTAGGAAAGGGCTGGTCTGAGTCATCTTGACCTACTAAAGATTGGTTCCGAAGCACTTAAGGTACGGACGTTAGATGGGATGCGCCGAGTATCTGATGACGATGTCCCGAAGCAACAACTGATTCATCCATTCAGCAGGCAGAGCTGAAGCTCCGCCTGGGTGAAGGCATACGTGCACACTGAGGCCTGAGCCAGGGAGTCGAGGAGCAATGCTGCCCCCGTTGTCGGCGGAATGGTGATGTAATCCGCATGCGCACGCCAAAGGGCCTGGTAGTCTGACCGCTGCCTACTCGTCTGACCGCATGCCTTGATCCTGGATGTAATGCTTTAGCACCCCTAGCGAAGCATGTCCCATCAGGTACTGGGCAACGTCAGGGAGGTTTGGGCTGGACACATAGCTGCGGATTGCGGCGATTGATTGAGCCTCTTTCCTCCACTTCAAAACAATCCTGAGCAGCTCCTCGGGGGGCATATGCCTATCTGGACTGCGCTTCGACCGGAAAACGTAGTCTCCTGGCTGGAGCCCTTCCTTTTGGATGTATTTCGTCAGCCAGCCAATCATTTCCTGAGCTACAGGGACGTATGTCGGAGCCACACCCAGGGCTTTGTGGACAGGATGTGAGACCTGTTGGCGGTTTCCGTCTGGGTAGCCAACCTTAGACTGGACGATCTCCAACCTTCTGAGTCCTGTGATCTGCATGAGTCCCAAGAGGCAGATGTCACGAAGATTGCCTTTACGTATCACGGACTCCCAGAGGATCTGGCAGCTTCGACCAAATGTTCGGCATGCGTATCCTCCCTGGAACCTGGCTGATTAGGCGTATCTCGATGGTAGCTTAGCGGCTGATGCGCAGGAAATGGACGTCGCGTGGAGGCCAGTAGGATGGACTTGCCCCTACCAAACCGGACACCAACTCCCCGTTAAATTGATGCTGCTGCCAAGCGCCTAAATTCTCTTGGC
>NZ_JBYSWB010000062.1:0-1592 GCF_058986725.1 Pseudomonas sp. GW821-FHT01A09
CACTTTCACTGGTGTTCATTCAGGCTAAGGTAAAATTTGTGAGTGACTCTTGAGAGTCTTGCGAATTTTCGGCGAATGTCGTCTTCACAGTATAACCAGATTGCTTGGGGTTATATGGTCAAGTGAAGAAGCGCATACGGTGGATGCCTTGGCAGTCAGAGGCGATGAAAGACGTGGTAGCCTGCGAAAAGCTTCGGGGAGTCGGCAAACAGACTGTGATCCGGAGATGTCTGAATGGGGGAACCCAGCTGTCATAAGACAGTTATCCTGCACTGAATACATAGGTGCTGGAGGCGAACCAGGGGAACTGAAACATCTAAGTACCCTGAGGAAAAGAAATCAACCGAGATTCCCTTAGTAGTGGCGAGCGAACGGGGACCAGCCCTTAAGTTGATTTGAGATTAGCGGAACGCTCTGGAAAGTGCGGCCATAGTGGGTGATAGCCCTGTACGCGAAAATCTCTTGTCAATGAAATCGAGTAGGACGGGGCACGAGAAACCTTGTCTGAATATGGGGGGACCATCCTCCAAGGCTAAATACTACTGACTGACCGATAGTGAACTAGTACCGTGAGGGAAAGGCGAAAAGAACCCCGGAGAGGGGAGTGAAATAGATCCTGAAACCGTATGCGTACAAGCAGTGGGAGCAGACTTTGTTCTGTGACTGCGTACCTTTTGTATAATGGGTCAGCGACTTATTTTCAGTGGCGAGCTTAACCGAATAGGGGAGGCGTAGCGAAAGCGAGTGTTAATAGCGCGTTCAGTCGCTGGGAATAGACCCGAAACCGGGCGATCTATCCATGGGCAGGTTGAAGGTTGGGTAACACTAACTGGAGGACCGAACCGACTACCGTTGAAAAGTTAGCGGATGACCTGTGGATCGGAGTGAAAGGCTAATCAAGCTCGGAGATAGCTGGTTCTCCTCGAAAGCTATTTAGGTAGCGCCTCATGTATCACTGTAGGGGGTAGAGCACTGTTTCGGCTAGGGGGTCATCCCGACTTACCAAACCGATGCAAACTCCGAATACCTACAAGTGCCGAGCATGGGAGACACACGGCGGGTGCTAACGTCCGTCGTGAAAAGGGAAACAACCCAGACCGTCAGCTAAGGTCCCAAAATCCTGGTTAAGTGGGAAACGATGTGGGAAGGCTTAGACAGCTAGGAGGTTGGCTTAGAAGCAGCCACCCTTTAAAGAAAGCGTAATAGCTCACTAGTCGAGTCGGCCTGCGCGGAAGATGTAACGGGGCTCAAACCAGGTACCGAAGCTACGGGTATCATCTTACGATGATGCGGTAGAGGAGCGTTCTGTAAGCCTGTGAAGGTGAGTTGAGAAGCTTGCTGGAGGTATCAGAAGTGCGAATGCTGACATGAGTAACGACAATGGGTGTGAAAAACACCCACGCCGAAAGACCAAGGTTTCCTGCGCAACGTTAATCGACGCAGGGTTAGTCGGTCCCTAAGGCGAGGCTGAAAAGCGTAGTCGATGGAAAACAGGTTAATATTCCTGTACTTCTGGTTACTGCGATGGAGGGACGGAGAAGGCTAGGCCAGCTTGGCGTTGGTTGTCCAAGTTTAAGGTGGTAGGCTGAGGT
>NZ_JBYSWB010000062.1:1686-3340 GCF_058986725.1 Pseudomonas sp. GW821-FHT01A09
GGGATCTTAGGTAAATCCGGGATCTCAAGGCCGAGAGCTGATGACGAGTGCTCATTAGAGCGCGAAGTGGTTGATGCCATGCTTCCAAGAAAAGCTTCTAAGCTTCAGGTAACCAGGAACCGTACCCCAAACCGACACAGGTGGTTGGGTAGAGAATACCAAGGCGCTTGAGAGAACTCGGGTGAAGGAACTAGGCAAAATGGCACCGTAACTTCGGGAGAAGGTGCGCCGGTGAGGGTGAAGGACTTGCTCCGTAAGCTCATGCCGGTCGAAGATACCAGGCCGCTGCGACTGTTTATTAAAAACACAGCACTCTGCAAACACGAAAGTGGACGTATAGGGTGTGACGCCTGCCCGGTGCCGGAAGGTTAATTGATGGGGTTAGCTCACGCGAAGCTCTTGATCGAAGCCCCGGTAAACGGCGGCCGTAACTATAACGGTCCTAAGGTAGCGAAATTCCTTGTCGGGTAAGTTCCGACCTGCACGAATGGCGTAACGATGGCGGCGCTGTCTCCACCCGAGACTCAGTGAAATTGAAATCGCTGTGAAGATGCAGTGTATCCGCGGCTAGACGGAAAGACCCCGTGAACCTTTACTATAGCTTTGCACTGGACTTTGAATTTGCTTGTGTAGGATAGGTGGGAGGCTTTGAAGCGAGGACGCCAGTTCTCGTGGAGCCAACCTTGAAATACCACCCTGGCAACTTTGAGGTTCTAACTCAGGTCCGTTATCCGGATCGAGGACAGTGTATGGTGGGTAGTTTGACTGGGGCGGTCTCCTCCTAAAGAGTAACGGAGGAGTACGAAGGTGCGCTCAGACCGGTCGGAAATCGGTCGTAGAGTATAAAGGCAAAAGCGCGCTTGACTGCGAGACAGACACGTCGAGCAGGTACGAAAGTAGGTCTTAGTGATCCGGTGGTTCTGTATGGAAGGGCCATCGCTCAACGGATAAAAGGTACTCCGGGGATAACAGGCTGATACCGCCCAAGAGTTCATATCGACGGCGGTGTTTGGCACCTCGATGTCGGCTCATCACATCCTGGGGCTGAAGCCGGTCCCAAGGGTATGGCTGTTCGCCATTTAAAGTGGTACGCGAGCTGGGTTTAGAACGTCGTGAGACAGTTCGGTCCCTATCTGCCGTGGACGTTTGAGATTTGAGAGGGGCTGCTCCTAGTACGAGAGGACCGGAGTGGACGAACCTCTGGTGTTCCGGTTGTCACGCCAGTGGCATTGCCGGGTAGCTATGTTCGGGAAAGATAACCGCTGAAAGCATCTAAGCGGGAAACTTGCCTCAAGATGAGATCTCACTGGAACCTTGAGTTCCCTGAAGGGCCGTCGAAGACTACGACGTTGATAGGTTGGGTGTGTAAGCGCTGTGAGGCGTTGAGCTAACCAATACTAATTGCCCGTGAGGCTTGACCATATAACACCCAAGCAATTTGATGACCCGAAGGGCACAGATTGCGGTGACTGTGGAGACGACACGAACCGAAAGTTCGCAGACTCTGAAGAGTTGCACACAAATGACTATCACATACCCGATTCGCTGGAAGGTCGCCTAAAACGACCTGCTGGCAAACAGAATTTCTTGACGACCATAGAGCATTGGAACCACCTGATCCCATCCCGAACTCAGCAGTGAAACGATGCATCGC
>NZ_JBYSWB010000063.1:0-2739 GCF_058986725.1 Pseudomonas sp. GW821-FHT01A09
CGAGCCCAGCTCGAACGCCTGCTCGGCCAATGGCGCGGCAGCCCGGCGCAACGCCTCTGGCGCCTGTGGCTGAGCGAACTGAACGGCCTGCTGCCCGCGCGCTGGCGCGAACGCCTGGGCAGCGGACCGCAGATCGGCACCCTCGACTGGCCGCTCGCCGAGCCCCCAATCGCCCCTGACAATGGCTCCCTGCGCAACCTGCCGCACCACCCTGTAGCGAGGGGGCTCGCCCCCGATACGGCGGATCAGCCCACCCATAACAACCTGCCGCACCCCCCTGTAGCGAGGGGGCTTGCCCCCGATGGGCCAGACCTGTCGAGCACGGTTGATACGACCGCCGTAGTCGGGGGCAAGCCCCCTCGCTACACAGGTACAGCGGCGGCTGTCCGCACACGGCACATCCTGTTATTGCCCGCCAACGCCGTGCTGATCCAGCACCTCACCGTCCCGCTGCTGGCCACCCGCAACCTGCGCGAAGTCCTCGGTTTCGAGCTGGACAAACACACCCCCTTCAACGCCGC
Source organism: Pseudomonas sp. GW821-FHT01A09 (assembly GCF_058986725.1). NCBI lineage: Bacteria > Pseudomonadati > Pseudomonadota > Gammaproteobacteria > Pseudomonadales > Pseudomonadaceae > Pseudomonas > Pseudomonas sp. GW821-FHT01A09. Next base: position 522 of record NZ_JBYSWB010000063.1, read on the forward strand.
CCAACTGTATTTCGACGCCCGCGTCATCAGCCGCGACAAACACCAGGCCAAGGTCGTGCTGGTCGCCATCCTGCGCGAACGCCTGCAAACCATCCTCGACCACTGCCAGCAACGGGGCCTGACCCTGCACGCCGTGGATGTCCGCGACGCCCAGGGCGCGCCCCTCGATATCGACCTGCTGCCGTCCCACGCTCGCCCCGGACAGCGCGCCGGCAATCGCCTCAACCGCTGGCTCCTGACGATCTGCGCGGTACTGCTGCTAGGCTGCATGCTGCTCTGGCTCAACACCCGGCAAACACTGTTGGACGACATGCAGAACAGCGTCGCCGAACAACGCCAGCAAGTCGCGCAGCTGCAACGCCTGCGCGCCGAACTGCTCAACACCCGCGGCGCCGCGCGCTACCTGGCGCAACGCAAACTGGCCCAGCCGGCACTGACCCAGGTGCTCGCCGACCTCACCGACTGCCTGGGCGCCGACACCTGGCTCGAACAGCTCGAAGTCAGCGACAGCGGCGAAGTCACCCTGTCCGGCCAGAGCGCCAGCGCCAGCGACCTGATCAACCGCGTCAAAGGCTGCCACAGCCTGGTCGACGCGCAGTTCCAGGGCATCATTCAGCCCGACGCCGACACCGGCAAGGATCACTTTTCACTGCGCGCCCACCTGCGCAAGGAGGCCGCCGATGCGCCGTCCGCTTAACGCCCGCGAGCGCCGCGGCGCCGCGGTCATCGTCCTCGCCCTGGTGCTGTGGGCGGCCTGGTGGTTGCTGGTGCAAAGCTGGTTCACGGGGCCCTTGAGCGACATCGACGAGCAGTTGCAAGACCTGCGCGAACAGCAACAACGCTACGCCGGCCAGCTCGCGCAAAAAACCGTGCTGCAACAGCAACTCGAACAGGCCCGCCGCGACCCCGCCAGCCGCAGCAGCCTGCTACCCGGTGACGACCTCAGCGCCGTGGCCGCGCAGTTGATGCAGCGCAGCGTCGAGCTGATCAAGGCCCACGCCGACGAGGGTCCCGGCTGCGAACTCACCCAGCGCATGCCGATCACCCCGGAGCAGGACAGCGCCCAGCCCTATCGTCAGGTCAAAGTCAGCCTCACCCTCGACTGCGCCGCCGAACCCCTCGCGCGGTTGCTGCACGACCTCGAATACAGCCAGCCGGCGCTGTTCGTCGACAGCCTGAGCATCCGCCGCAACAGCACCGCGCCGACGAAAGGCGGCCCGGGACGACTGCGTGTGCACTTGCTGGTCAGCGGTTATTTGCAGCCGGCGACGGCGAAGGTGGCGCCATGAAGTGCACGTTGATGTGCGACCAGAAACGCTTGCCTGCAGCCTGCTGCTGCCAAGTAGGGTGCCTGATTTCAAATGCGCCGATGTTGATTGCGAGCGTCAGCGGATGTGGGTACCTGTGCTCGTCGATCAGCCACACCCAGCCATCATCAGCAGTGGAGGCAGCCCAATGAAAACACTGCCTTTCAACCCGCTGCTGCTCATCCCCTGCGCAGTGCTGGCGACGCTCATGGCCCTGCTGCTCACCGGCACCGGCAGCGACCCGCAGTGGCTGCCACCCGGCGACGCGCCAAGCATGAGCAACGCCAACGCCCGCCCACTGGCCATGCCCGAGCTCGCCGAACAACGCCTGGCGCTGATCTGGCAGCAGCCGCTGTTCAGCCCCACGCGTCAGGGCGATGCCGAGCGCAGCAAAGGCGCGGACACCGGCCTGGCAGGCTATGCCCTCAGTGGCGTGGTGCTCGACGGCGCGGCCCAGTGGGCCTTGCTGCGCCAAGGCCCGCGGGCGCTCAAACTCAAGCTCGGCCAGGCGTTGGACAACGGCTGGGTACTCAGCCAGCTCAGCGCCCGCCAGGCCACGTTCAGCTACCAGGGCCAGACCCGCCAGTTGTCGATTCCCGTATTGCGTTTGCCCCCGCCTGAAGCGGCGGACGATGCACCCCGGCTTCCCGCCCCATCAGTCGTGCACACGGATGCGCCTCAAGAGGCCGAGCCTCCAGTGACCGCACCATGAACATCATCCCCTCAGGAGTCAGTAACATCGCCACCTTGCGCACCCCCCTGCTTTGTCTGGCCGCCGCCGTCACCCTTGCCGGTTGCGCGATGCCTTCGAACCGCACCGAGAACGATCCGGCCCTGATGCACGAGGCCCTGCGCGGCACCGGCGACCAGCGCGGCCAGCCATGCCGGCCCCTTCGCGGGCAAGCCTCGCT
>NZ_JBYSWB010000064.1:0-2649 GCF_058986725.1 Pseudomonas sp. GW821-FHT01A09
TGCTGTTTGCCACCGGAACAGTCGGTGTCGATGCAGCGGATGTTTTCGATCAGCGCGGTGTACACGCCCGGGTCGCTGAGCGTCAGCAGGGTGCGAATGTTGTCGATGCTGTTGGCCAGCAGGGCCATGGCGCCGTCGCTCTGGATCGAGCCGGAGCTGTTGACGATGCGGTCGGCCAGGGCGCCTTGGCCGTCGCGGTCGATGCGCAGGTGGCCGAGGCTGTACAGGGCGCCGTCGAGGTTGTCGAGGGTCGCGACGCGCAGGCCCATGTCGGCGCCGCTGAAGATGAGGCCTCGTTCGTTGACCAGGCTGTTGGCGGTGACGATCAACTGCCCGGCGCTGCCCAGGCTGCCGCTGTTGTGCACGCTGGCGGCGTTGAGGGTCAGGTGGGTTCCGGCGCTCAGGCGTCCGGCGTTGGTGAGCAGGCCGGTAAGGTTGACCTGGGTGTGGCCGCCGCCGGCGATCACGGCGTTGTCGGCAAGGGTCATGTGCGCCGCGGCGAGGCTGAAATCCCCTTGGCTGGTGAGCGTACCGATGCCGCTGTAGGTGCCACTGAGGTCAAGGCTGAAGCTGCCATCGGAGGCGAGGGTGCCGCCGATGCTCCAATCGACGCCGCTGCCGGTGAAGCGCTCGGTCGCCAGGAGTCGGCCGCTGCTGACTTGCGTGAAGCGATCCGCCAGCACGTTGATGCGCGCGGCTTGCAGCGCGGTGCGGTTGACCAGGTGGTCGCCTTGCAGGGTCAGCGTGCCGCGGCTGACGATGCTGCCGCCCGCGCTCAAGAGCTGCGCGGTGCCCATGCCCAGCGTGCCGCCACCGACATGAAGCAGGCGGCCGCCCTCGTTGAGGAAGTCGCCCAGGTGCGTGTCGAGGTCGGCGTTGGCGAATTCCAGGATGCCGTTGCGGTTGTCGAGCAGGCCGGTGATGTTCAGGCGGCTGACGTCGTTGCTCAGGGCGCCGCTGCTCAGGGCGCGCAGCTGGCCGTTCTGGTTGTCGACACTGGCGGCCTGCACGGCGAGGCGGGTGTTGCTCTCGATGATGCCGCGGTTGATCAGGGCGCCGGCGAGGGTCATGTCGATCGACTGGCCGGCCAACTGACCACCGCTGGCATTGCTGAAGCTGTCGCCGATCAGGCTGATGTTGCCCAGGGCGTAAAGGCCGCCGTCACCGTTGTCGAAAGCGCCGTGGCGCAGCGTCGCGTTGCCGTTGCGAGCATTGATGCGGCCGCCCTGGTTGGAGAGCCGAGCGCTGATATCGAGGTTGAGGTCGGTGTGCGCCTGAAGCGTGCCGCCGTGGTTGCTGAAGTGCTCGGCGCTGATTTTGACGTCGCCTGCACGGCTGAGGATCAAGCCGCCGTCGCCGTTGCTCAGCTGGCGCTCGACGACAGCGCTGAGTGCGCCATTGGCTGCCAGGGTGCCGCCGCGGTTGTCGACGCTGGCACTGCGGGTGATCAGCAACGGGCCGGCGCCGCCGAGCTTGCCGTTGTGATTGGTGAGGGCGCCGAGCAGGTCGAGGGTAATGCCGCCGTTGCTGGCCAAGGTGCCGGCGCTGTTGTCCAGATCGGTGCCGGTGAAGCTGAACGCCTGCTGGACGTTGACCGTGCCCTGGGCGTTGCCCAGGGTCATGGCGCGGATTACCAGCCCCGCGCCGCTGTCGATCGAGCCACCGTTGCCGTTGTCGAGCAGGCCGCTGACGGTCAGGGTCTGCTCGCCAACACTGGACAGAAAGCCGCCTTGGTTATCGAGGCTGGCGGCGCTGACGTTGAGGGCCTTGGCGCTGACGAGGGCCCCGGCGTTGCCGTTCAGTAATGCACCGCTCAGCTGCACCCTGACATCGCCGTGGCGGCTCGAAAGGGTGCCGCTGGCGCGGTTGTCCAGGTGCGTACCGATCAGGCTCAGCCCCTGCCAGCCGGCCATCAGGCCACCGGCGTTGAGCAGTTGATCGACGTGCAGTGTGAGCTGCGCGTTGCCGATCAGTTGGCCGCCGCGGTTGTCCAGCGTGCCAGTGGCGCTGGCAGCCAGGTCGCGGCTGGCGATCACGCTGGCCTTGGCGTTGTTGATCTGGCGGGCGCTGAGGTGCAGGTCGCCGTGGATGTTGCGGCTGTTGTCGGCATTGACGCCGACTTCGATCACGCCGCTGTTGGTCAGCTGGCCGCCCGCGCTGAGGTGGATGCTGTCCTGGGCAGCGAGGCTTTGCCGGTTGCGCAGATCACCGACAGTCTTGATATCGATGCTTCTGGCATAGGCCGGCCCCTGCGCATCGAGGCTGTCGGCCTGCACGGCGATCGCCCCAAGGGCCGCCATCTGCCCGACGATCAGCTGGCCGTTGGCGGCGATCTGGATATCGCCCGCGCTGGCGGCCATATCGCCGGCCATGTGCACGCCGACGCCTTTTTCGGTGCCGACCAGCTTGATGGTGTTGGCGTACATGCCGCCCAGGGCGCTGGAGTCGATGGCCAGCTGCGGCTTGGCACTGCCGTCCTCGGCGCGTGGGGTGGCCTGCAAGGTGTGTGCATCGACGTCATTGCGCCCAGCGATCACGGCGACATCGCGGGCGTGGATCTGCCCGTTGATCCTGGCCGAGCGGGTAATGACCTCGAAGCTGTCGAGGTTGTCGGCGTTGATTCCGGCGCCATCGATCAGTATGTCGCCA
>NZ_JBYSWB010000065.1:0-1777 GCF_058986725.1 Pseudomonas sp. GW821-FHT01A09
TGGTGCGCCAGGCATGGCGCGTTGCGCGTAAGCGCAACCAGCTTGGCTGTGGTGGCCACGCTGGTGACTTGGAGGTGAGAGTCCTCTACACACCCGGCAAGGGGAAGTGTTAGCCAAAGGCAAGGGTGTCGCGGGTGACTGCGAATCTGAAGGAAGCCCGAGGCAAAATGCTGGCCTGACGAACAGGAAGCGGATGAGGCGGCGCAGCGGGGTAAGGCGGCCATAATCGTCAAAGCCCGATACTTGCACGGAACGCTGTGACGTAGATCCGACAGGCATAAGCAGGAAGGTCGCGCGAATTACCCTGGGAGATCTGCACGTTTGCCACAGTGCTACCGCGCGTCGAGAGGCGACGGGATGAGCGTGCAGAAGTCAGCCGAAGCCGTAGTAAGTGACGATCAACCACGTCACCAAGGGCCGAACAGGTTATGCCGCCAGTAGGCGTCACTGTCTCGTTGAATACCGAAATGCAGAAATTTCTCCCAGAGAAGACTGTTGCTCCCAGTCCCGGACAGAATCCGAGGGCGACGGCCAACAGCGCAGAGGGTTCGACGGCGTCTGTGGCGTGGACGAACGCGGAGCCGGACACGCTGATGGGGCGGGTGCTTGCACCGGCCAACCTCAAGCGTGCGTATCAACGTGTGGTCAGCAACAAGGGCGCGCCGGGTGCCGATGGCATGACGGTCGCCGATTTGGCAGGCTACGTGAAACAGTATTGGCCTATCCTCAAAGCCAGATTGCTGGCCGGTGAGTACCATCCCCAAGCGGTGCGGGCGGTTGAAATTCCCAAACCCCAAGGCGGAGCACGACAACTGGGGATCCCCAGCGTCGTGGATCGCCTGATCCAGCAAGCCTTGCTACAGCAGCTCACGCCGATCTTTGATCCTCTGTTTTCGGACTTCAGCTACGGCTTTCGCCCAGGCAGGAGCGCTCACCAAGCCATCGAAATGGCCCGTACCCATGTGGCGTCGGGGCATCGTTGGTGTGTGGAACTCGATTTGGAGAAGTTCTTTGATCGAGTCAACCACGACATCCTGATGGCCTGTGTGCAGCGTCGCGTCGAAGACAAGCGGGTGCTCAGGCTCATCCGCCGCTACCTTGAGGCCGGGATCATGTCGGGCGGGATCGTCAGCCAACGACAGGAAGGGACGCCGCAAGGCGGTCCGCTCTCGCCGTTGCTGTCAAATATCCTGCTTGATGAACTCGACCGCGAGCTGGAGGTGCGAGGCCATCGTTTCGTGCGTTATGCCGATGATGCGAACATCTATGTGCGCAGTCAGCGGGCGGGTGAACGAGCAATGGCGAGCATCGAGTGCTTCCTGAGTCGACGTCTGAAACTGACACTGAATCGGGATAAAAGCCGAGTAGCAAGGTCTTGGGCATGCAGCTATTTGGGGTACGGGATGAGCTGGCATCAACAGCCAAGGCTTCGGGTGGCCACCTTGAGCCTGCGTCGCTTACGCGAACGCCTCAAGGAGCTGCTGCGTGGTGCACGAGGCCGCAAGATGGCACACGTCATCGAGCGGATGAACCCAGTGCTGCGCGGTTGGGCTGGCTACTTCAAACTCACCCAAGGCAAAAGAGCTTTGGAGACGGTTGATGGGTGGGTGCGTCATACCCTTCGTTGCATGCTGTGGCGGCAATGGAAGCAGCCCTCTACAAGGGCTCGCAACCTGATCCGGCTCGGTATAGACAAAGCGCGAGCGTGGAAGTCGACGGTCAATGGCCGTGGCCCATGGTGGAACTCGGGAGCGCCGCATATGAATCAGGCGTTGCC
>NZ_JBYSWB010000066.1:0-1544 GCF_058986725.1 Pseudomonas sp. GW821-FHT01A09
AAGGCGATGACGCCGCCGCTGTCGAGGGTGGTGTCGTTGCCGCTTTCAAGGATGGCCGCCTGATAGTGCTGGTCGTTGCCGCTGCGCATCACCAGGTCGCCGCCGGTGGTGATCCGGCTGCCGACGTGGGTGATGCGGGTGACTTCGTCGCGTCGGGCCTTGAGGGCGCCGAAGCTGCCTTTGGTCTTCTTGTCGTAAAGGGAGTAGTCGCTGTTCTGGCTGGCCAGGACGTTGAGGTCGTTGCCGGCGTAGAGGTAGGCCTGCTGGGCGGCGGTGACGTTGCTCGAGCTCAGCGTCGCGTCGTTGCCGGCACTCAAGCGGATGTCGTGGCCCGTCAGCGTCGACGCCACTTGCTGGACGTGGTCTTCCTGCGCCTTGACCTTGCGGGTCTTGCTGGCGGCGTGCTGTTCATCCGCCGCTGAGCCGATGAACAGGTTGTTGCCCGCGACGATGTTGAGGTTGCCGTTGGCTTGTAACTGGCTGCCGACCACGAAGGCGTCATTCGTAGCTTCAATGCGCAGGTCGCTCCCGGCGGTCACCTGCGATCCATGCTGCTTGATCGTCTGGCTGGAGGCGCCATGGCGCACATGACTGTCGACTTGCTGTGCGGCGACGACAGTGGCGTCGTTGCCGGCGTTGATCGTGATAGCCCCGGCGCTTTCCAGCTCGCCGCCGATGCTGTTGAAGTCTCGTCCGGCGTCGATCGCCAGGTTGCCGCGGGCCTCTACCCGGGCGGGCGGGTCGATGAAGCTGGTCTGCTCGGTGCGGTACTCGGAGCGGCTTTGATGGGTGGTCACGGTGCGCTCGACGAGCACGTCGCCGCTGACCGCCCTCATGCTCACCTCCCGGCCATTGATGAGGCCGCCCGCGCGGTTGATCACATGGTTGCGGGCCAGCAGGTCCAGGCGGTTGCCAGTCTCCATCAGGCCGAGGTTGACGACGCTGTCGCCGGCCTGAACCGCCAGGTCATTGCTGGCGCGCAGGGTGCCGGCGTTGTTGAGGTCGGTGCCGGTGATCAGGGTCAGGTCGCGGGCTTGGATGAGCGCACCGTTCGGGCCGAGGCGGTGGTTGGCGTTGGCCAGGTAGAGCACTGGGGCGAGCACGGTTTCGCCGTTGACCCGGGTGTTTTCCATCCAGACGATGTCGTGGGTCAGGGCGGCGATCTGTTCGGCGCTCAGGCGCGTGCCGAGTGTCAGGTTGAGCGCCTGTTTGCTGGCGATGGCGTTGTTCATCAGGTGCCTGAACATCGCTTCGTCGCTGGTCGTGCCTTCGAGGTAGCGCAGGCCGGTGCGGGCGAGTACCGCTTGCTGGATCAGGCGTTGTTCGTAGAAGCCGTCGCCCAGGCGCTTAGGGATGTCGGCGCGGGTATGGCCGAGGTTGGCGAACAGGTGATCGGAGCTCAGGAACAGCTTGAGGTTGGTGAGCAGGGGGTTGGTTTCGATCAGGTAGGGGTGGGCGCGCTGCGGGGCGCTGCTGGTCAGCGCGCCGGTGTGGCCTGCACCACTGGCGCTTTGACCGCTCAAGCGGAACAGGCCGTTCTGGCC
>NZ_JBYSWB010000067.1:0-1301 GCF_058986725.1 Pseudomonas sp. GW821-FHT01A09
CGCCGGGCGATCGCTCAGGTGGTGCAGGCGCTGCGGGCGGCGCGGGTGCAGGCGATCGTCAGCGGGCAGCCGGCGCAGACGCGGTTCGATCTGGCCCAGCGGCGCTTTGCGGCGCCCGGGCAGGCGCCGCAGGCGTTGCCCAAGGACATGAACATTCAGCTGCAGACAGCGCAGGAGCTCGGCGCGGCGTTCGAGTTCTATCCGGATGGCGGGGCCAGTGGCGGGCATGTGCTGTTGAGCCAGGGCGACAAGCGTTGGCGCATCGACATCGGCTGGCTGACAGGCAGCGTGGCTGTGCGGGACGTGCCGTGACAACACTTGCCCCCTTGTGGACGAATCCACCGCCCCCCTGTGGCGAGGGGGCTTGCCCCCGAAAAATCGCAACGACGCCACAAGGTTTGAGCCTGGAAGGATTTGAGCCAGGGCGACAAGCATTGGCGCATCGACATCGGCTGGCTGACGGGCAGCGTGGCTGTGCCGTGACGATACTTGCCCCGTTATTGAGTAAGCCATCGCCCCCCTGTAGCGAGGGGGCTTGCCCCCGAAAAATCGCAACGACGCCACATGGGTTGCGCCTGGAAGAATGTTCGGGGGCAAGCCCCCTCGCTACCGCCGGTGGACGAACTGGCCCGCGAGCTGAACCTCGACCCCGCCAGGATCATCAAGCGGGTGCTCGGCGGCAGCGTGGTTTCACCCTCCTGGAAATGCTCGCCGCCTTGACGGTATTGGCCCTGTGCTGCGCCGTGCTGCTGACTGCCTTCGGGCAAAGCGCCAAGTCGTTGCAGCAGGTGCAGCGCAGCGATCGCTTGAATCTGGCTGCGCGTTCGCTGATGGATGAGTTCGGCAACGGCCCGCTGCACGTCGGCCGCAGTGAAGGCGCCTGGGAGGGCAACTTGCGCTGGCAGCTGGATGTTCGCGAGCAACCCAGCAACACCCCACAGATCGCCCTCTATCGCCTCGACCTGAACCTCGACGAAGGCCGTCGCCACGCACGCTTCAGCACCCTGCAAGCGCGCTCGGCCAGCAGCGGGGCCGAACAATGAAGCTGCGCCGCTCACTCGGGTTGCCATCAGCGCCGCGCGTCCAGCAGGGCATGCATCAGGGGCGTGCTGCGGTTTGCCCCGGCCACCTGTCATGCCGGGGCTTCAGCATCGTGGTGCAGCCATGAAGCGCCGCAGCGCAGGCTTCACCCTGCTGGAAATCCTCATCGTCATCAGCCTGCTTGGTGTCATGCTGACGCTGATCGGCGGTGCGATCGTCGGTGCCAATCGCGCCGTGGCCAAGGCCGATCGCTACAGCAC
>NZ_JBYSWB010000068.1:0-1181 GCF_058986725.1 Pseudomonas sp. GW821-FHT01A09
TGTGGGAGATTCTATGGTTTTCAACAAGCCAGAATCGGTGCTTTGGATTGGTATTCGCTCTGGTTTTTCAACAGGGCGAAGGCCACTCGCGCGAGCTTCCTAGCGAGCATCACCAGCACTTGAGTCGTGGCTTTTCCGCGGTTTCGCTGATATTGATAAAAGCTTTTCCACGCCGCGCTTCTACTCGCCGACATCGCCGCGTTGTGCAGTAATCGACGAATCTCCGCACAACCTCTTTTTGTAAGCCGCCGCTGCCCGCTCTTTTGGCCCGAATCGGAAACTTTGAGATCCATACCCAAAAAGGCGATATATGAATCCGCCTTTTTGAAGTCACCTCGAATAAACGCCATCACTAAGGCCGTCGCGCTCAAGAAGCCTATCCCTTCGATCGCCTGGCAACGCGCCACTTGCTCAGCCAAACCGGCTTGGCGTACGACTTCCTGAAGTTTCTTCGTGACCAGCTTGTCCAGTTTCTCCACGGATTTCAGAAAATCTGCAAATGCCGTCTTCAAGGTAGCGTCATTTGTCCAGCTCTGAGTCAGCTTGGTGCGCGCCTGGACGAGCGACGCACGACGCCGCAGAAGACTCTGGAGCCGCCCGTAAGCCGCTGGCGGTGGCGTCCAGGGACGAAGCTCTTGACCCTCGTGCTTGAGAAAACGGGCCAACAATTTGGCATCGGACCTGTCAGTCTTGCTGCGCAACCCAACGCCCTTGCGGTAATTACTAAGTTGGTATCCATCAACGACATAGACTGAAAATCCGGCGGCGTAGGCCATTTCCTGGATGTCGATGTGATAAATATTTGTGGCCTCTACAGCGATCGCTGTGTTGGCACTCAACGTTTTCAGCCAGCGTTTGATGGCTGCTTTTTCATTGCCGATGACAACTTCCAGCTCGCTGTCTTCGTGATAGATCACCAATTCTGCCTTGGCAACATCCACACCTGCTATCGACTGAGCGACCTGCATTGCCATGAGCACTTCTCCGCGTTAAGGTTTTAGAACTTGTCGGGGTTTCACCAAGCGGCGCAGGCTTGTTCCTATCGTCGTTCTCTCACGATGCATTCTTTATCGGCGCTTTGGTGGAAGGGGTGGGGCGAGGTCTCCCACGGTCTGTACTGTTGGCGCAGTCAGATGCTTAGCGTTCGTCCCACCACCCCTTCAAGTTCTACCATACAAGCA
>NZ_JBYSWB010000069.1:0-1018 GCF_058986725.1 Pseudomonas sp. GW821-FHT01A09
GGTGTCATGCTGACGCTGATCGGCGGTGCGATCGTCGGTGCCAATCGCGCCGTGGCCAAGGCCGATCGCTACAGCACGCGGCTCGATGAAGTGCGGGCCAGCCAGTCGTTTTTACGCCGCTCGATCAGTCAGGCATTGCCGCTGGCCGCCGGTTCGCCGGACGCGCAGGCACCGCAGATATTCCAGGGCTCGAGCCAGAGCATGACCTTCTACGCACCGTTGCCCAGCCACATGGGCGGTGGTCTGTACCAACACCGAATCACCTTGCACGACCACCGCCTGCTGCTCGACCTCGCGCAACTGGAGGGGCAGACGCTGCGCGCCTTCGGCGATCCGCAGGTGCTGCTCCACGAGGTGCAAGCCCTGCACCTCAGCTACCGCGGCGCCACGCCCACGGGCCAGCCCAGCGGTTGGCTGGAGCAATGGCCCTGGCCGGCGCGCCTGCCGCAAGCGGTGCGCATCGATGCCACCTTGAGCGGGCCGGTGCCCTGGACCTTGCAGAGCGTGGCACTCAAATTGGACCTGTCGGCACAGGCGGGTGGGCAGTGATGTTGGTGTCCATCCTCAATGGCCCCTTCGCGGGCAAGCCCTGCTCCCACAGGTGCTCGACTCCAGATAGGTTCACCCGGTGGGAGCAGGGCTTGCCCGCGAAGAGGCCAACCCTGCCGACACCAATCCCCCTCACAACCCTGTGGGAGCAAGGCTTGCCCGCGAAGGGGCCAGCCCTGCCTACCCAAACCCCACCCCCAACCCTGTGGGAGCAAGGCTTGCCCGCGAAGAGGCCAACCCTGCCTACCCAAACCCCACCCCCAACCCGGTGGGAGCAGGGCTTGCCCGCGAAGAGGCCGACCCTGCCTACCCAAACCCCACCCACACCCCTGTGGCGAGGGGGCTTGCTCCCGATACGGTGGATCAGCCACCGCGATGTGCCTGACACAACCCATCGCCGCCAAGCCCCCTCGCCACAGAGGTTGGGGCGACAACGCGGCATGGCGCTTTTGGTCGTGCTCTGGGTCCT
>NZ_JBYSWB010000070.1:0-976 GCF_058986725.1 Pseudomonas sp. GW821-FHT01A09
AGCAGCAACCAACTGCTGATCCGCACCCGCCCCGCGCAGTGGACCGAGATCGAAGGCGCCATCAAACGCCTCGACAACCCGCCCATGCAGGTGCAGATCGAAACCCGCATCCTCGAAGTCAACCTCACCGGCGAACTGGACATGGGCGTGCAGTGGTACCTGGGCCGCCTGGCGGGCAACTCCTCCAGCACCACCGTCGCCAACACCGCCGGCAGCCAAGGCGCGCTGGGCGCCGGCGGCGCGGCGTTGTCGAGCTCCGACTCGCTGTTCTACTCCTTCGTCAGCAACAACCTGCAAGTCGCCCTGCACGCCCTCGAAAGCAATGGTCGCACCCAGGTGCTGTCGGCGCCCTCGCTGGTGGTCATGAACAACCAGCAGGCGCAGATCCAGGTCGGCGAGAACATCCCGATCAACCAGACCACGGTCAACACCAACACCTCCGACACCACCCTGAGCAGCGTCGAATACGTGCAGACCGGCGTCATCCTCGACGTGGTGCCGCGCATCAACCCGGGCGGCCTGGTGTACATGGACATCAAGCAACAGGTCAGCAACGCCGACTACAGCAACGTCACCAGCACCTCCACCAACCCGGCCATCGCCGCGCGCTCGGTGGCCACGCAAGTGGCGGTGCAGAGCGGGCAGACGGTGTTGCTGGGGGGATTGATCAAGCAGGACAACAGCGACACCAGCACCGCCGTGCCGTACCTGGGGCGCATCCCGGGGCTCAAATGGTTGTTCGGCAGCACCAGCAAGTCCAAGGCCCGCACCGAACTGATCGTGCTGATCACGCCGCGGGTGGTGACAGGCAACAGCCAGGCGCAGCAGGTAACGGACGATTACCGCCAGCAGATGCAGTTGCTGAAACCCTGATGAATCGCCGACCGGACATCTCCCCTGTAGCGAGGGGGCTTGCCCCCGATAGGGTGTGTCAGTACTGGATGAGGTGGCTGACACACCGAATCGGGGGGAAGCC
>NZ_JBYSWB010000071.1:0-923 GCF_058986725.1 Pseudomonas sp. GW821-FHT01A09
GGGTTGCCAATTGCCCGCGCATTGGCAGGCTTCATCACCGTGCTAAAGTGCAGGCCTGCCGATCTGGAGCCTGCCATGCGCCTTACCGTTGCCGCCCTCGCTGTTCTCGTCAGCCTGCCCCTGGCTGCTGCCCCGCTGCATTCCCAGTACCTGCCCCCGGATGACCAGTCGTTGCGCGAGGGCGAGCCCGAGCAACAGCAGCTGTTGCAGGTGACTGAATACTCCATCGTCGCCGGCAACGAACGGTTGTCCAATCAGCAACCGATCCCGGTAACGGCGCCGCTGTTCCTGCGCTTGAAGGGCAAGTCCCTGACCAAGACGGCGACCCTCAATCAAGTGCTGATCACCTTCGACGGCGAAAGCAAAAGCCTGAAAAAGCCGGCCTTCGATGACGACGGCAAGACCCTCACCCTCAACTACCCGTTATCGATGTACCGCAGCCTGGTCGACATGCTGCGCAACGAAACCGTGTATGTGCAGTTCCTCACCTATGCCAATGGCCATATCTGGGCCGACCTGCATACCGTTGGCGGGCAACGCGCGCGTTGAGTGTGGATGGCGCCGGGGTATAAACTGCGTGCCCCGTGAAATGACCGTGACAGCAAGTTGGAGTCGGCAATGCGTAAAGACAAGAAACAAGTGATCGGTGACGAGATTGGCGATGGGCAAATCAAGCTGTTTCTGGATTTCGAACCCGTCGATGCCACTTCGCCTTCGTTGCACAAGCTGATCAAGGCGTACCGCGGCCTGCGGGTGGATGATTTCGAGCGTTTTCTGGTGTTTTTCCGCGAGGCCGGTCTCGACCTGGACGGCAAGGACGAGCACGGCAAGACCTTCGTCGAGCTGATCAAGGATCAGCGCAACGCGCCGGAATATATCGAGTTGATCGACAAAGCCCGCGGCTGAAGACCGCTCGCGGTCCA
>NZ_JBYSWB010000072.1:0-898 GCF_058986725.1 Pseudomonas sp. GW821-FHT01A09
GCGAGAATGCTCGCCATAGAGAGGTGTCTGATGACCAAGCAACGTCGTACCTTTACCCCTGAGTTCAAGCGCGAGGCTGCGTGCCTGGTGCTCGACCAAGGCTACAGCCATATCGAAGCCGCCCGTTCGCTTGGGCTGGTTGAGTCGGCCTTGCGTCGTTGGGTGAACCAGCTCCAGCAGGAACGCGGCGGTGTCACGCCGATCAGCAAAGCGCTAACGCCCGAGCAGCAAAAAATCCAGGAACTCGAAGCCCGTATCAATCGGCTAGAACGGGAAAAATCGATCTTAAAAAAGGCCACCGCGCTCTTGATGGCCGAGGAACACGAGCGTTCGCGTTAATCGATCAACTGCGGGCTCAAGAGCCTGTTGATCTGTTGTGCTCGGTATTTGATGTCACCCGATCTTGCTACTACGCGTACTGCCGGAAACGTCGGTATCCGGATGCCGAACGAGTAGTCTTGCGTAGCCGCGTGAACGAGTTGTTTACGCAAAGCCGAAGCGCTGCGGGCAGCCGGAGCATCATGCTGATGATGAAAGAGGACGGCATGCAGATCGGGCGATTCAAGGTACGTAGGTTGATGCGCGAGCTGAACTTGATCAGCAAACAGCCGGGCTCCCATGCCTACAAAAAGGCTACCGTGGAGCGGCCTGATATCCCGAACGTGCTTGATCGCGGGTTCAGCGTGGCATCCCCGAACAAAGTCTGGTGCGGTGACATTACGTACGTCTGGGCTGAAGGCCAATGGCACTATCTGGCGGCTGTCATCGACCTTTGTGCCCGGCGTGTTGTAGGTTGGGCGTTCTCAGCCAAGCCTGATGCCGACCTGGTGATCAAGGCATTGGATATGGCCTATGAGCAGCGTGGCCGGCCTCAGAATGTGCTGTTTCACAGCGACCA
>NZ_JBYSWB010000073.1:0-888 GCF_058986725.1 Pseudomonas sp. GW821-FHT01A09
ATTCGCCGAAAATTCGCAAGACTCTCAAGAGTCACTCACAAATTTTACCTTAGCCCGAATGAACACCAGTGAAAGTGCCATTCAGTCTATCTTTCTATCACATACCCAAATTTTTAAAGAACGATTCTGAAAAAGATCAGAAATCAATATTCGAAGCGAATATTCATTTCTAGGCTTTTGCATGAAGTGGTGGAGCCAAGCGGGATCGAACCGCTGACCTCCTGCGTGCAAGGCAGGCGCTCTCCCAGCTGAGCTATGGCCCCAAAACAAGAAACTGGTGGGTCTGGGCAGATTCGAACTGCCGACCTCACCCTTATCAGGGGTGCGCTCTAACCAACTGAGCTACAGACCCAGTTACGAGCTGTTACCTTCATCGTCTTCTTCAATGAATCAAGCAATTCGTGTGGGAGCTCATAAGCCAGCTGATGTCGTCGATTAAGGAGGTGATCCAGCCGCAGGTTCCCCTACGGCTACCTTGTTACGACTTCACCCCAGTCATGAATCACACCGTGGTAACCGTCCTCCCGAAGGTTAGACTAGCTACTTCTGGTGCAACCCACTCCCATGGTGTGACGGGCGGTGTGTACAAGGCCCGGGAACGTATTCACCGCGACATTCTGATTCGCGATTACTAGCGATTCCGACTTCACGCAGTCGAGTTGCAGACTGCGATCCGGACTACGATCGGTTTTGTGAGATTAGCTCCACCTCGCGGCTTGGCAACCCTCTGTACCGACCATTGTAGCACGTGTGTAGCCCAGGCCGTAAGGGCCATGATGACTTGACGTCATCCCCACCTTCCTCCGGTTTGTCACCGGCAGTCTCCTTAGAGTGCCCACCTTAACGTGCTGGTAACTAAGGACAAGGGTTGCGCTCGTTACGGGACTT
>NZ_JBYSWB010000074.1:0-858 GCF_058986725.1 Pseudomonas sp. GW821-FHT01A09
ACGATCAAACAGTGCTTCGCGTCCACAGCGCTCTGGACGTTGTATGCCACCAATGCGACGTAGGGCCCTCGCATTTTGTGCGCATCAGGCTCGCCAACGACGTGCTGAGTCAGGTCCTGAGCTTGCATAAGTACTTGGCACGTTTGGTTATTGGCCTTTTCTACCTGCAACTTGGCCAGTGCCACTTGCACTGCGGAGCGGTCGATCGGCTCTGCATCTTCCTCGCGATCCGCTTCATCGAGCTGCGCCAGGTAGCGCGCAATCCTCTTGTCGAGTTTCGCTTCTCGGGCTTGAAGTGTTTTCAAGGTCAGTTGTTTGCTGCCGGAGGCGGCTGCCTGAAACTTACTGCCGTCGATGGCTACCAGCTCTCCGGCAATCAGCCCGGCCTCGCGGCAAAATCGAATGAAGGCACGACACGTTGCGACGAACGCGGCACTGTTGTCGCGCCGAAAATCGGCAATGGTTTTGAAGTCAGGGGCCAGCCGTCCCAACAACCACATGACCTCAACATTGCGCTGACACTCAGCTTCAAGTCGCCGCGACGAACGAATGCGCTGAAAATAGCCATATAAATAGAGTTTGAGCAGATCGGCGGGATCGTACGAAGGACGCCCGGTAGCCTTGGGCCTGGCTTTATCGAAACCCAGTTGTTCAAAGTCCAGAAGCGCTACATAGGCGTCGATGACGCGAACCAAATGGTCGTCGGGAATAAGTTCGTCCAACGACACAGGGAACAAAGCGGTCTGGGAACGGTTTTCACCTTGGATATAGCGCATAACAAAATGCCCGTATCTTGCGATACGGGCATTTTCTGGAATTGGCAAGCATATTTCCAGGGTTTCCACACAGTCTGATGGA
>NZ_JBYSWB010000075.1:0-782 GCF_058986725.1 Pseudomonas sp. GW821-FHT01A09
GTGCTCAGCCTCGCCGGCACGCCGGAGGAACTGGCCAACTATCAGGACACCATCAACACCTTCGACGTCGACTGGCTCAAGGGCATGTCCATCGGCGTCTACGGCCTGCAGCGCGCCACCGTCGGCGAGCTGATGCCGCAGTTGCAGAAGATGTTCGGCCCCGACAGCGGCATGCCCCTGGCCGGCATGGTGCACTTCTTGCCGATCGAGCGGACCAACTCGGTGGTCGCCATCTCCTCGCAGCCGCAGTACCTGAGCGAAGTCGGCGACTGGATCCACACCATCGACGAAGGCGGCGGCAACGAGCCGCAACTCTACGTCTACGACGTGCGCAACATGAAGGCCACCGACCTGGCCAGGTACCTGCGCCAGATCTACGGCAACGGCCAGATCAAGGACGACAGCGCCGCCAAGGTCGCCCCGGGTGTGCGCACCACCAGCCTGTCATCCCTGACCGGCAACAACAGTTCGGGCACCACCGGTGGCATCAGCAGCGGCGGCCTCAACGGCAGCAACGGCCAGGGCCTGAATAACAACACCGGCATGCAAAGCGTCGGCAATGAACAGAACAGCGACGACGACAGCGACCAGGACAGCAGCGCCAGCAGCGATGGCAGTGACACTAGCGACGATGGCAGCGCTGATGCAGCCAACAGCCAAGGCAGCAAAAGCCTCGACCAAAGCACCCGCATCACCGCGCAAAAGAGCAGCAACCAACTGCTGATCCGCACCCGCCCCGCGCAGTGGACCGAGATCGAAGGCGCCATCAAACGCCTCGACAA
>NZ_JBYSWB010000076.1:0-722 GCF_058986725.1 Pseudomonas sp. GW821-FHT01A09
CTGGGCAAGGCGAAGTCGGGCAGCGTGGTGGGGTCGACCTGTTGCTGGGCGAGGTCGGGGGCCAGTTGGCGGTGGATGCTCACCTGTGTCGAGTACGGGGTGCCCGGGGTGCTGGTGTCGGTGCGCGGGCCGGCGCCGATGTAGTTGTAGCCGCTGCGCACCACGCTGTTGTCGATGCCGTTCTGGGTGACGACCGCGGCCGGGCCGGCGGCCTGGATCACGGCGGCGTAGCTTTGCCCGGCCAGCGGCGTGAAGGTCTGGTGGGCGCGGTCGGCGTATTCCTTCTGCATGCGGCCGATGAAGGAGGCCACGCCGGCCTCCAGGCCGCCGAGCTGGGCGGGATCGTAGCGAGGGCCGTCTTTCCAGTACTGCGCGTTGAACGCGCGCATGGCGTCGAACCAGGCGCCTGGGCGGCGGGTGCGCTCGGAGCGGTAGGTGCGCGAGGTGACGGTTTCGCCGGGCTCGATGCCGACGTTGTCGAGGCTGACCAGGTTCGCCGTGAGGCTGGCGCCGGTGGCGATGGTGCTGCTGTGGTTGCGCAGGGCACCGCCCTGCAGGTGCAGGTCGCCACCGGCGGTGATGCTCGCGGCGGCGCTGGCGGCGAGGACGTCGAGTTTTTGATACTGGGTGATGCGCCAGGCGTAGTGCTGTTTGCCACCGGAACAGTCGGTGTCGATGCAGCGGATGTTTTCGATCAGCGCGGTGTACACGCCCGGGTCGCT
>NZ_JBYSWB010000077.1:0-716 GCF_058986725.1 Pseudomonas sp. GW821-FHT01A09
TGCGCCGGCTGCCCGCTGACGATCGCCTGCACCCGCGCCGCCCGCAGCGCCTGCACCACCTGAGCGATCGCCCGGCGTTCGGCGGCGGCATGCAAACCCTTGCTCACGCCGACCGAAAGAATGCCCACGGTCACGCCGATGAGCACGATCACCACGAGCATTTCGAACAAGGTAAAACCGCCCTGGCGCCGCGCACCTGTAGCGGGGGGGCTTGCCCCCGAAAATTCTTCCAGGCTCAACCCTTGTGGCGGCATTGCGATTTTTCGGGGGCAAGCCCCCTCGCTACAGGGAGAGCGGCTACTCCACAGCAAGCCCATCGGCGCTTACTGCCAGTTGCCGAGGTCGGCCTTGTAGCCGTCCCCGCCCGCCACGCCATCCTGACCGTAGAAGATCAGGTCATAGCTGCCATGCTCGCCCGGGAAGCGATAGCCAAAGGCATGCCCGAACGGGTCCTTGAGGTCCGACGGCTTGGCATACGGCCCCATCCAACCGGTGGCGTTGGCAGGCTTGGTGAGCAGTTGCTGCAGGTTGGCCGGCGGCGCACCGACGTCCAACGCGTAGCTCTCGACCTTCATGCTCAAACTGGCCAGCTGCGCCTTGCCCGCGCCGTACTTGCCCTTGTCGACGTTGCCGCCGACCTGACGCACGACGATGGTGGCGACGATGCCCAGCAGCACGATCACCGCGAGCATTTCCAGCAGAGTGAAGCCGCCTTG
>NZ_JBYSWB010000079.1:0-647 GCF_058986725.1 Pseudomonas sp. GW821-FHT01A09
CTGATGCACGAGGCCCTGCGCGGCACCGGCGACCAGCGCGGCCAGCCATGCCGGCCCCTTCGCGGGCAAGCCTCGCTCCCACAGGGGTACGATGCGCGCCCGGACTGCGATGTAGGAGCAACGCTTGCGCGCGAAGAGGCCGGCACTGACGACACCAATAATGCCGCCACACCCGCCGCAGCCCGCGCTCGCCAGCAGATCATTCGCGGCAACCAGAGCTTCGTGCACGCGGCGTCCGCACGTGCCGCGGTGCCCGCTGCCGGCCCGTCCGGCCAAGCGCCAGGGCAGGGTGGCCAAGCCTCCGGCGACATCATGTTCAACTTCACCAACCAGCCCATCGAAGCCGTGATCAACAGCGTCATGGGCGACCTGATGCACGAGAACTACAGCATCGCCCAGGGCGTGACCGGCGACGTCAGCTTCTCCACCTCGCAACCGGTCAACAAGACCGAAGCGCTGTCGATCCTCGAGACCCTGCTGTCCTGGACCAACAACGCCATGATCCGCCAGGGCAACCGCTACGTGATCCTGCCGGCCAACCAGGCGGTCAGCGGCAAGCTCACCCCGACCCTGGCCTCCGCGCGCCCGGCCAGTGGCCTCTCGGCGCGGCTGTTCAGCCTGCGCTACATCTCCGCCACCGAGATGCA
>NZ_JBYSWB010000080.1:0-647 GCF_058986725.1 Pseudomonas sp. GW821-FHT01A09
GGCAGCCAATGGCGCACTCAGCGCTGTCGTCGAGCGCCAGCTGAGCAACGGCGACGGCGGCTTGATCCTCAGCCGTGAGGGCGACATCAAAATCAGCGCCGAGCACCTCAGCAACCACGGCGGCACGCTCCAGGCGCACAACGACCTCAACCTCGACATCAGCGCTCGGCTCGCCAACCAGGGCGGCCGCATCAACGCCCGCAACGGCCACGCGACGCTGCGCCACGGCGCTTTCGACAACGGCGACGGCGGCCTTTCGCCCTGGGCAACATCAGCCTGATCGGCGACAGCTTCAGCAATGCCAGCGGGGGTCAGCTGGCCGGTGAGTCGATCGACATGACCCTCGCCGGCGCCCTGATCAACCGCGGCATCATCGAAAGCAACACCCGCCTCGCCGTGCAGGCCGCCAGCGTCGACAACCACACCGGCCAGCTGCGCGCCCTGGGCAGCGGCTCGCCGAGCAACGACGTCAGCCGCCTGAACATCACCGGCCGGCTCGATAACCGCAACGGCATCCTGGAATTCGCCAACGCCGACCTCGACACGTACCTGGGCGACTTCCTCAACGATGGCGGCCGCCTGCTTCATGTCGGTGGCGGCACGCTGGGCATGGGCACCGCGCAGCTCTTGAGCGCGGGCGGCAGCAT
>NZ_JBYSWB010000081.1:0-630 GCF_058986725.1 Pseudomonas sp. GW821-FHT01A09
AACCGCGTAGCCCTTCATGGCGTCTGCGGACGTGACGTCTTTGAATACTGCCCCGAGGTCGCCACGATGGTTGATCAGGCCGATGCTGGCGTTGGCAGCCGCGCCCGCCGCGACCGCGCCGGTCGCTGCAGCTCCGACGGTTCCCGCACCCGCCGCTGCGCCGGCCACCGCCGGCCCAACGGTGGCCGCCATGGCAATCGCCACCACCAACTGCGAAGCCGGCCCTAACCCCGAGGTGTCGTACCGGAACGATTCATGAATCTCCTTCACCTGCCGCCAATCGACATCCCCCCGCGCCTCGGCGTCCTTTATCCAGGCCAGCGTCGGATCGGCCTTGACCATGGCGTCGATGCTCTGGCTGACGGTCTGGCGGTTGACGTGCGTGACATCGATCTGTAGGCCTTTGACGGCATTGACCGCCCGGCTGCCCTGGGCGACGAGTGCGGTCTGGCGCAGGGTTTCGTCGGTGGTGCCTTTGCCCTTGGCGGCGTTCCAGAAGGCGTTGTTGTTGGTTTTGGTGTGGCTCTCGTCGTGCAGGTCCTTGACGGCTTCGAAGGCGATGACGCCGCCGCTGTCGAGGGTGGTGTCGTTGCCGCTTTCAAGGATGGCCGCCTGATAGTGCTGGTCGTT
>NZ_JBYSWB010000082.1:0-571 GCF_058986725.1 Pseudomonas sp. GW821-FHT01A09
TGGCCGAGCGGGTAATGACCTCGAAGCTGTCGAGGTTGTCGGCGTTGATTCCGGCGCCATCGATCAGTATGTCGCCACCATCCACCTGCAACCGCTGCAGTTGGCCATGGGGATCGAGCAAAGGCTTGCCGGTGGTCAGGGTGGCGCGCGGCGTGTTGATAAAGCCGCAACCGTTGCAGGTGATGCCGTAGGGGTTGGCGACTATGACTCTTGCCGATTGGCCGGCGACTTCGGTGTAGCCATTGAGGTGGCTGCGGTTGTTGCCCGTGACCTCGAGCAGGATGTCGCTGGCAGCCGTGCCCTTGAGGTGGGCGTTGCCGGCGATGACGCCGCCCAGTTGGGTGCTCTGGGCCTGGCCGGTGGCGTTGTTGAGGATGACGCCTTGACCGCCGACGTTGTAATCACTGAATTGGCTGTGCGACAGGCCGCTGCCGTTGGGCGTGGCGATGTTGACGATGGGCACGCCGTTGCCCGCAGCCCCCACTGTGGTGCCTGGCCCGCTGGGAACGATGCCGTCGGCTATTGCCCACAGGGGCTGCCAGAACAGGACATTGGCCAGCAGCCACGCCAG
>NZ_JBYSWB010000083.1:0-569 GCF_058986725.1 Pseudomonas sp. GW821-FHT01A09
AAATCGCTTCTCCACGCTTTCCAACATCAAGTCTCGGATGTCGTCACCGCTGTAGCCCGTCGGGCTGGCGACCCAGCCGATGGCTTCGCGGTCACAGCAGTCCAGGGCAAAAGTTACACTCAACTTCGCACCGTCGTCGCAGCGAAACTCGAAGCCGTCCGAGCACCAGCGCGTATCGCTGATAGTCACGGCAATTCGGCCTTCATGCCGGCGCTGCACGCCAGGCTGCTTGATGCGGCGTCCCAGCAGCAAATTATGATCGCGCATGACGCGGTAAACCCGTTTCACATTGATCGGGGCCAGTGACTGAACTTCACGCTCGCGGCGCAGCAACCCCCAAACACGACGGTAGCCATAGCTCGGCAACTCGCTGACTTGCTGCTTAATCTCAGCGACCAACTCCGTATCGTTCACGAGCCGACGTCGCCGTACTTTGGGCGATACCGATTGCTTGATTCGAACCGTTAATTGCGAGCGCGACACACCGAGACTTTCGCTGACCAGTTTCACTGGTCGTCCCCCGGCAACAAGGGTGAGTGCGCAATCCATTTTCGCGACCGGGCGATCTC
>NZ_JBYSWB010000084.1:0-559 GCF_058986725.1 Pseudomonas sp. GW821-FHT01A09
AGATCTGCATTGCCTTCGACGACATCCGCCATCTGATTGACGAGCAGCTCGTTCAAGCCCGCCGCTGCAGCGCCGGTTTTGAAATCGCTGCCCGTGGCCTCTGCCAGCAAGCCGCCCACCAAGGCGTGAGCAGCCACTTTCTGCGCGCTTCCATCCGGGAAGCGAACGTGGTCACCCACCCAGTTGAAACCGGTGGCCATCGCGATGTTGCTAGCTTCCGATGCGAGGGCGGCGACGAGGTTGTCGCGCAGACTGCCGCCGGTGATGGCGGTGGATATTCCGGTACTGATGGCGGCGCGTGTTCCGGCGCGACTCAAGACGGCGGGGGCGTTTGCCCAGGTGAAGACATCCTTGGCCGAGTTGGTTGCCTGTAACGTTGATCCGGTGCTCGGCGCAACACCTTGAGCAGCGGTTCCGGCTTGGTCAGCGGCGGCAAACCAGTTGGCATCCGCGTAGGCGAACGAGCCAGCAGTCAAAGCAGAAACCGCGTAGCCCTTCATGGCGTCTGCGGACGTGACGTCTTTGAATACTGCCCCGAGGTCGCCACGATGGTTGATCA